>JAIXZR010000238.1 GCA_027489455.1 Rubrivivax sp. | reverse complement strand
GGGCTCGGTGGCGGCTCGCTCATCAACGCCGGCGTGATGGACTGGCCCGATGCCGCCGTGTTCGCGCAGGCGCACTGGCCCACCGCCATCCGGGCGGAGCAGGCCGAGCTGGCGCTGCGCGCGGGGGAGGTCGCGCAGCGGCTGGGCGCCCGCACGGCCGGTCAGCCCAATGGCGTGGCCTCGGCAGGCTGTGCACCCCTGCGCTTTCGGGCGTTCGAGGCGCTGTCTGGCCCAGGCGCCTTGCGCGAGGCCCCGATCACCGTGGCGCTCAAGCCCCCGGCCAGCGCCGATGGCGTCCAGCGGCCGCAGCTGTGCGGCGCCGTCGTCGGCCGCACCGCCGCGTGGCAGGGCGTCGCGCGGTGCGCGCAGGTGCGCCAGCAGCCGCTTGGCCAGTTCTTCGGCCGGGGCCACCACGTCCACCAGCCCGGTGCCGATGGCGCTGCGCGGCATGCCGTCGAACTTGGCGCTGGTCGGGTCCTGCACGAAGACGAAGCCGCCCGCGGCATTCACGGCCGCCACGCCGCGCGAACCGTCGCTGCCGGTGCCCGACAGCACCACGGCGATGGCGCCGTCGGCCCACTGTTCGGCCATGCTGTGGAAGAAGATGTCGATCGGCAGGCTCAACCCATGTTCGGCCTTGGGCGTCAGCAGCAGCCGGTCGGCGGCCAGGCGCAGGTGCTTGCCGGGCGGGATCAGGAACACGGCATTGCCCGCCAGCGGCATGTCGTGTTCGGCTACGCGCACCGGCATCGCGGTGTAGCGCGCCAGCAGGTTGTCCATCATCGACTTGTGGTCGGGCGACAGGTGCTGGATGACGACGAAGGCGGCGCCGCTGTCCACCGGCAGGGCGCCGAAGAAGCGTTCCAGGGCGTCCAGTCCGCCGGCCGAAGCCCCGATGCCGACGACCGTGCCCCGGAAAGGCGCCAGGCCAGCGGGCTCGGCCCGGAACGGGGCCGGCACGGCGTTGGCCTCGGGCGGGGTCGACGCTTCGGGTTCTGTGGCCAAGACAGCAGCCTTCAGTTGCTTTGCCGGGGTTCGTGCCGGGGGTCCCGCGCACACGTTGTTACAAACCGCGTTCTGTGTGGAGTATCACCCAGCAAGGGTTGCAAATGCCTTAAACGGGGGATAACGGCCTGCAGCCGCCCGTCTGCGTGATGCTTTTCACGCCACAGACGGGTTCAGTGATGGTCTTCAGTGGTCCTCTGGCAGACCCCAGGCGTGATCTTCCGGGGGCAGGTCGGCGGTGCTGAATTCGGCATCGGCATCGGCGGGGACGTCATGGCCCAGGTCGCTGCCGGCGCCCGACCCCCTGCCCTGGCGCCCACCCTGGCTGCCCAGCAGGCGCAGGATCTCGCGCCCGTAGGCTTCCAGCTTCTTCGCGCCCACGCCGCTGATGGCCGCCAGCGCGTCCAGCGTGGCCGGGTTCTCGCGCGCCATCTCGGCCACGCTGGCGTCGTGAAAGACAACGTAGGCCGGCAGGTTGTGTTCGCGGGCCACTTCGGCACGCCAGGCCTTCAGCGCCGCAAAGCGCTGCGTGGCGGCGGTGTCCAGCGGCAGTGGCGGCGGCTTGTCGAGGTGGCTGCCCGTGCCGCGCGCGCTGCGGGTGCTGCGCCCCTTGCCCGCGCCGCGCGCGGGCGGGTCCACGGCCACGCGCAGGCGCACCGGCACGCTGCCTTTCAGCACGTCGCGTGCGCTGTCGGTCAGCGCCAGGGTGTTGTAGTCGCCTTCGGTGCGCAGGTGGCCCAGGGCGATGAGCTGGCGCAGCACCGAACGCCACTGCGCTTCGGCCAGGTCGGCGCCGATGCCGAAGGTGGACAGCTGCTGGTGGCCGAACTGCGTGACCTTGTCGGTGAGCTTGCCGCGCAGCACGTCCAGCAGGTGCCCGGCACCGAAGCTGCGCGGGCCACGGCCAGCATCACCGGCCTGGCGGAAGCGGTAGATGCAGCTCAGCGCCTTGCGCGCGGCTTCGGTGGCGTCCCAGGTCTCGGGCGCGTGCAGGCAGTTGTCGCAGTTGCCGCAGTCCGAACTGGCTTCGCCGAAGTAGTCCAGCAGCCGCACGCGCCGGCAGTCGCAGGCTTCGGCCAGGGCCAGCAGGGCGTCGAGCTTGCCGCGCTGCAGGCGCTTGAAGTCGTCGCCAGCGTCGCTGTCGTCGATCATGCGGCGCTGGTTCACCACATCGGCCAGGCCATAGGCCATCCAGGCATCAGCCGGCAGGCCGTCGCGGCCAGCGCGGCCGGTTTCCTGGTAGTAGGCCTCGATGTTCTTGGGCAAGTCCAGGTGCGCGACGAAGCGCACGTCGGGCTTGTCGATGCCCATGCCGAAAGCGATGGTGGCCACCATCACGATGCTGTCTTCGCGCAGGAAGCGATCTTGATGGCGTCGGCGCAAGTCGGCGTCCAGCCCGGCGTGGTAGGGCAGGGCGTTGATGCCTTCTGCGGCCAGCCAGGTGGCGGTGTCTTCCACCTTCTTGCGGCTCTGGCAGTAGACGACGCCAGCGTCGCCTTCGTGGTCGTCGCGGATGAAGCGCAGCAGCTGCTTCTTCGGGTCGTCCTTCTCGACGATGGTGTAGCGGATGTTCGGCCGGTCGAAGCTGGCCACGAACAGGCGTGCGTCCTCCAGCTTCAGGCGTTCGACGATGTCGGCCCGGGTGTGCGCGTCGGCCGTGGCCGTCAGCGCCACGCGCGGCACGCCCGGGAAGCGCTCGTGCAGCATCGACAGGCCGAGGTATTCCTCGCGGAAGTCGTGCCCCCACTGGCTGACGCAATGCGCTTCGTCGATGGCGAAGAGGCTGAGCAGGCCGCGTTCGTTCAGCGATTCCAGCATCGCCACGAAGCGCGGCGTGAGGATGCGCTCTGGCGCCGCATAGAGCAGGTTCAGCCGGCCGGCCAGCAGATCGCGCTCGACCTGGCGCGCGCTGTCGCTGTCCAGGCTGCTGTTGAGGAAGGCCGCGGGCACGCCGGCTTCGTGCAGGGCGCCCACCTGGTCGTGCATCAGCGCGATGAGCGGCGAGACGACGACGGCCACACCGCGCCCGGCACGGTGGCGGGCGATCGCCGGCACCTGGTAGCACAGGCTCTTGCCGCCGCCGGTGGGCATCAGCACCAGGGCGTCGCCGCCGGCGCTGACGTGTTCGATGATCTCGCGCTGCGCGCCGCGGAAGGCGGTGTAGCCGAAGACCTCTTCCAGCACCTGCTGCACGGGGCTGCGCGCGGGCGCGGCGGAACGAGGTTCTAGGACGGCAGACATCTTGTCGCGATGGTAAGCCAGGGCCCTGCCGCGGCCCCCCGCCGCCCGGGCCCCCGAGGACGGGCGAGCCCCTGCGGTGGCCCCGGCTATGGGGGCTGGCGAGGGATAGCCTGGCGGGCCCCGCGGCGGATAATCCACTGCAACCCTCAGCCCCCTACCCCAGCCCCGCGGAGCCCGCCCATGGCATCAGTCAACAAAGTCATCCTCGTCGGCAACTGCGGCCGCGACCCCGAAGTGCGTTACGCCGCCAGCGGCATGGCCGTGGCCACGGTCAGCATCGCCACGTCCAGCAAGCGCAAGGACAAGGCCAGCGGCGAGATGATCGAAGAGACGCAGTGGCACCGCGTCACCTTCTACGAACGCCTGGCCGAAATCGCCGGTGAATACCTGAAGAAGGGCGGCTCGGTCTACATCGAAGGCCGCCTGAAGTACGGCAAGTACACCGACAAGGACGGCGTGGAACGCAACACCACCGACATCGTGGCCAGTGAAATGCAGCTGCTGGGCGGCCGCAGTGGCGGCGGCGGTGGCATGGGCGGCGGCGGTGACGACGGCTATTCGCAGGCCGCGCCGGCCGCGCGCAGCGCCCCGCCGCGCAGCGCCCCCGCCAGCCGCCCGGCCGCCGCGCCGGCAGCGTCGAAGCCTGCTTCGGGCTTCGACGACATGGACGACGACATCCCGTTCTGAATCAGCGGCCTCGGCCCCAGGCGCCGGCCTTGCGCACGGCGATGCCCAGTGCGCCCAGGGCCAGCATCAGCGCCGTAGCGGGCTCGGGCACCGGGCTGATGCTGCTGGGCGTGACCAGGATGTCGCTGAAGTACTGGTCGCGGATGCTCACCGCATTCGTTTCGCGCACCTGCAGGCGGCTGATGGGCGCGCTGGCCACCAGCGTCACCCAGGCCGCAACGGGTGCGCCCGGGGCCAGCGCCAGGCTGGCGCTGCCGATGACCTGCCCGCCCGCGCCCAGGGCCGTGAAGCTGAAGCTCGCGCCCGTCAGGTCGATTTCGCTGGGCGCATTGCCCATGCCGGTGGCAATGGTCATACCGATGGACGTGTAGGCCGAGCCGAACACCAGGTCGAAGCTTTCGGCGCCGTTCAGCGCCAGGTCAGCCGTGGCGCTGCCGTTGGCGGCGTCGAAGCCGGGGCCGTCGATCCAGTTGCCCGGGGCGAACGCAGGGTTCACGCCGTTGGCGCTGACGGCGGCGTGGGTGCTGCCGTCGGCGGCCGTGAAGGTGTAGCCACCCAGGTTGAGGAACGGATTGAAGTTGCCCGGCGCATGCGTGCCGGGGGCGAAAGCGCTGCTCCAGGTGAAGGCTTCCAGCACGCCGGCCTGGCCCTGAAAGCTGGCACGCGCGGCCAGGATGTCGCTGCGCACGTCGATGCTCAGGGCCGCGTGGGCCAATGTGCAGCCGGCCGCCAGGGCGGCGGCCCCCGCCAGCCGCGTGGCCAGGCGCAGGGCGGGGTGAAGGCGGCAGGTGAAAGGTGCGGGCATGGCAGCGAACTCCAGTGGGGTGTGTTCGCTAACGCCGCAAATCGCGCCGTCGCGGCTCAGCGCGGCGCGGCGCGGGGTGCGCAGCCACCTGTTCCGGGGGGCGGCGTCAACGCCTGGCCATGCCGCCGCCGCAGCGTCAGCGGTTCAAGCCGTCGTGCCGCCACAGGAAGAGCCAGCGCCGGCCGTGCAGCCCAGGCAATGCGGGCCGAAGCGGATGCGCCGCTGCAGCAGCGCGGGCAGGTCGAAGTCGAAGATGCTGGGCCGGGCCGAGCCTGGCATTTCGGCCGGCAGATCGATCTGCTGGTTGAAGTCGCAGTCGTACAGCCGCCCGTCGTAGCCCACGCTGATGAGGCTGCGGCACATCACCCCGGCCGCTGCCTGGGGGTTGAAGGCGGCCAGCAGCTTGTCCATGTAGGCCTCGTACTGCCCGGCCTTGTGCAGGTGCAGCGCGAAGCGGTGAATGGGCATGTTGGTGATGGTGTAGAGCTGGTTGAAGACGATGCCGAAGCGGGCTTTGAGCTCGCGTTCGTAGTCGGCCTGCAGGCTGGCCTGCGCTGCGGGCAGGTAGGGGCCGGCGGGGTTGTAGACCAGGTTCAGCACCCGACCGCTGCCCGGCTGCCCGTAGCCCAGAGCGTTGAGCCGCTTCAGCCCGGCGATGCTCTTGTCGAAGACGCCGCGCCCCCGCTGCGCGTCGGTGAAGTAGGCCTGGTAGTAGGGCAGCGACGAGACGACTTCGCAGCCCTGCTCGGCAAAGAAGTCCGGCAGGTGGGCCATGCTGGCCCCGGTCTGCGGGTGCGGGTCGAAGCTGACGGTGAGGTTGTGGCGCACCAGCACCTGGCGGCCGAGCGCGCGGGCCTGGCGCACGAGCCAGGCGAAATCGGGGTGCAGCTCGGGTGCGCCGCCGGTGATGTCCAGCGTCGTGATGCCGGGGTGCGCGGCCAGCAGGGCCACGCAGCGCTCGATGCCTTCGCGGCTGAGCGCTTCGGTACGGGTGGGCGAGGCGTCGACATGGCAGTGCCGGCACACCTGGTTGCACAGGCGGGTGATGTTCACCTGCAGCGTGCTCACGGCCTCTGGCGGCAGCTGCAGGCCGCGGGTGGCCAGCAGGGCGTCGAAGTCATGGCGCGGCAGGGCTGCAGGCGGGTTGCCTTCGCCCGCGGGCGCCCGGTCCTGTGCCGGCGCGATCGGGAAGACTGCGCTCACGACACCAGCTTGTCGAGGTGCTTGTGCATCTGCACCGAATGCACCAGCGTGATACCGGCCTTCATCACCGCTGCCACGTGCACGGCTTCCATCATCTGCTCGGGGTTGGAGCCGCTTTCCAGGCAGGCCGTGGTGTAGGCGTCGATGCAATAGGCGCATTTCTCGGCATGCGCCACGGCCAGGGCGATCAGGGCCTTTTCGCGCTTGGTCAGCGCGCCGTCGCTGCCGGTGACGGCGCCGTAGTACTGGAAGAAGTCTTCCGCCAGCTTCGGCCCGTGCTGGCCGATGCTGCCGAACTTGGCGAGGTCATCGCTGTCGAAGTAGTGGCTCATGGGTTCTCCGGTGATGGGCGCTGGGTCTGCGCTGCGCGCGACGACCTTACAGCCAAGTGCCGGCAAACGCGCCATGAGCGTGGATTCAGCCGCGCTTTTCAGGGGCACCCCCCGTTCGTACGATGGCACGCTACGTGCACGCCGTCGTCCAATCCCCCCATGCTGTACGCGCCCGCCACTGCTGCCCGCACCCTGCCCTTCGGCAAGACGCTGAGCTGCGGCGTGGTGCTGCTCAATGACCAGGGCGAGCTGCTGCTGTGCCACGTCACCGGTCATGACCACTGGGATCTGCCCAAGGGCGGCATCACGCCCGACGAAAGCCCGCTGCAAGCCGCGCTGCGCGAAACGCGCGAGGAAACCGGCCTGTGCCTGGAAGCCGCGGCGATGCTCGACCTGGGGGTGCTGCCCTACCGCGAACGCAAGCAGCTGCACCTGTTCGCCGCCCGCGTGCCGCGCTTCGACAGCGGGCTGCTGTGGTGCGAAAGCCGCTTCGACGACGCCGGCAGCGGCGCCCGGCTGCCCGAGATGGACGGCTACGGCTGGTTCCGCTTCCAGGACATCCCCGTGCAGTGCACGCGCAAGCTCAGCGCCGTGCTGCGTGACAGGCTGGATCTGCCGGCCCTGCTGGCCCGGCTGCGCCAGCACCCGCTGGCGCGCGTGCACGTGCTGCCGGCACCGCCGCCGCAGCGGGCCCCTTCGACCTGGCTGCCGCCGCCGCGCCTTTCGGCCTGAGCTGCCGCCCCCATCAGCCTGGTGCCACCGCGCCAGCGTCCAGCATGGCCAGCACCCGCTCCGCGGCGCGTTGGGGCGATTCCTCGTGCACCAGGTGGCCGCCGGGCCAGACCTGCACATCCGCCTGCGGCAGGTGGCGCGCGATCACCGGCCGCAGCAGCCGCTCGGGGATCCAGCGGTCCTGCGCGCCCAGCACGAAGGCCACCGGGCTGCGCAGGCGGTTGCATTCGGCGTTCAGGGCGGGCAGGTCGGCCGCCGCCATGAAGCCCACCGCGCCCTGCACGTGCTGGCGGTGGGCGAACAACTGCTTGTACGGCGCGCGCTGTGCCGGGCTCAGCGCCGATCCCGTGCTGGCCAGCAGCAGGTCGATCAGGCCGCTGGGGGTGGCCACGCGGGCCATCAGCCGGGTGAGCGGGCCGGACGTGGCCACCGGGTTGACCAGCGGCGCCAGGTAGCGCGTGTAGGCCGCCGGCGGCGCCACGAGCGATGGCGCGAAGCCCAGCACCTGCGGCGCCGGGCCGGGTGCGTCCAGCGCCAGGCGCAGCGCCAGCGCCGCGCCGGCCGAATGGCCGGCCACCAGGGCCGGCGGCGGCAGGCCCAGCGCCGCCAACAGTGCCTGCAGGGCCTGGGCCATGCGCGGCAAGGTCAGGTCGGCCAGGGCTGCGCCCTGCGTCCAGCCGTGGCCGGGCAGATCGGGCACCAGCACGGTGGCGTGCGGCAGCAGATGGGGCATCAGGCCAGCCCAGGAATGGGCCGATCCGCCCGTGCCGTGCAGCAGCAGCGCCAGGGGCCCGCGGCCCGCCAGCTGCACATGCCAGTCCAGCGTGCCCACGCGCAGGCCGCGGCTGTGCTCGCGCAGCGGCCAGTCAACGGGCACGCGCGCTGGCGCGCCCATGGCGGGCCGGTGGCTCACGCGCTCACTTCGCGAACAACTGGCCGATGTCGCGGAAGGCCTTGAACTCCAGCGCGTTGCCGGCGGGGTCGCGGAAGAACATCGTCGCCTGCTCCCCCACCTGGCCGGCAAAGCGCACATAGGGCGCGATGACGAAGGCAAAGCCCGGCTGCGCGCGCAGCCGCTCGGCCAGGGCATGGAAGTCATCCCAGGCCAGCACCACGCCGAAGTGCGGCACCGGCACGTCGTGGCCGTCGACTTCGTTGTGGTGGTCGCCGCGCTGCGCGCTGGGCCGGGGCGGTGCGAGGTGGGCGACGATCTGGTGGCCGAAGAAATCGAAATCGATCCACTCGGCACTGCTGCGGCCTTCGGGGCAGCCCAGCGTCTGGCCGTAGAACTGGCGCGCGCGTGCCAGATCGTCGACCGGGAAGGCCAGATGGAAGGGGGCGATGGCGGGCATGGTGGTGGCTAAGGCTGGGGCAAGGCGGCAGGACGACCGTCCAGGGCACTGGGCCCTGGCCTTGCATTGTCAATGCTTGTGATCGTGCTTGTGCTCGCTCTTCATCGCCGGTGTGCCAGCCGGCGGCGCGGGCTGCACCTTCACATCCACCTTCACGGCGCCGGCCTTTTCGAACCGCAGCGTCAGCGGGAAGCTGCTGCCGGTCTTCAGCGGCGTCTTCAGGTCCATGAACATCACGTGCAGGCCGCCAGGGGCCAGGTCCACGGCCTTGCCGGCCGGCACGTCGATGCTGTCGATCTGGCGCATGCGCATGACGTTGTCGTCCATGCTCATGGTGTGCAGTTCCACGCGGGCGGCGATGTCGGTGCTGGCGCCCAGCAGCTTGTCGCCGGCCGGGCCGCCGACGATGCGCAGAAAGCCGCCGCCGGCGGCCTGCCCTTGCACGGTGGGGCGGGCCCAGGGGGCTTCGACCTTCAGCCCCGTGGGGGCCGTCTGGGCGTGGCTGGCGGTGGTGCCCAGGGCCAGCGTGGCGGTGACGAGCGACAGGGCCAGGGTGTGCTTGAACTTCATGCGGGTTTCCTTTCGGTAGTGGACGGGATGATCAATGACGGTGTTCTTCGCTGCCCATGCCGGGCAGCACTTCCAGCAGCGCGGCGGGGGCTTTGAGGCCGGCGCGGCTGGTGCTCTGGGGGTCGGCTGGCGTGTCGAACCAGTCCCACTGGCCCTTTTCGCACAGCTGCTGCACCTTGAACCAGATCGGCCCCGGCTGGGCCGGGGTCTGGCCGCGCAGCACGAATTCATCGTAGTGCGCGTCGGCCAGCCAGGCTTCGCGGCTGGTGGCCTTCCAGGTGATCTCGACCACGTCTTCCGTCACGCGGCGGCCGTGGCTTTCATACGGCTGGGCCAGCGGCGCGCGCCGGGTTTCCAGCGCCCAGCCCGGCTTGGGCATGGGCTTGGCACCGCGGAAGCCAGCTGGCACCAGCACCCGCAGCGTGTGCGTGGCCGTGCCTTCGCAGCCGTGGCCCACGCGCAGCGTGGCCTTGTAGCCCTTGCCGGCGATGGCGGCGGGTTCTTCCAGCGTCACGTGGGCGTGGGCGGGGCTGGAGAGGGCGGCGGCCAGGGCGGCAGCAGCCAGGGTGGTGAACATGAACAGGGGTTTCATCATGGGCCTCACAGGTCGAATTTCAGTTCCGCCACATAGGTGCGCAGCGGGTAGGGGTGGAAGTTCCAGTACAGCGCGTTGTTGAGGTTGTCGATGCCCAGCGAGGCACTCCACTGCTTCGAGGGCTGCCAGCGCAGGCGCAGGTCGGCCACCAGGAAGCGGCTGGCGCCCTGGTAGCGCGCGCCGTTGGGGTCGCTGTTGTCCAGGCTGTTGAACTGCTTGCCGCCGTAGCGCAGGCCGAAGGTGCCGCTGATCGTGTCTGTGGCGCGCCAGGTGGCCACGGCATTGGCGCGCCAGCGCGGCACGCGCGGCTGCCACTGGCCCACGCTGGCCGGGAAACGCGCGTTGGCGGTGATGATGGAATCGGCGTAGGTGACGCTGCCGCTCAGGTCCAGCCCTTTCAGCCCCAGGCTGGCCGCCACGTCCTGCCCGCTGCCTGCCAGTTCCACGCCCCAGGTGCGGATACGGTCCACGTTCTGGATGTTGGTGACGTTGGGCGTGACGGTGGTGTTGGTCTGGCTGTCGAGCGCGTCGCGCGTGGCTTCATGGAACAGCGTGGCGCGCAGGCTGGTGGCCGGGCGTGGCAGCCATTCGGCGGACAGCTCCGTGGTCTGCGAGACCTCGGGCTTCAGGTTCGGGTCGCCGTTGCTCAAGGCGCCCGTGGCCGGGTTCACGCCGCCCTGGAACAGCTCGCTCACCGTGGGGTAGCGCACGGCGCGCCCGGTGGCCAGCTTGGGGCTGATGTCGCTGTCGCTGCGCGTGGGGTGGGCGAACAGACCGTTGCCATTGGTCGTGAGGCCACGGCTGGCCTGCCAGCGTTCCAGGCGCAGGCCCAGCACGGCCTTCCAGTCCGGCGCGAAGGCCCACACCTCCTGCGCCCACAGGCTGGTGAGCGTGGTGTTGCCTTCGAAGCGCGAAGCCGGGTTGCCTGCGGCTGGTGCCCCGCCCACCCAGTCGGCGGTGTTGCTGACCTGGTTGCGCAGCTGGTGCGCGTCGCGCTGCAGGCCGAATTCGACGCTGTGCCGGCCGGCAGCGGCGCTGCCTTGGCCAGGGCGCCAGATGCCCTTGGCTGCGAGGGTGTTCCAGCCCGTGCCTTCCTGGCTGGTGATGCGGCCCGCTGCGGCATTGGCGGCCGTCGTCGCGGTGGCCGCCACTGGCGCCCAGGCGCGCACTTCGTCCTTCGCGTAGTCGTAGAGACTGGCGGCAACTTCCCAGTCGAAAGCCCCGCCCGTGCTCTGCTTGATCGACAGGCCGTGCATCAGGTGCTGCAGCTTTTCGCGCGTGCGGCCGAAGTCGGCGGCGCTCAGGGTGTAGCCCCGCCCGTCCAGGCTGACGGCGCGCGTGCCGCCGGGCGTGGTGGGGAAGTTGTCGGGCCGGATGTCGATGCGTGTGCCGCTGGCGTCTTGCAGGAAGCTCTCAGGCAGGCGCTGCACGGTGTTGTCCCACCAGCCCAGGGTGTAGCTCGCGCGCAGCGCGGGCGTGAAGCGGTACGCCAGCTTCAGCTTGGCGTGGTCCTGCACCGTGTGGGCCTGGCTGCTGGTGCCGATCAAGAGCCAGGGCTGGTTGAAGCGGTTCTGTTCGGCTACCGCGCCTGTCACCACCGTGGCGCCAGCCGCCGGTGCGGCGGTGCTGGGTGTGCGCGTGGTGTAGACCAGCGGGTGGCTTTCGCTGTCTTGCCGGCTGAGGTTGAACCACCAGGCGAAGTGGCCTTCGCGGCTGCCGATGCTGGCGCTGGCCTGGCCGCCGCTGAAGCGCTGGTCGGTGCGGTAGACGTCGAAGCGCTGAGTGAAGCCGGCCACGCGGGCGTGGGCTTCGAACTGCGTGGGCATGCGGGTCTGGTAGTCCACCACCGCGCCCACGCTGTTGCCGGGGTAGGCGGCGGAAAACGGGCCGTACAGCACGTCGACGCGGGCGATCTCATCAGCCGTCACCAGCCCCCAGCGCGGGGTGAAGAAGGCGCCGTTGCCCAGCAGGTTGCTCAGCAGGATGCCGTCGGCATAGATGAGCGAGCGCGCGCTGTTGCCCGTGCCGCTGGCGCGCGTGGACAGCACGGCGTGGTCGTAGTCGCCGATGTAGCGCTTGCGCACCAGCAGGCTGGGGAAGTACTTCAGCGCGTCGGCGCTGTCGGTGGCGTTGATGGTGGCTTCGATCTCGGCGCCGCTGATGCTCTCGATCGTGGTGGGGATCTGCGTGGGCAGCGAACCGACGCGCGCCCCGGTGATGGTGACGATGCCGGCGTTGCGGCTGCTGCCTGCGGCCGGCTCGGCCGTTGCGGGGGCGGGGGTGGGGGTGGGGGTGGGGGCTTGGGCCTGGGCGGCCTGGGCGGCCAGCGCAGATGAACAAGCCAGGGCCAGGGCCCGGGCGGGGAAGGGGATGAACACGAAGACAACTCCTGCAGCCCGCGCCCGCTGGCCGCCTGCCAGGCAGGGGCGCGTGGGGCACGGGCGGCCTGAAAAACCAGGAATCAGGGGCCAGCGGCACAAGGCGCGCTGCAGCAAGGCAGCGCGGCCCAGGCATCACCAGCCCGCGGTGGGCGGTTTCAGGGCAGGAAGGCGGGCGGGCCGCGGGGCTGGGCGCTGCGCCACGCATGCAGCGTGTGCGGCGCGTGCAGGAAGAGCCAGGGCAGCGCATGCGCCGCCGGTGGCAGCGCGATGCCGGGCGCATCGGCCGACGGCAGGGCCGGCAGCGGCTGGGACAGCGTGCACAAGGAACAGTGCTCCAGATGCGCCGCGGCCTGCAGCGGGGCGGGTTCGGCGGGCGCCTCCTGGCCCGTGGCCAGGCTCACCAGCCGCATGCCCTGCGGCGTGCAGACTTCCACCCAGGTGGTGTGGTCGCCGCGCAGGTGCGTCATGGCATGCGTGAGTGTCGGCAGCAGCGCCATCGCCCACAGAGCCAGGATGGCGATCCAGGCCAGGAAGGGTTGGTGGCGGCGCAGCGCAGACATCACGAGTAGCAGTGTAGCCACGCTGGGCAGGGCCTCGCGATAATGCTGTATGGCCATCCAGACCGACGATTTCGCCTCCGCCCCCATGCCGGGCCCCAGCGCGCGCCGCGTCGTCAGCGCCGCCGCGGCCTCGCCGAACGAAGAGGCCATCGAACGCGCCCTGCGCCCCAAGGGCCTGGCCGATTACGTGGGCCAGGCCAAGGCGCGTGAGCAGCTGGAGATCTTCATCCACGCCGCGCGCGGCCGCAGCGAAGCGCTGGACCACGTGCTGCTGTTCGGCCCGCCAGGGCTGGGCAAGACCACGCTGAGCCACATCATCGCCAACGAACTGGGCGTGAACCTGCGCCAGACCAGCGGGCCGGTGCTGGAAAAGCCCAAGGACCTGGCCGCGATCCTGACCAACCTCGAGAAGAACGACGTGCTCTTCATCGACGAGATCCACCGCCTGAGCCCGGTGGTCGAAGAGATCCTCTACCCCGCGCTGGAGGACTACCAGATCGACATCATGATCGGCGAAGGCCCGGCCGCACGCAGCATCAAGCTCGACCTGCAGCCCTTCACTCTGGTGGGCGCGACCACGCGCGCGGGCATGCTCACCAACCCGCTGCGCGACCGCTTCGGCATCGTGGCGCGGCTGGAGTTCTACACCGCCGAAGAACTGTGCCGCATCGTCACGCGCTCGGCCGGCCTCTTGAACGTGCCCACCGATGCCGAAGGCGCGCTCGAGATCGCGCGCCGCAGCCGCGGCACGCCGCGCATCGCCAACCGGCTGCTGCGCCGCGTGCGTGACTACGCGCAGGTCAAAGGCACGGGCAGCATCGATATCGGAACAGCCGACCGTGCGCTGAAGATGCTGGACGTGGACCCGCAGGGCTTCGACCTGATGGACCGCAAGCTGCTGGAAGCCGTGATCCACCGCTTCGACGGCGGGCCCGTGGGGCTGGACAACGTGGCCGCGGCCATCGGTGAAGAAAGCGGCACGATCGAGGACGTGATCGAGCCCTATCTCATCCAGCAGGGCTACCTTCAGCGCACCCCGCGCGGCCGCGTGGCCACGGCCGCGGCCTGGCGCCACTTGGGGCTGGTGCCGCCGGTGCGGCCCGACTTGTCGGCCGGCGATCTGTTCGGCGCCTGAGGCCCGGGCGTTCCCGTGCGGCCATGCCGCGCGTCGCGCCAGGCCAGCAGTGCCGCGGTGGCGGCGGCGATGGTCCAGCACGCCCATGCCGCCCACAGCACGTGCGTCAGAAAGTGCGCGCCGCGCAGCATCTGCACCGCGCCGTAGCCTGCCCCCAGCAGCCACACGCCAGCGGCCAGGCCGCGGGCCAGGCCCGGGCGGTGCTCGCGCCAGAGGAAGTACAGGCCGATGAAGGCCAGCACGCCGGCCGCATGGCCCGAAGGAAAGCAGTGCCCGGGCCCGCCATCGGCCACCGTCAGCAGCCAGTGCGGCACGTAGGGCACGCTGCCGCCGAAGGGCGCCAGATCCCACGGGCAGCTGGTGCGGCTGATGCGCTTGATGCCGGGCACCAGCACGGCCGTGGCCAGCACCACGCCCAGCCACAGCGCCTGCCGCTGCCAGGACGGGCTGCTGGCCCCGTGCAGGAAGGGTGGGAGCTGCGGGATCTGGCGGGCCTGCCAGCGTGCGCGCAGCACCGCCAGCACCAGTGCCCCCAGCATCGCCCAGGCCAGCACGCGCCCGGCATCGTGCGCCTGCGCCAGCAGCAGCGAATCGCGGCCGATGAAGCCGGCCGGCCCGGCCATCAGGCGCGCGATCGCCATGTCGGCGCCGCTGGCTTCCACCAGCGCCAGGGCCAGCAGCGCCAGCAGCGTGGCCAGCAGGTCGCGGCGGGTGCGCGTCATCGCGGGCTGCCCGGGGCGGCAGCGCTGCGGCAGGGCGCCAGCAGGTCGTAATCCGGGGCGTGCAGCGCGGTGCGCAGGTCCAGCAGCGACAGCAGGGTGTGGAACAGGTGGTCGTGCGCCAGCGGCCGGGCCGCGGCCTGCTGCAGCGTGGGCTTCAGGCAGCCCGCCGGCAGGCCGATGGCGCTGGCCAGGCCGGGGCTGAACCAGGCCACCATCGGCACCTGCTTCTGCACGTCGGGCGCGATGGCGTAGGGCAGGCCGTGCAGGTACAGCCCCCGTTCGCCCAGCGATTCACCGTGGTCCGACACGTAGACCAGCGCGGTGTCGATCTCGCCCGCGCGTGCCTGCAGCTTGGCAATGGCGCTGGCCAGCACGTGGTCGGTGTACAGCAGGGCGTTGTCGTAGGCATTGACGATCTGCTCGCTGGTGCACAGGCGCAGGTCGTCGCTGCTGCAGGCGGGCTGGAAGCGCGCGAAGCCCGGTGCCGCCGTCGGCACGCGCCGGTGGTAGGCCGGGCCGTGGTTGCCCAGCATGTGCAGCACCCACAGATGGGTGCCGGGCGGCGCCGCGCCTGCGCCGGCCGGGCCCGGGCGGGTGAGGGCCTGCAGGCGCTGGTCCAGATCGGCGATCAGGCCTTCGTCCAGGCAGTTGCCGTCGCGGCACAGGCCGGGGGCGTTCTGCGCACTCACGGTGTCGCCGGGCAGGCCGTCGCACACGCCCTTGCAGCCGGACTGGTTGTCGCGCCAGTGCACGTCCACGCCGGCCCGCGCGGCCACGTGCAGCAGCGATTGCTGGCCGCGGATGCGGCCGTCGTCGTAATCGCGCCGGCCGATGGGGGCGAACATGCAGGGCAGCGAGGTCTCGGTGTTGGTGCCGCAGGCCGTGACCTGCGGGAAGTTCAACATCACCGTCGGCCCGCCGGCGCTGGCCTGCAGCAGGGCGGCCAGTTCGGGCGTGGTCTGCCGGGCGTAGCCGTTCAGGCCCCAGTTCGCCGCGCGCGCGGTTTCGCCCACCACCAGCAGCACCACCAGCGGCTTCTGGCGGCCAGCCCAGCTGGGGCCGGGCGCCACGTCCAGCCCGATGGGCTGGCGCGGCTGCGCGGCGCCCTTGGCATCGGCCGCCACCACCGCGCCGAGCGACCACACCAGGTTCGCCGGGGTGATGAGGTAGCGCAGTTCACGGTGGTTGCGCATCAGCGATGCCAGCGGCTGGAAGACCGCCATCACCGCCCCCAGCAGCAGCGCCAGCGCCAGCAGCAGCAGGCCCAGCCGCACCGCCATCGCGCGGCCCACGCGGCGGCCCAGCCCGCCGCCGCGCCAGCCGGCCCCGGGCCGTACACGCACCTGCCACAGCAGCAGCAGCGGCAGCCCGGCATACAGCAGCAGGTGCAGCGCCATTTCGCCGCTGAGCAGCTCGCGCGCTTCGCCCGGGTGGGTGTGCAGCACGTTGCGCAGCATCGACGGATCCAGGTAGATGCCGAAGGCGCCCATGTAGTACCCGGCCAGCGCGCTGGCCACCGTCAGCAGCGCCAGCAGCGGCTTGATCCACCAGCGGTGTGCCACCAGGGCCAGCAGCAGCACGTGCAGCGCCAGCACGCCCAGCATCAGCGCCGCGGCGAAGCCCCAGGCCGAGACATCGCCCAGGTCGCGGCCCTTCAGCGCCGCGTTGAAGAACGGCCGGTTGGCCGACAGCGTCCAGAACAGCGCCGCCAGCACGATGAGCTGTTCGACCGAGGCTTCCAGCCCCAGCCGGCGCTGCCAGGGGCGGGCGCGGGGGGTGGGCGACGTTGGGGGCGAAGGGGGCATGGGCAGACGTCTGGACATATTGGCGGCGATGAGGCCGCCGGCAGATGAAGCCCACCTGAAGCCGCTTGGTGATACGGTGCGCGCCTGCCCTGCCTTCAACGGATCCCCGACCGCCCCCCCATGCGCCTGCTGCTGCTGGAAGACGACGCCCTGCTGGGCGACAGCCTGTGTGAATACCTGCGTGCCGAAGGCCACGTCGTCGACTGGTGCGCGAGCCTGCACGCCGCCGCCGCGCACCACGGCGAGCCCTTCGACGCGCTGCTGGTGGATTGGCAGCTGCCGGACGGATCCGGCCTGGACTGGCTGCGCGCACGCCGCGGCAAGGGCGATCTCACGCCGGCCTTGATGCTGACGGCGCGCGACCGGCTGCAGCACCGCGTCGAAGGCCTGGATGCGGGCGCCGACGATTACCTCGTCAAGCCCTTCGCCCCCGAAGAGCTGGCCGCACGCTTGCGCGCGCTGGGCCGGCGCATGGCCGGCGGCGGCGCCGCGCTGCGCCGGCTGCAGGCCGCGGGTGCGGACAGCGGCGTGGTCGTCGATCTCACCGCCCGCCAGGTGCTGGCCGGCCGCCAGGCGCTGGCGCTGACGGCGCGGGAATGGTCGGTGCTGGAAGCGCTGGTGCTGCGCGCCGGGCGCATCGTGCCCAAGGACGAGATCGAGCACCTGGTGCTGGGCTTCGAGAGCGAACTGGCCAGCAACGCGCTGGAAGTGCATGTCTCGGCGCTGCGCCGCAAGCTCGGGCGCGACTGCATCGAGACCGTGCGCGGCCTGGGCTATCGCGTGCAGGTGGTCTGAGATGGCGTCCCTCGGCTCGGATCCGCAGCTCCCTTCGATATCTGGCCGGCTGGCGCGCGCGCTGCTGGGCTGGGCCGGGCTGTGGGGGCTGGCCGTGGGCGCGGCCGTGTGGCTGGCCGCGGTGTCGGAAGTCGACGAGCTGCTGGACGAAGGCCTGATGTCGTCGGCCACGCTCATGGCCACGCTGGCGCTGCCGGCCGATGCTGCGCAGGGCGAAGGCGAGGAAGCGGCCTTCGCCGGGCGCTCGCCGGAGAACTTTGCCTGGCAGCTGGTGTCGGCGGACGGGCGGCTGCTGCTGCGCTCGCAGCTGGCACCACCCACGCCCTGGCACCGCACCCCGGCGGCGGGCTTCAGCAACCAGGACCGCTGGCGCCTGTATGGCCTGGCGCTGCCGGGCGCGCAGGGCCAGGGCCGCCCTGGCGCCGAGCCCGGCCCGGCGCGCGGCGGCCGCATGCTCTACACGGCGCAGACGCGCGCCGAGCGTGGCGAGGCGCGGGCCGATGTCGCGCTCTCGGCGGCGCTGGCGGCGGTGGCGATGGGCCTGCTGGGCCAGTTGTGGCTGCGCGCGCGCGTGCGGGCCGAGCTGCGGCCTCTGCAGGCCCTGTCGGCCCGGCTGGACGCGCTGGATCTGGACACCCAGGCCACCGTGCGCCTGGGCCCGCCGCAACGCCGGGAGCTGGTGCCGGTGCACCACGCCGTCGACGACCTGATGGCCCGGCTGGCGCTGCGGCTGGGCAACGAGCGGGCGTTCTCGGCCCACGCCGCGCATGCGCTGCGCACGCCGCTGGCGGGCATCGACGCCCAGCTGGCGCTGGCGCTGCGCGACGCACCGCCCCCGCTGGCGACGCGCCTGCAGCGCGTGCGTGAAGCCGCCGGCCGGCTGCAGGGCGTGGTGGCGGCGCTGCTGGGCATGTTCCGCGCTGGCACGGCGCTGGACCGTGTGCCCGTGGACCTGGGCGCCCTGCTGGCACGCCTGCCTGCGGCCGGGCTGCAGGTGGCCTGGCAGGACGCCGAAGCCGCGTCGCAGCGCAGCGGCGCCCGGCCACCGCTGCAGGCCGATGCCGACCTGCTGGCCGCCGCGCTGGCCAACCTGCTGGACAACAGCCTGCGCCACGGCGCCCGCGCGGTGCAGGTGACCCAGCCCGCCGCACAGACGCTGCGCCTGCAGGACGACGGCCCCGGCGTGCCCGAGGCCGAGCGGGCGCGCCTGCAGCGTGCGCTGGACGAGGAAGCCTACGAAGGCACCACCGGCCTGGGCCTGATGCTGGCCGACCGCGTGGCCCGCGCCCACGGCGGGCGGGTGCGGCTGCCGGCCGGCGGCCCGGGCTTCGTCGTCGAGCTCAGCCTGGCCCCGGCGCCGCCCGCCGCACTGGCGCCCTCCTCTGGCCCGACGTGGGCCGACACCCCGCCCCAGCCCTGATGAAGCCCACCGACAGCCGCCCCCCGCCGCCCGCGCCCGAGCCCACGACCGCCGCCGAGCCGGCTTCGCCCTTCAAGAGCCGCGGCGGCCTGCAGCGCGTCTGGCGTGCGGCGGGCTATTCCTGGGCCGGCCTGCGCTCAGCGATGCGCCACGAGGCCGCCTTCCGGCAGGAGCTGGCCCTGGGCCTGCCGATGCTGCTGCTGGCCTGGGTGCTGGCGCCGACGCGCTGGCAGGCGCTGGCGCTGACGGCGTCGATCGTGCTGGTGTGGCTGGTGGAGCTGTTGAATTCGGCCATCGAAGCCCTGGCCGATGCGATCTCGGCCGATCACCACCCGCTGCTCGGCCGCGCCAAGGACCTGGGCAGCGCCGCCGTGATGCTGGCGCTGCTGCTGTGCGCTGCGACCTGGGCGGTGGTGTTCTGGCCCTGAGGCCCGGCGGCGGCCTCAGCCGCCTTGCAGGTGCGCGTCGTCGTTCCAGCCCACCAGCGTGAAGCCCTGGCCCGTGTAGAGCAGCCGGTTGATGCGCGCGTTGCCGGTGTCCCAGCTGCGCTGCGCCTGCAGCGGCTGGTGCGTGGCGGCGCGGTACAGGCAGTCCAGCACGCCGCCGTGCGCGAACACCGCCAGCACCTGGCCGGGGTGGCGGTCGCACAGCTGCTGGCAGGCGGCCACGCTGCGGGCATGGAAGCAGGCCAGCGTCTCGCCGCCCGGGGGCGCGAAGTCGGGGTCGCGCCGGCGCCAGGCGGCGGCCTGGTCGGGCCACAGCGTCAGCAGCGCGTCATAGCCGTGGCCTTGCCAGGCGCCGAAGTGGCGCTCGCGCAAAGCCGTGTCCAGCGTCACCGGCAGCCCCGACACCCGCGCGAAGGCAGCCGCGGTGTCGGCCGCACGCTGCAGATCACTGCTGTAGATGTGCTGTACGCCGGCGTCCAGCAGCGCCTGCGCCAGGCGCTCGGCCTGCCAGCGGCCGGTGTCGTTCAGCGGCTCGTCGATCTGGCCCTGGATGCGCTGGGCCGCGTTCCAGGCGGTTTCGCCATGGCGCAGCGCGATCAGCTGGGTGACCTGGCTCACGGGCAGCCCGCCAGCACCGATCAGATGCCGGCGTCCAGCAGCCGCTGGTTCAGCGTGTAGGTGCCCGAGAACGTGGCTTCGCCCAGCACCCGCCCGGCCAGCTTCTCGCGCACTTGCTGGCCCGTGAAGCTGCCTTCCAGCCCCAGCCGCGGCACCGACACGGCGTACAGCGTGAAGACGTAGTGGTGCACCAGTGAATCGTTGAAGGGCGGGAACGGGCCGTCGTAGCCGAAGTACTGGCCTGCCATCTCGGCGTGGCCGGCAAACCAGCCGGTGTAGTCGTTCAGGCCATGGCGGGCGCCGCCGGGGGTGCCCGGGAGCTCGGGGCCGGGCTTGCCGCGCGGCGTGAAACCGCGGCTGTGCTGGCCTTCGGCGATCTCGCTGGGCTGCGGCGGCAGGTCCACCAGCACCCAGTGGAAGAAGTCCACGCGCGGCAGGTCGGCGGGCACCTCACGGCCGGGCTGGTTGACATCGTCGCCGCGGCTGGGTACATCGAAATCGTGGCAGATCAGCACCACCGATTGCGTGCCCGCGGGCAGCTCGTCCCAGGCCAGGTGCGGATTGATGTTGTCGCTGAAGGTGGCGGCGCCCTGGCCGTCGGGCCGGCCGGCGGCGTAGCGTGCGGGGATGCGGTCCCCGTTGGTCCAGCTGTTGCTCCAGAGCTTCATGGCAGGTTCCTCGTTGCGGTTCTCGTCGTCTGGCGGCGCGCAGCGTGCAGTCCGTGGGGCGGGCCTACACGCCCCAGACCACCGGCTGCCCGGCGGCCTGGGCCTGGCGCAGCATGTCCATCATCGGCCACAGGCGCTGGCGCAGGCTGACGCTGGGTTCGGCCGGGGTGTCGTCATCGCGGCCTGCGGCGCGCGCGGCCTCGGCCGCGATGGCCTGTTCCAGCGTGGCCAGCGCGGCCGGCATGGCGGCTACTTCGATGATGCCGCGCGCTGCCGGCTCGCGGCCCAGCAGCTGCATCAGCTGGTCGCCTTGCGGCCCGAGCATGATCAGGTCGCCCGTGGCCTGGCTCTTGAACTTGTAGATCATGGTCCTGCCGCCCCTGCGCTAACGCGCAAAACCGCGATTGTGCGGCCGGCGGGCCATCGGCAGGGCGCAGAGCGCCTTCGGGCGCCCTGCGTCCGGCTTCAGCTGCGCACCAGGCGGATGCGGCGCTGGCGGCCGGTGTCGCCTTCGCTGCGGCCGCGGTCGCGGCCGATGGCGCCGGTGGGGCCCACGGGCTGGCGCGGCGGGCCCAGCATGCGCTCGAAGCTCAGGCTGTCCACGCCGGGCGAAAACAGGAAGCCCTGGAATTCATGGCAGCCCGCATCCAGCAGGAACTGGCGCTGGCCTTCGGTTTCCACGCCCTCGGCGATGACCTTCATGCCCAGGGCCTGCGACATCTGCAGGATGGCGCGCACGATGCCGGCGTCGCTGTCGTCGGTGGGCAGGCCGCTGACGAAGCTGCGGTCGATCTTGAGCTTGTGGATCGGGAAGCGCTTCAGGTAGGCCAGGCTCGAATAGCCGGTGCCGAAGTCGTCGATCGACAGCTTCACGCCCAGCTGCGCCAGCGCGCCCAGCCGCAGCAGGGCGTCGGCGGCGTCGTGCACCAGGATGCTTTCGGTCAGTTCCAGTTCCAGCAGGTGCGGCGGCAGCCCGCTGACGGCCAGCACGTTGGCCACCCGGTCGACGAAGTGGGCCTGCTGGAACTGCAGCGCCGAGACGTTCACCGCCACCGGCATGGCGTGGCCGCGCTGGTGCCACAGCGCCGCCTGGCGCACGGCCTGGGACAGCACCCAGTCGCCGATCGGGACGATGAAGCCGGTGTCTTCGGCCACCGGGATGAAGCGGCCCGGGGCGACTTCGCCCAGCTCCGGATCGCGCCAGCGCAGCAGGGCTTCGGCGCCGACGATGGCACCGTCGGCCAGCCGCACCTGGGGCTGGAAGTGCAGGCGGAAGCGGTTGCTCACCAGCGCCTGGCGCATCGCGTGGTCCAGCCGCATGTGGGACCGGCGGTCGCCTTCGGCGCGCGCCTGGTGCAGCCGGAAGTTGGCGCGCCCGGCCTGCTTCACGCCGCGCATCGCGGCTTCGGCGTGGCGCACCAGGTCGTCGATGCTGCTGCCGTGGCTGGGGAAGAGGGCCATGCCGATGCTGCAGGTCAGCGTGAACTGCGCGCCGTCCACGCTGCAGGGCTGCGCCACGACGTTCAGCAGGCGGCGTGCGCTGGCTTCGGCGGCCGGGCCGTCGGCGGGGTACAGCAGCACCGCGAACTGGTCGCCGCCGATGCGCGCCAGCAGGTCGTGTTCGCGCAGGCAGCCCTGCATGCGCTGGCCCACGTCCAGCAGCACACGGTCGCCGACGTCGTGGCCCAGGCTGTCGTTGATCTGGCGGAAGTGGTCCAGGTCCACCACCAGCAGCGCGAAGGGCCGGCTCGAATGCCGCGCCGTCTCGGCGATCTCGCCAAAGCGCTGGCCCAGGCGGCGGCGGTTGGGCAGGCCGGTCAGCGCGTCGCTGTAGGTCAGGGCCTCGATGCGCTGGTCGGCGGCGATGCGCTCGGTCAGGTCGCGGTAGCTCCACACCCGGCCGCTGGCCTGGCCGTCGTCGAACAGCGGCCGCGTCACGCGCTCCAGCACCTGGCCGCTGCGCAGGCGCAGGCGGTCGCTGGCGTGCAGCAGCGTGGCCTGGCTCAGCGCGGCCAGGCGCTGCTGGTAATCGGCGCTGTCGACCACGTGCTCGGCCAGCCAGGCATGCACGGCCTGGTCGTCCTGCTGCTGCAGCAGGTCCAGCGGCAGGCCCCAGATCTGCGCGAAGCGGCGGTTGAAGGCTCGGATGCGACCGAACAGGTCCGTCACCAGGATGCCGTCAGCCGTGCTTTCCAGCGTGGCCTGCAGCTCCGACAGCAGCGATTCGCGCTCGCGCTCGGCGCGCTCTTCGGAACTGCGGTCACGCAGCATCACCAGCGCATGGTCGGCGCCGACCATGCCGATGCTGCGGCTGGCGTGCAGCTGGCGGCCGTCGGCGGTGGCCACGACGGTGTCCGACAAAAGGCTGCCGCGTTCGCCGGCGGTGCAGGCTTCCCAGAAGGCCATGTCCTCGGGTGACGCCGCCAGCGCCAGGGCCGATTCGCCCACCAGCGCGCTGGCGTTGCAGCCGAACAGCGCCGCAGCGCTGTCGTTGGCGGCCACCACGCGCTGGTCGGCCAGCGCCACCAGCCAGGCGGCGTGCGGCAGGCCGCGCAGCAGCGCATGCCAGCCGGCGGCGTCAGAGGCCGACGCTGGCGCAGCCGGGGCGGCTGCGTTGGCGCTGGACTCGGGCGTCTTCACGATGCCGCGGCCTGCCGCAGCGCGGGCGCTGCCAGGGCTTCGAAGTAGTAGGCCACGCGCGGGCGCGGATCCAGGTATTCCAGCGCCGCCGGCGGCAGCTTGCTGGCCACCAGGCTGCGGCGGATGCCGAGCTCGGGCGTGTCTTCCAGGTTCACCAGCAGGGCCTCGGCGCGCGGCACGCGCGGGTCGTGCACCAGCACGCGCGGCTTCAGCGGGCGCGAGGAATTGACGCCCACCACCATCGCGTAGCGGTCGTCGGTGAGCTGCACCAGCGAGCCCGCCGGGTACACGCCCATCATGCGGATGAAGGCCGACAGGACCCCGGCGTCGAAGCGGTTGCGGCCCTGCGCGAACAGCATCGACACGGCTTCGTGCGGCGTCAGCGGGTGCACGCGGGCGGGCGGGTTGCAGAGGTTGTCGTAGCGGTTGACGATGGCCACGATGCGCGCAGGCGCCGTCATCTTCTCGGCGGGCAGCTTATGCGGGAAGCCGCTGCCGTCGGCGTGCTCGTGGTGCTGGGCGATGACTGCCAGCGCCCCCGGCGACAGCCCCAGCCGCTGGCCCTGCGCCAGGCCGCGCGCCACGTGGTCGCGGTAGCCCGCCACTTCGGCGGCAGTGAACTGGTCGTCGATATGGCGCAACCTGTCGGGCACGTCGAGCTTGCCGATGTCGTGCATCAGCGCGCCCACGCCCAGGTCCAGCAGTTCCTCTTCGGACAGCTTGAGCGCGCGGCCGATCAGCATCGCCATCACCGACACGTTGAGCGCGTGGGCCGATGCGCGGTCGCCGCCGGCGCCATTCACCAGCCGGATGGCGATGTCGTCTTCCACCAGCAGCTCGTTCAGCATGCCCTGCGCCAGGGCCTGGCTGCACTGCAGCGCGGCGTCGGGCCGCGTGCCCAGGCTGGCCGTGGCTTCGCGCCAGCTGCGCGCGGCTTCGCCGTACTGGCGCTCGCAGCGCTGCACGGCTTCGCGCTGGGCGTTCAGGGCGCGGCGGCGCTCTTCCTGGGCGGCTGTGGCGGCGGTGTCCTGCCCAGGGGCGTCGCTGGCGGCTTGCGGCAGCGGGGGGGTGGCAGGCGTTGCCGCGGGGTCGTCGATCGGGTCGCTCTTCTCCGGCGACCAGCGCACTTCCTTCAGGCCCAGGCTGCGCAGCGTCGCCAGCTGCGCCTCGTTGCCGATCCGGAAGGCCGAGCGCGGGAACGGGTGCGACAGCCAACCCCCTTCGAGGTGGACGAACATGCCGACGCGCACTTTGTCGACGGCGATGGTGCTGGGCATGGCAATCCTGCAAGAGGAGCCACCCCATGCGGCCCCTGACAACTGCTTTTCGGGCGGCCTGCGTCAGAACTTGAGCGCTGCGGCGCCAGCCCCCCCCATCTACCCCTCCAAGGCGTGGATGTGCGGCGCCGGGGCGGCTTCTAGACTGCGTGAAATCCGACCGGGCGCACGACCTGCGACGGCGCCTGACCCCCCCCCCCACCCACCCCACCCAGACCACCGGAGACCGTTGCTTGAAGCTGATCCCCTCGCTGGCGGTGGCCAGTGCCATCGCCCTGCTGGCCTGTGCCGCCCCGCGCGCTTTTGCTGCCGCCCCGCCCCCGCCGGGCGCTGCGCCCGCTGTGCCCGCTGCGCCCGCCGCGCACGCCGCGCACGCCAAGAGGCTGCCCGCCGAGCACTACCTGCGCCCGCCGCAGATCGCCAATGTCACGGTCTCGCCTTCAGGCCAGCACGTGGCGATGCTGATGACGTCCGACAGCGGCCGCCGCGTGGCCGCCGTGGCCCGCCTCGACAAGCCCGGCCAGTACCAGACCGTGGCCGCGTTCTCGGACGCCAACGTCAACAGCATCCATTGGGTCAATGACAAGCGCCTGGTCTACACCGGCTCCCGGCCCGGCTACCTGTTGAGCGAAGGCGAAGCCGGCGTCTTCGCCGTCGATCTGGACGGCGAAGACCAGCGCCAGCTGGTGGCCTGGGTGCTCACCACCGAACAGACGGGCACGCGCGTCGGCACGCGCATGCTGCCGTACGGCTGGTTCCTGCACGACACGCTGGACAACGGCAGCGACGACGTGCTGATGGTGCGGCTGAGCGGCCGCGAACTGGGCGACCCAGGCTCCAGCCAGCTCGCGCGGCTGAACACCCGCACGGGCGTACTGCGCAACATCAGCGCGGGCGTGCCCAGCCACGCCGACCGCTGGCTGCTGGATGCCAGCGGCGACCTGCGCGTGGTGCGCGTGGTGCGCGACGGGCGCGAGCGGCTGTTCTGGCGCCCGGTGGGCAGCGACGAGTGGCAGCGCGTGGACGACCGCCCCGAGAACGCCGAAGACAGCCTGGAGCCGCTGGCGCTGGAAGGCCCCGAGCAACTGCTGGTGTTGACGCGCAACGGCCGCGATGCCTCGGCCCTGCACGTCTACGACCTGCGCCAGCGCCGCGTCGACCCCGAGCCCGTGGCCGCGCTGGAGGGCTACGACCTGAGTTCGCGGCTGGTGATGAACCGCCGCAAGGGCACGCTGCTGGGCCTGACCGCCACGGCCGAGCAGCCGGTGAACCTGTGGGTCGACCCCCGGCTGGCCCGGGTGCAGGCGCGAGTCGATGCATCGCTGCCTCCCGGCCGCTACAACCAGCTGATCTGCGGCCGCTGCGAAGACAGCAGCACCTTCGTCGTGCTGTCGCATGGCGACCGGGAGCCGGGCGAGCTGCTGATCTACGACAGCGCGGCCGCCAAGCTCGTGCGCATGGGTAGCGTGCGCCCCTGGCTGACCGAAGCCAGCCAGGGCCGCCGCACCACCCACCGCGTGCCGGCGCGCGACGGCCTGCCGCTGCCGGTGGTGCTGACGCACCCGCCCGGCCAGGACGCCAAGGCGCCGCTGTCCGCGGTGATGCTGGTGCACGGCGGGCCCTGGTTGCGCGGCAGCGACCGGCTGTGGGAAGGCGAGGCGCAATTCCTGGCCAGCCGGGGCTGGCGCGTGATCGAGGTCGAGTTCCGCGGCAGCACGGGCTTCGGCTGGAAGCACTTCCGCGCCGGCTGGCAGCAGTGGGGTCTGGCGATGCAGGACGACCTGGCCGACGTGCTGGCCTGGGCCGGCAACGAAGGCTGGGTGGACGCGCGACGCGCCTGCATCTTCGGCACCAGTTATGGCGGCTATGCGGCGCTGATGGGCCCCATCCGCCATCCCGATGCCTGGCGCTGCGCCGCCAGCTATGCCGGCGTGACCGACATCGACCTGCTGTTCAACGCCAAGTGGGGCGACCTGACCAATCAGTTCAAGCGCTTCGGCCTGCCCGCCCTGGTGGGCGACCCCAAGACCGATGCCGACAGGTTCAAGGCCACGTCTCCGCTGCAGCGCGTGGCCGAGATCAAGGTGCCGGTGCTGCTGGCCCAGGGCCGGTACGACCGCCGGGTGCCGCCCGAGCACGCCGACCGCTTCATGTCGGCCGCACGACGCGCCGGCGTGCAGGCCGAACGCGTCGACTACGAGGAAGGCCACACCTGGATCAGCACGAATCACCACGCCGACTTCATGCGCCGGCTGGAGGCGTTCATCACGCGCGCGTTGGCGGCACCCTAGAAAAAACAGGGCCCCGTTCGCGAGAACGGGGCCCTGTGGCCGGTGTGCCTGCCCGCGCTGCAGCGCGCAGGCGGCCGGTCAGCGCATCACTTCAGGTGCTGGCTGATCTTCTTGGTCAGCTCGAACATCGACACCTGCGCCTGGTCGACCACGGCCTTGAGCTTGGCGTCGGCGTTGATCAGGGTCTTCTTCGCGGCGTCCTGCAGCTTGTTCTTCTTGATGTATTCCCAGACCTTCTTCGTCACCTCGGTGCGCGGCAGCGGCTTGTCGCCCACCAGCGCGGCCAGTGCGGCGCTGGGCGTCAGGGCCTTCATGAAGGCGGCACTGGGGGTGCGCTTCTTCGCCGGAGCGGCCTTCTTCGCGGGGGCTGCCGTCTTGGCCGGTGCAGCCTTCTTCGCCGGGGCGGCCTTCTTGGCCGGGGCTGCCTTCTTCGCGGCGGCCTTCTTGGCCGGTGCGGCCTTCTTCGCAGGAGCCTTCTTTGCAGTTGCCATTTGGAATTTCTCCGTCAGTTGTTGAGTGACATGCCGGCGCGTCCGTGGCCACTTGTCTTGCGTGTGGCCGGCCTTGATCGGGGCCTGCAGTGCAGGGCCTTTCACTGGCTTTGTGCGGGGCCTGTGCCGGGCAAGCGCGATCGTACTGCCTGCACGAGGGTGGGAGAAGGCGTTTTCCTAGGAGAAACGCGCTGATTCAGCCTGGCAAGCGTGTTCAGATGCGCGCACGCCACGCTATGCTGGCCGCATGAAGATCATCGTGCGTTGGCTCTTGCTTGCAGCGGCCCTGCTGCTGGTGGCCCATCTCTACCCCGGGGTGCAGGTCGCCAGCTTCACTTCGGCCCTGATCGCGGCCCTGGTGCTGGGCCTGCTCAACACGCTGGTGCGGCCGTTGCTGGTGCTGCTGACCTTGCCCGTCACGCTCATCACGCTGGGGCTGTTCCTGTTCGTCATCAACGCCCTGCTGTTCTGGGCGGCAGCGTCGGTGCTGCCGGGGCTGGCCGTCACGGGCTTCGTGGCGGCGCTGGTCGGATCGCTGCTCTACAGCCTGTGCGCGATGGTGATCGACATCGCGACCGAGCGGCTGTTCAGCCGCGGCAGCTGACACGCGCCGCGGTGCCCCTGGGCTGCACGGCGCCCCTGGGCGTCAGCGCCCGCCGCGCGCTTCCAGCACCAGCAGCCGGCGCTCGGCCACCAGCTGGCGCAGCCGCGCGTCGATGACCGAGGCTTCGATGAAGTCCTGCCCCTGCACGTTGCGCGCATTGCCCTGGGCGGCGCGCAGCCGGTCGATCGCGCCGTTCAGGTCGCCGACGGCGGCCCGGGCCTCGGCCGCGGCCCGCAGCGCGCGCAGCTGCAGGCCGGCGGCTTCGGCCGTGGCGGCCAGTTGTTCCCAGGCGGCGGCGTCTTGCGGTTGGTCGGTCACCCAGGTCTGCAGGTCTTCGGTCACGCGGCGCAGGTCGCCGGCGGCAGCGCTGGCGTCCTGGCGGCCCCACTGCAGCGCGGCGCGGCCCCGCAACAGCAGGGCGGGGCGCGGGCTGACGCCCGGGCTGTCGACGGCAGGCAGCGCGGCCAGGGTCTGCACGGCGGCGCCGGCTTCGCCGCGCGCCAGCTGCAGGTCGGCCTGCAGCAGCAGCAGGGTGCGCTCGGCCAGCGGTTCGCGCGGGTTGGCGCCGCGCACCCGGCGCAGGGCTTCTTCCATCGCCGTGCTGGCGCTGGCCATGCGTGCCGGGTCGCGCAGCAGGGTCGCGGCCATCGCGCCGGCATAGGTGGCGGCCAGGCGGTCGGCCAGCACGGGCGACGAGGTCTCGCCGCGCACCAGCCGCTGCAGGCCCTGCGCGCTGGTGTCCATCAGCACGCGGGCGCGCGCCTGCATCAGCGCATGGGCCAGGGGTGGCGATGGCGGCGCGCTGCCGGGCACCAGCGTGCGTGAACGCGCCTCGGCGATGCGGTCGATCGTGAGCGGGTGGCTGCGCAGGTAAGGGAAGTTGCCGGCGTCGTTCAGCCGGTTGGCCACTTCCATGCGCTCGAACATCTCGCCCATGCCGGCGGTGGCGTAACCGGCAGCGCCCAGCAGGCCGTAGCCGATGCGGTCGGCCTCGCGCTCCATGTCGCGCGAGAAATTCAGTTGTCCCTGGATGGCCGCGGCCTGGCCGCCGGCGATCGAGGCGTTGACGACGTCGGCGCTGGCCCCGCGCGATGCCGCCAGGATGCCCAGCAGCAGCGCCGCCAGGCCGACCATCGACGACCGCTGCCCGGGCGCGATGCTGCGCGCGATGTGGCGCTGCGTGACGTGCGCCAGCTCGTGCGCCAGCACCGAGGCCAGCTGGTCGCGGCTGTTGGTGATGCCGATCAGCCCCAGGTGCACGCCGACGAAGCCACCCGGCAGCGCGAAGGCGTTGACACTGCGTTCGCTCAGCAGGAAGGCTTCGTACGCGAAGTAGGCCGCGGTGTCGGCGTCGATGTCGCCGCGCTGGCGCGCTGCCTGCACCAGCGGCACCCACAGCGACTGCAGGTAGTCCAGCAGCACCGGGTCGTCCAGGTAGGTGGGGTCGCGCCGGCCTTCGCGCATGATCGATTCGCCGATGCGCTTTTCGTCGGCCACGCTCAGGTCGGCATTGGCGCTTTCGCCCAGCGCCGGCAGCCGCACCTGCGCCCAGCCGGATGCCGGCAGCGCACAGGCCAGGGCCAGCACGGTGGCCAGGGCGCGGTGCCAGCGCGGGCGGCGCTGCGGTGGGGAGTGCGATCGTTGAGCGTTCATGCGGGCAGGAGGGTGACAGACGGCGCCGTGGCACGGTGGGAGTGCCGTCGCCGGCCAACGTTCCATCGGCCAGGCACCGGTGTTCCGGAAGGGGACAATCATGACACCCGCATGTTGCTGAAGATTGCCGCCGCCCCATGAAGCCCCAGGACCCCCCGGAACCCGCGACCGCATCGCCGCTGACGCACTTCGACGCCCAGGGCCAGGCGCACATGGTGGACGTGGGCGCCAAGGCCGAGACGCACCGCGTGGCGCGCGCCACCGGCCGCATCCGCATGCTGCCGGCCACCTTCCAGCTCATCGCCCAGGGCCAGGCGAAGAAGGGCGACGTGATCGCCGTGGCGCGCATCGCCGCCATCCAGGGCGCCAAGCGCACGGCCGATCTGGTGCCGCTGTGCCACCCGCTGCCCATCACGCGCGTCGCGGTCGACTTCGCGCTCGACGAAGCCACCAGCAGCGTGCACTGCACGGCCCAGGTGGAAACCTTCGGCCGCACGGGCGTGGAAATGGAAGCGCTGACCGCCGTGCAGGTGGGCCTGCTGACCGTCTACGACATGTGCAAGGCCGCCGACCGGGGCATGGTGATGGAAGGCATCCACGTGCTGCACAAGACCGGCGGCAAGAGCGGCGACTGGGTGGCCGCCGGCCTGGCCTGATCTCAGCGGCCCGCCAGGAAGCGGCGCCAGGGCACGTCGGCCTGCGGCGGCGCGCAGGGGAAGGCGGGCGCGGCCGCGTTGGCGGTACCCGCGGTACGGGCAGCTGGCGGCCGGTCGCATGCTTCGAAGAACGCCTTCGCATCGGCCTTGCGGAATTCGCGCAGCCGCTGCGCCAGGTGGCGCGCTTCGTCTTCGCGCCCGGTGTCGGCCAGATGGCGGGCCCAGGCCATCATCAGCCGCGTGTCCAGCAGGAAGTGCGTGGCCCGGGCGAAGGCGGTTTCCGGATCGGGCATCGGCACACCGGCCGTGGCGGCGGCGTAGTCGGCATGGTGGGCGTGGAACAGGCTGCGCTGGCCGGCAGCGATGCGCTGCGCCAGCGGGGCGTCGCCCGCACTGGCGCGGAACACGGCTACCACGCTGCGGTAATCGGCCACCGCATAGCCCGTGGCCAGCAACAGCGCCGCCGCGCCGGCCGCCAGCGCGCGCGAAGGGCGGGCCGGCGGCGCCAAGGGCGCGGCCACCGCCGGGCCCTGCAAGGCAAAGCCCCAGGCCCAGGCCGTGGGCAGCAGGAAGTAGGCGTACCACAGCGGGTACTCCAGCAGGCTGTGCAGCCCCACCATCAGCACCAGCATCAGCGCGCAGCGCTGCGATGTGGCCAGCGCAGCGCCGGCTTCCAACGCGCCCACAGCACCCGCGCGCGGCGCATCGCGCGCCCAGGCCTGCGCCGCGGCGCGCCACAGGCCCCACAGCAGCAGGCCCAGCACCAGGCCGCCCAGCGGCAGGCCCAGTTCCACCAGCAGCTGCAGCGGCAGGTTGTGCGTGTGGTCGAAGAAGGCGGTGGGCCGGCCGGGGAAGGGCGTCAGCGTCCAGGCGTAATTGAATTCACCCCAGCCCACGCCGGCCCAGGGCTGCTGGCCGATCAGTGCCAGCGTGTTGGCCCAGATGCCGAAGCGCGAGCTGGAGATGTCGGTTTCCGCCAGCCGGGCCGCGCCGCCGAAGGTGCTGTCCGACGCCGCCGCCCATTGCGCCGCTGCCCACCACGCCAGCCCGTACAGCAGCGGCGCGGCCAACAGCAGCCAGCGCGTGCCGCGCTGCAGCCGGCGGTCCAGCGCGCCCCACAGCGCCAGCAGCAGCACGCTCACCAGCCCCGTGCGCGAAGCCGTCAGCACGATCGCCGCCACCAGCAGCGCCAGCCAGGGCGCGGCCCAGCGCAGGCGCAGGTGGCGCAGCTGCAGCAAGCCGACCACGGCCACGCAGCCCCAGGTGAGCACGCTGCTCAGGTGGTTGGGCTGGCGCAGGTTGCCCACGGCGCGGCCGGGGTAGCCGGAGGTGGCCAGCCAGTCCCCGTCGGTCCAGCCGGGGGCGAAGACCTGCACCGCGGCCACGGCCGTGTTGAGAAGCCCGGTGATGGCCAGCGCCCAGCAGAAGGCCGCGAACAGCGCGGTGGCGTCCGCCCGCCGCCGTGCCCCGGCCCCGGCCAGCAGCAGCAGCGTCGCCGCCGCCAGCAGGCCCAGGGCCGACAGCGCCAGGCTGCCCGGCAGCGCGCCCGGGGCCCAGGACGCGCTCACCCCCAGCGCCATCAGCCCCAGCGCCGCCAGCACCGGGCCTGGTCCGGCCCCGGCCCCGGGCCGCCAGCCATCAGTCAACGCCGGCCGCAGCGGCTGCGACAGCATCACCCACAGGCCCCACGGCGCCAGCGCCAGGGCCTGGTTCAGGAAGGTCGCCGAGGGCGAGACGTTGTAGGCCAGCAGCGTGGGCGCGGCAGCCGCCAGCGTGGCTGACAAGAGCAGCCAAGGATTTGCCGGCACCACGGGGTGGGCAACACGCAAAAGCGGTCGTGCGAACAAGGGTGGGGCCTGGAAGGCAGGGGGTGCGCGGGCGGTGCTCCGGGGGGTGCCCGGGGCGTGGCGGATGCTAACTGGCCGATCCCGCTGCGGCAGCGAGGCCGCAGCCCGGTGTCACGCTACCAGCCGTCGACCTCGGCAAACCCGCGTACCTCGGCGCTGCGGCGGTCGACCAGCACGATCCAGTCGTCGTGGGTCCGGGACTGCAGCGGCAGAAAGCCCAGCTGATCGGCGGGTACCGCAGCCTTGGCCACGGCGGCGTCCAGGCGCGCCTGCACCTCGGCTGGGCGGCCCTTCAGCGCAGCCAGTGGCTTGAGTTCGGCGATCACGGCCTGGCGGTAGCCGTCGTACGGCTCCCAGCGCTCGGGGCGCAATGACGGGTGCCGGCCTTCCATCGATTGCTTGATGCTTTCGGTGAAGTCCGGATCGGTGTTCTTCGACAGCCGCGCAGCGATGGTGACGGGGCCCAGATGGCTGAGCCGGCCCAGGCCGTGCTGGGCTTGCGGCATCGTCTTGGGGTCGATTTCTGCCGCACTGACCACCCGGAAGCGGTTGCCTTCGAACGACAGGAAAACCGGTCTCGCTGCATGCACGGTGTACAGGCCGTAGGCCAGCGCACCCAGCTGCAGTGCCGCGACCAGCGCAAGGTCGCGCAGCAACTCAGCGCGTGGCTTGCTGGGGCTGACCAGGATGAGTGTGAGCGCCGGGCCGATGACCACGTCCACGACGATCAGCAGCGTGAACAGATCGCGCCCGCCCGAGATGGCGCGGTACGGGTAGGGGTACCAGATCGCGAAGACCAGCCACGCGACCAGCCCCGCCACGGCGACGCTGACGACCAGGTGCAGGCCTGCTGCTGGCAGTGCCCGGCGCAAACGTTGGCTCAGATTCATCGGAGGTGGATGCAGAAACGACAAAGAGCGCCAAGGCGCTCTTTTGTCAGGTGCAAAGCCGGGCTAACTTACTTGCACTCGGAAGGAGCGAAGCGGGCCGGCAGCGTGCCAGCAGCGGTGCCGACGAAGCCGTTCGCCACCGCGGTGGCGGCCATGCAGCGCCAAGCCACGGCTTGCGGCGGCGGCGTGAAGGCGGCAGCGCCGGCCGGCAGCAGGGTGCCGATGGGGGCGTTGGGCGTGATGATCAGGGTGCCGTTGCCGGCAGCGGCCGTCGTCGTCACCGTGATGACGCCGGTGGCCGGGGTGATCACCACGCTCTGGACGTTGCGGGTGGCGTTCTGGGGGGTGAAGCCGGTGCTGTAGCCCGTAGCTGCTCCGGCCGGGTTACCCGAGGCCAGAATGTCCTGAACGTTGACCTTGGCGGCCGAGGCGGCGACCAGGCCTTCCGAGACGCGGGCGCGGACCGTGTAGTCCTGGTAGGCCGGCAGTGCGACGGCGGCCAGGATGCCGATGATCGCGACGACGATCATCAGTTCGATCAGGGTGAAACCGCGACGGACGGTGTGCTGCATGCGATTCATCTTCAGTGACTCCGTGTAGAGAGGGGTGTTGGGGATGCGGACAGGGGGTCTGTTTGCAGCGACCGTGCCAGGCTCGCCAGCTCCGGAAACCCGGCGTTTCGCGTGCAATCGATCACATCGACCGACGCGTTTGGTCACCCGGCCCGGGGGGCCTCGGGCCCCGGGCGGCCCGTGCTGACAAAGTCTGTCAGCGGCAGTTGCTGACAATTCCTGTCAGCGGCCCTGCGCCGGGCCGGCGTCAGCCCAGGCCGGGCTGTGCGACTCCGTCGTCGCCCATCACCTGCCCCGTCTGCAGCGCCGTGATGCGGTGGCGGCTGGCCTGGGCGCCGATCTCGGCCATCACCGCTTCCACTTCGCCGGGCTTGATGTGGGTGATGTAGACGTCGGCCGGCGCCGCCAGGTGCTCGAGCTCGGTCTTCAGCCGCGACGGGCACAGGTGCTGGCTGATGCTGGCCACGGCGTGCTCGTCGTCGCGGAAGGCGGTCTCGATCACCAGCGCGCCCACGTGCATCTGCGCCAGTCGCTGCCACAGCGGCGGGTTGGGCCCGGTGTCGCCGGTGAAGACCCAGGCGCCGCCGCCCGGCAGCGCGTCCAGCACGGCGTAGCCCACGGCAGGCACGGTGTGCGCGGCAGGCAGCACTTCGATGCGGTGGCCGGCGGCCACCAGCACGTCACCCAGCGCCAGCGGCTCGAAGGCGAGCACGGGCTGGTCGGCCGTGGGCAGGCGGGTGAAATCGGGCCAGATCAGGCCGTTGAAGATGTGCCGGCGCAGCACGTCGATGGTGGCCGCCAGCGCATGCACCACCACCGGCGGGCGGCGGGCGGCGGTGCGGCGCCGCGCCACGCTGTCGGCCAGCAGGCCGATGGCCAGCACGTGGTCCAGGTGGGAATGGGTGACGAAGATGTGGTCGACGGCAGACAACTCGTCCAGCGTCAGGTCGCCGACGCCGGTGCCGGCGTCGATCAGGATCGTGCCGTCCACCAGGAAGGACGTGGTGCGGCTGCCGGCAGCAATCGAACCCGAACAGCCGAGCACGCGGATCTTCATGGGGGCGGGGGTGATGGGGGTAAAGCGGAGCAGGCGCCGGGCAGAACGGCCACGGCGCGCGCCAATCGTGATGCCAGCGCGCGCGCCGCGCAAGGCGGCCCGCTGCAGTTTCCCCCAACCTTAGGATTGCCCCGCACGATGGCGTGAAGGGCTTCACGCCCCGGGGGCAAAGGCCGCCGGCGTGGCCTCAGCGGTAGATGAACTGCATCTGCGTGCCGGCGAGTTCGATCACGTCGCCGTTGCGCAGGGGCACGGAATCGCCGACCAGCGGCGAGCCGTTGATGCTGGGCTTGGTGGCGCCTTCGACGTGTGCGAAGGCGTAGCCCGTGGGCCGCTTGGTGATGCTGGCCACCTGCACGCCGGGCTTGCCGACGGTGGTGACGATCTTCGTCAGCACCACCTCGCGGCCGGCGGCGGCGCCGTTGAGCACCTTGATGAGGGCTGCGGCCCCCGCATGGGCCGGCGCGGCGGCCGCTGCCGGCGCCGGCGCAGCCGCACCCAGCCCGAGGCCGGGTTGGCTGGGCTGCAGCAGGCTGTGCTGGGCCTGCGGCGCTTGCGCTGCCGCCACCGGCTGCTGGCTGCCGGGCGGCCGCATGATCAGTGTCTTCTCGTAGTCGCTGTTGTCGTCGACCAGGTACTTGATCTTGTACTTGCCGATCTCGACCGTGTCGTTGTGCGTCAGCAGCTGCTTCTTGATGGCCTTGCCATTGATGTAGGTGCCGTTGGTGCTGTTGAGGTCTTCGATGAAGACGTCGGCACCCACCATCTGCAGCACAGCGTGTTCGCCGCTGACCGCCAGGTTGTCGATGACGATGTCGTTGTAAGGCCGCCGACCCAGGGTGGTCTTGTCCTTGGTGATCTGGACTTCCTTGACCACCACCCCGTCGAGCGAAACGACCAGCTTGCCCATGCCCGAGACCTCATTGCAGCGGGTTGCCGGCAGCAACCCGCGAAACGCCTGCGGCGTCGATTCTTGTGTGCTGGATGCGGGTGGTGGGCTTCATCGACGAAACGGCCACCACGACCTGGCTGATGCGTTTGCGCCGCCGGAGGCCCGCACCAGGATCACGGAGATATTATCCTTGCCCCCTGCGTCGTTGGCAGCGGCAATCAAGGCACGGCTCGTCCTTTCCAAGGATTCCTGCGCATCTGGCGCCAGCAGCAGCTGGGCGATGGCGGCGTCGTCGAGCATGTCCGACAGACCGTCGGAACACAGCAGGTACAGATCGTCGGCCTGCAGATCGTGCTGGTGGGTTTCCAGCAGCACGGTGTCTTCCACGCCCACCGCCCGCGTCACCAGGTTCTTGTTGGCAGAGAACGCCGCCTGCTCGGGCGTGATCAGGCCGGCGTCGATCTGCTCCTGCAGCAGCGAGTGGTCGCGCGTGAGCTGCTGCATGCGCCCGGCGCGCAGCCGGTAGCAGCGCGAATCGCCCACGTGGCCCAGCAGCAGCTTGCCGTCGCGGAACACCGCCACCACCAGCGTCGTGCCCATGCCCGCGTACTGGGGGTGGGTGTTGCTGGCGCTGTAGATGGCGCGGTTGGCGTTGTCCACGCAGATGTCCATCGCCCGGCGCACTTCGGCGTCGCTGGCCTGGCCGCTGGCTTCGCGCAGCCAGCGGCCGAGCTCGGTGCGGATGAAGCTGGTGGCCATGTTGGCGGCCACTTCGCCTGCGTTGTAGCCGCCCATGCCGTCGGCCAGCACGGCCAGCGCCGCGCCGGGGTCGATGGCGACGGAATCCTCGTTGTTGCTGCGCGCGCGGCCGGCGTCGACCGCGGCGTGCATGTCGATCGTGGGGGTGGGCGCGGGTGTCGTGGTGGCCAAGGCGCGAGCGGTGCGGAACCCGGCCGCGTGGCAGACGGCCACCGACCGAAGGAGGGTGCTAATTCTGCGGATTGTGGGCCCGAACCCGGCCCCTGGCCCCGGGCCTGGCGTCCGGTCTGGCGACCTTAGCGTGACATCGCACCGCCCGGCCATGCCAGCCGCAGGCTGCGCAGGCGGCCGGCGATCTGCGCGCCGTCGGCCAGGCGCTGGGCTGGCCGGGTGGCCAGCAGGCCGGCCAGCAGCTCGGCCAGGGCGTCGGGCGTGCGGGGCTGGATGCTGCGCAGGTCGGGCGCGGGTTCATGGGCTGCGCGGCGCAGCAGTTCGCCCATGTTGCTGGTCTCGAAGGGCAGCCGGCCGCTGAGCAGCTCGAACAGCACCACCCCCAGGGCATAGAAATCGCTGCCTTCGCTGGGCCGGCCGCCGGCCAGCAGCTCGGGCGCCATGTACTGCGGCGTGCCCAGCATCAGCCCGGTGCGGGTGGCGGCGGCGTCGTCGCTGCGCGCGAGGCCGAAATCGACGATCTTCAGCGTGTCGCTGGGCCAGTCGACCAGCACGTTGGCGGGCTTCAGGTCACGGTGCACCACGCGCTGGGCATGGGCGTGGGCCAGCGCCAGGGCGATGCGCTGGCCGGTGCGCAGCACGGCGGGCTCGGGCAGCAGCCGCGCACGATCGGTGTAGCGCGCCAGCGAGCTGCCGGCCACCAGTTCCATGGCCAGCCAGGCCTGGCCCTCGTAGTCGCCGGCTTCCAGCACCTGCACGATGTCCGGGTGCCGCAGGCGCTGGGCGGTGCGGGCTTCGGTTTCGAAGCGGCTGCGGGCCTCGGCGCCCGCCAGACCGGTTTCGGCGCGGCTGCGCAGGGCGAAGATCTTCAGTGCCACCAGGCGGTTGAAGCTGCGGTCGTGGGCGGCGTAGACCCGTGCGTGTGCGCCGCGCCCCAGCAGGCGCAGCAGGTCGAAGCGGTCTGCAAAGCGCAGACGCTGGCCGGGTGGGCGGGTGGGTGTGCCCATGGGATGCGGGCGCCGGTGCGGCGCGGGCGGCCCCCGTCAGTGGGCGGGGCCCGCCGCAGCGGACCGCCGCTTGACGGCCATGCCGATCGCCAGCACCAGCAGCGCGCCGGCCACGCCAGCCCCGTAGCGCACGGCGGCCAGCACCTCGGGGGCCTGGCCGGCTTCCGCGGGCGTGGACAGCGGCATGTGCGAGAGGATCGCCGGGTCGGTCACGGCCATCGTGCCCGCGATCCAGCCCAGCAGCATGCCGCCCAGCGTGATGATCAGCGGGAAGCGGTCCATCAGCTTGATCACCAGCTGGCTGCCCCAGACGATGATGGGAATGCTCACCAGCAGGCCGAAGATCACCAGCACCATCTGGTGTTCGCCCGCGCCCTGGGCTGCGCCGGCGATGGCGATCACGTTGTCGATGCTCATCACCAGGTCGGCCACGATGATGGTCTTGATGGCGGCGATCAGTTTGTCGGAAGCGGCGATGTCGCCGTGGCCGTCGTCGTCGGGCGCCAACAGCTTGACGCCGATCCACACCAGCAGCGCGGCGCCCACCAGCTTGAGGAAGGGGATCGCCAGCAGCGTGAGCGCGAAGAAGATCAGGATGACGCGCAGGATGATGGCGCCCGCCGTGCCCCAGATGATGCCCTTGGTGCGCAGATGGGGCGGCAGCTTGCGGCAGGCCAGCGCGATCACGACCGCGTTATCGCCACCCAGCAGGATGTCGATCATGATGATCTGGCCTACGGCAAGCCAGAAGGCGGGGTCGGTGAACATGTCCATCGGCGGGCTTCTTTCGCAAACACTGCGCCAGCGGCGGCTGGATGCCGCCTCGGCAGGCTGCGCGCCAGGGTGATGGCACACAACCAGTAGGGCAAAAGTGTAGACGGCGCCACCTGGGCGCCGTCTGTGGGAACTACGGCCCCCGCGGGCCGTGCCAGGCGGGTGCTAGAGCAGGCCCTTGAGCAGGCGGCCCATCTCGCTGGGGTTGCGGGTGACGGTGAACCCGCACTCTTCCATGATCGCCAGCTTGGCGTCGGCGGTGTCGGCGCCGCCGCTGATCAGCGCGCCGGCGTGGCCCATGCGCTTGCCCGCCGGGGCGGTGACGCCAGCGATGAAGCCGACGATGGGCTTCTTCATGTTCGCCTTGCACCAGCGCGCGGCCTCGGCTTCGTCGGGGCCGCCGATTTCGCCGATCATGATCACGGCGTCGGTGTCGGGATCGTCGTTGAAGGCCTGCATCACGTCGATGTGCTTCAGGCCGTTGATCGGATCCCCGCCGATGCCCACGGCGCTGCTCTGGCCCAGGCCGATCTCCGTGAGCTGGGCCACGGCTTCATAAGTGAGCGTGCCACTGCGGCTGACCACGCCGATGCGGCCCTTGCGGTGGATGTGGCCGGGCATGATGCCGATCTTGATCTCTTCGGGCGTGATCAGCCCAGGGCAGTTGGGGCCCAGCAGCAGCGTCTTCTTGCCACCGGCGGCTTCCTTGGCCTTCATCCGGTTGCGCACCATCAGCATGTCCTTCACGGGGATGCCTTCGGTGATGCAAATCACGAGGTCCAGGTCGGCTTCCACGGCTTCCCAGATCGCGGCGGCGGCGCCGGCCGGCGGCACGTAGATGACGCTGACGTTGGCGCCGTGCTGTTCCTTGGCGTCCTTCACGCTGGCCAGGATGGGGATGCCCTCGAAGCTCTCGCCGGCCTTCTTGGGGTTCACGCCAGCCACGAAGCAGTTCTTGCCGTTGGCATAAGCCTGGCAACCCTTGGTGTGGAACTGCCCGGTCTTGCCGGTGATGCCCTGCGTGACGACGCGGGTGTCCTTGTTGATGAAGATGCTCATGTGTGTGTGCTCCGGGTCAGGCCACTGCGGCGACGATCTTGGTGGCGGCTTCGGCCATGGTGTAGGCCGCGATGATGGGCAGGCCGGATTCGGCCAGCATCTTCTTGCCCAGGTCTTCGTTGGTGCCCTTCATGCGCACCACTAGCGGTACGCTCAGGTTGACAGCCTTGCAGGCGGTGATCACGCCTTCGGCGATGGTGTCGCACTTCATGATGCCGCCGAAGATGTTGACGAGGATGCCCTTCACGGCCTTGTTCGCCAGCATGATCTTGAAGGCCTCGGTCACTTTCTCGGCGGTGGCGCCGCCGCCCACGTCCAGGAAGTTGGCCGGCTCGCCGCCGAAAAGCTTGATGGTGTCCATCGTCGCCATGGCCAGCCCGGCGCCGTTGACCAGGCAGCCGATGTTGCCGTCCAGGCTGATGTAGGCCAGGTCGAACTTGCTGGCCTCGACCTCGGCCGGGTCTTCCTCGTCCAGATCGCGGTAGGCCACGATGTCGGGATGGCGGAACAGGGCGTTGGCGTCGAAGTTGAACTTGGCGTCCAGGGCGATCAGGTGGCCCTTGCCGTCGCGATTCAGCGGGTTGATCTCAACCAGCGAGGCATCGGTGTCCATGTAGCAGCCGTACAGCTTCTTGAACAGCTCGATGGCCTGTGCCGTGCTGTTCTCGGGCAGCCCGATGGCGTCGGCGATCTTCTTCGCCTGCGCGTCGCCCAGGCCGACGAGCGGATCGATGAACTCGGTGATGATCTTCTCGGGCGTGCTGTGCGCCACTTCCTCGATGTCCATGCCGCCTTCACTGCTGGCGATGAAGGCCACCTTCTGCGTCGCGCGGTCGGTCACCAGCGAGACGTAGTACTCCTTCTGGATGTCGGCGCCTTCCTCGATGTACAGGCGCCGCACCTTCTGGCCTTCCGGGCCGGTCTGGTGGGTCTTGAGCTGCATGCCCAGGATCTCGCCGGCCAGCTTCTCGACGTCGGCCAGGCTGCGCGCCAGCTTCACGCCGCCGCCCTTGCCGCGGCCACCAGCGTGGATCTGGGCTTTCACCACCCAGACGCTGCCGCCCAGCTTCTGGGCGGCCTCGACGGCTTCGCGCACCGTGAAGGCGGCGTGGCCGCGCGGTACCGGCACGCCGGCGGCGCGCAGCAGTTCCTTGGCCTGGTATTCATGGATCTTCATGGGGTGTCCTTGCTCGTCTGCAGAGTGGATGCGGGATTGTCGGCCGTCGCAGGCCCTGGGCGATACCAGCGCGGGTAGTGCGTGCGCACGGCTTCGCCGCTGCTGCGCAGGGCGTGGCAGCGGTCGATCTGGAATGGCTGGCTGGCACCTTCCGCGGTGCCGCGGGTGTCGATGACGTCGCCGGCAAAGGCCTGCACCACGGCCGTGGGCAGCACCAGGGCCAGCTCACTGAGATGGGTGCAGCCCTGCACGCCCCCCAGGCGCTCACGCAGCTGGCGCCGGAAGTCGCGAAGGAGGTTCAGCCCGACCAGCCGGCCGTAGGCGTCGCCGTGCTGGTCGCAGACGCCGGGGTACGGCATCCAGCGTGTCTGCGAGCCGGCGGCCAGGATGTCGAGCTGGGCATTGACGACCACGCGCAACACCATGTCGTGCACCGGTTCACCGGCCTGCCGCAGGCCGTCCGCCATGGGTACGGCGCGCGTCTTGGTGTCGACCAGGGTGGCATCGGCTTCCCACAAGCCGTCTTCCCTGCAAAACACCTGCACGTCGACCCGACGGTGGTGTTTGAGCTGGCGCCGGGGCGCCGCTGGCAGGAGGGACATCGGGTGCAGGGCGTGAAACGCTGGTGACCAGCTCTGGCGAATTTAGCATGCTGCGTTGCAGCAGAGCTGACGCCAGCATGACGGCCGCCTAGGGCCGGGGCTCTAGGCCTCGCCTGGCGAATCACCCTGTCCAGCCCTCTGCGCATCGTCAGCGCTGCCGCTGCCGCTGGCGCGCAGTACGCGGTAGATCACGTCGTGGCTGAACCCCCGGCCTTGCAGGTAGCGCGCCTGGCGCGCCCGTTCGGCGCCCTCTTGCGCAGCTTGGCCGAAGCGCCGCTGCCACAGCGCCAGGGCACGCTCGTATTCACTGCCCCGGGCCTGCGCCAGCGTGTCGGCCACGAGATCGGCCGCCAGCCCCTTGGCCTGCAAGGCCTGCCGCAGGCGGCGCTCACCGCTGCGTGCCGCCTGGCTGTGCAGGACCGAGGCAGCGGCACGCGCGTCGCTCAGCAGGCCCTGGGCAGCCAGGTCGTCCAGGGCGGCTTCGATCTGCTCGTTGCCGGCGGCCCGGCTGGCGGCACGGGTGCCCCCGGGGGCGTGGTCGTCGCCACTGGCGTCTTGGGCGTCCGGCGCCGCGACGAAGCGGCGTAGCTTGCGGGCGAGCTCTGCGCGCGAGTGCTCGCGCTGGGCCAGGTAGCGCAGGGCCCGGCCCTTGAGCGAAGGCGCGCCGAAAGCCACTGCGCTGCGGTCGTCAGCCGCCCGTGGCTTCGGGGTTGAGCAGGGGGATGCCCATGAATTCGCGCACCTTGTTCTCGATCTCGCGTGCCACGTCGGGGTTCTCACGCAGGAACTCGCGCGCGTTGTCCTTGCCCTGGCCGATCTTTTCGCCGTTGTAGGCGTACCAGGCGCCGCTCTTTTCCAGCACCTTGGCCGTCACGCCCATGTCGATGATCTCGCCCTCGCGGCTGATGCCTTCGCCGTAGAGGATGTCGAACTCGGCGGTCTTGAACGGCGGGCTGACCTTGTTCTTGACGACCTTGACCTTGGTCTCGGAGCC
>JAIXZR010000177.1 GCA_027489455.1 Rubrivivax sp. | reverse complement strand
ATGCCGCGGCTTGGCGCCGATGGCCATGCGGATGCCGATCTCGCGCACGCGTTCGCTCACGCTCACCAGCATGATGTTCATGATGCCGATGCCGCCCACGACGAGCGATACCGCGCCGATCACGCCCAGGCCGATCGACAAGCCGGTGGCGATGTTGGCCCCGGTCTGCGCGATGCTGGCCAGGTTGGTGATGTTGAAGTCATCCGGCATGTCGCCGGTGATGCGGCGGCGGTCGCGCAGCAGCTCCGCGACGTCGAGCTCGGCGTCCTTCAGCCGCAGCTCGCTCACCGCCTGCACGTTGATGTAGTGCACCGAGCGCGGCCGCGGCAGGGTGATGGGCAGCGCCGTCAGCGGCACCACCAGCAGCTCGCCCAGGTCGGTGCCGTCCAGCGTGCGCCCGCTGCCGGCCAGCACGCCGATGACAGTGAAGGGCCGCCCGCCCACGCGGATGACCTGGCCCAGCGGATCACGCCGCAGGTAGTGCGCCTCGGCGATCTTGCTGCCGATGAGGATGACGCGGTTGGCGCTGCGCACATCCTCGTCGCTGAAGGGCACGCCCTGGTCGACCACCCAGTTGCGCACGCGGAACATCTCCGGCGTGACGCCCAGCACCAGGCTCTGGCTGCTGTCGTCGCCGTACAGCACCGGGAAGGTGCTTTGCAGCGTGGCCGCAGCCGCAGCCACGCTGGGCAGGGCGTTGATGGCCGCGGCATCGTCCAGCGTCAGCATCACCGCATCCGGGTTGGCTTGCCGCCGTGGTGGCCCGTTGCCACCCGTGGGCGCACCACGCTGCACGATGAGCTGGTTGCTGCCCAGCACCGAGAGCTCACGGTCGATGAAGCCGCGCACCGCGTCGCCCACGCCCAGCATCAGCACCACGCTGGCGATGCCGATGACGATGCCCAGCATCGTCAGCGCCGTGCGCAGGCGGTTCGATGCCAGCGAGCGAAAGGCTTCGAAGAGGGTTTGCAGGAAGCTCATCGATGGGGTCCGCTAGCGGCCAAGCCTCGTCATCCCGCACCCCCCGGCGCCCCGTCGTACACCACGCGCCCATCCTTCAGCCGCACCAGCCGCTTGGCGTGCGCCGCCACGTCGTTTTCGTGGGTCACCAGCACGATGCTCAGGCCCTGGTCGCGGTTCAGGGCGTCCAGCAGGGCCAACACGTCTTCGGTGGTCTGGGTGTCCAGGTTGCCGGTGGGCTCGTCGGCCAGCAGCAGCGGCGGGCGGCAGGCCAGCGCGCGAGCGATGGCCACGCGCTGCTGCTGGCCGCCGCTGAGCTGGCTGGGCAGGCGCTTGGCCAGGGCGCCCAGGCCCACCTGGTCCAGCAGTTCCTGCGCGCGCGTGCGGGCAGCAGCGCGCGATTGGCCGGCATACAGCAGCGGCAGCGCCACGTTTTCCTGCACGTTCATGCGCTTGAGCAGGTTGAAGCTCTGGAACACGAAGCCGATGGTCTGGTTGCGCACCTCGGCCTGCTGGGCGGCGTTGAGCTCGGTCACGTCGCGTCCTGCCAGCTGGTAGTGGCCGGCATCGGCGCGGTCCAGCAGGCCCAGCAGGTTCATCAGCGTGCTCTTGCCCGATCCGCTGGGGCCCATCAGCGCCACGTATTCGCCCGCGCCCACCACCAGGTCGATGCCGTGCAGCACCGGCGTGACGACCTCGCCATTGCGGTAGCTCTTGGCGATGCCGGCCAGGCGGATGACGTCCACGGCGGCGGCGTTCAGCGCGCGTTGCCCGGCGTGTCGGCGCGGCGGGTGATGAGCGCATCGCCCGCCTTGACGCTGCCGCTCAGCACCTGGGCCAGTTCGGTGAAGCGCGTGTTGGCGATGCCTACCGTCACCTCGTGCGGCTGCGGCACCTGGTCGGGGCCCACGGTCCAGACGCGGTAGACGCGTTCGCCGCCGCGCGTGCGCGTGAGCACGCCGTCATCGCCCGCCATCGCGGCTTGCGGCGCTGCGCTGGCGGCAGCGGCGGCGCCAGGTGCCGATGCGTTCTTCGCGGCGGCTGCGGCCATGGCCTTGCGGTCTTCATCGTCGGGCTGGTAGCGCAGCGCGGCGGTGGGCAGGCGCAGCACCTCGGGCTTGCTTTGCAGCACGATGCGCGTCTGCGCCGTCATGCCGGGTTTCAGGCGTTCGTCGGTGTTGTCCACGCCGACGATGATGTTGTAGGTGACCACGCCCTGCGTCGTCGTCGAATTCAGCCGGAACTGCTGCACCTCGCCTTCGAATTCGGCCTGCGGGTAGGCGTCCACCGTGAAGCGCACCTTCTGCCCGGGGCGCACCTGGCCGACGTCGGCTTCGCTCACGTTGGTGTGGATCTGCATCTGGCGCAGGTCGCGCGCCAGCAGGAAGAGCTCGGGCGTCTGGAAGCTGGCGGCCACGGTCTGGCCGACGTCGATGTTGCGGCGGATCACGATGCCGTCGATCGGGCTGCGGATCACGCTGTTGTTCATGTCGGCCTGCGCCGCGTCCACCTGCGCGCGCGCCAGTTCCAGGTTGGCGCGGGCGGCGTCGAATTCGCGCTGGCTCTGGTCCAGCGCCAGGCTGCTGATGAAGTTCTGCGCCACCAGCTGCCGGTTGCGCTCCAGGCTGGCCGTGGCCAGGGCCACGCTGGCCTGGGCGCTGGCGGCCTGGGCCTGGGCCTGGCGCAGCCGCGCCTGCAGGTTGGTGGGGTCCAGGCGCAGCAGCACCTGGCCGGCCTTCACGCGGTCGTTGAAATCGGCCAGGCGTTCCATCACCGTGCCGCTGACCTGGGTGCCCACGGTGATGGTGGTCACCGGCTGCAGCGTGCCGGTGGCCATCACCACCTGGGTGATGGGGCCGCGGTCCACCAGGGCGGTGCGGTACTTGTCGGGCGGCGGCTTCACCGGGCGCTGCTGCCACCACCAGGCGGCGGCAGCGGTGGCCAGCAGCAGCACGGCTGCGGTCACGGCCTTCGTGGAACGTTTCATCGGGGGCGATCGATTCGCGCGCTGGGCGCAGGCAGGCGCGGCAAGTGTAGGCGCCGGGTGTGGCCCTGCGGGGCGGCGGTGGATGGGCGGCGACATGGGTTAGCGTTGCCGGTCATGACCGCCCGCGATCTGCCGCCCGTGGCCTGCCCCAACTGCAGCCGTCCGCTGGGCACCGATCCCGCGCCCTTCTGCCCCGGCTGCGGGCAGGAGGTGCAGACGCGGCCGCCGACCATGGGCGAGTTCCTGCAGCAGTTCGGCGGGGCTTACCTTTCCACCGAAGGCGCGCTCTGGCGCACGCTCAAGCTGCTGTTCACACAGCCCGGTGAACTGACGCGGCAATACCTGGCCGGGCGGCGCAAGCATTACGTGCTGCCGCTGCGGCTGTACCTGACGATGAGCGTGCTGGCGCTGCTGGTGGTGCGGCTGGTGGCGGAAGTGACGCCGATTTCTGGCGTCGACGACCCGGCGCTGGCGTCGGCCCTGCGCAGCGGCAAGCCCACGGCGGTACTCACCTTGTATGGCGGCAAGGCGGGCATCCGCGAAGGCGCGCTCGTCTGCGAACGCCTGCCGCGCTGGGTATGCGTGCGCATCGGCCAGGCGCTGAAGGCCGACCCGCCGGGCTTCCTGGTCAAGCTGCAGCAGGCCAACCAGCGTGTCGTGGCCAACTGGGGCTTCGTGATGTTCCTGCTGCTGCCGCTGTTCACGCTGGGCCTGCGCGTGCTGCACGCCGGCAGCGGCATGGTCTATGCCGAGCACCTGGTGTTTGCGCTGCACCTGCACGCCTTCTGGTCGGTGATGCTGCTGGCGCTGCTGGCCCAGTGGCTGCCCCTGACGGTGCTGACGCTGGCCATCATGGTGATCTACACCCTGCTGGCCGGGCAGCGGGTCTATGGCGGCCGCTGGTGGTCGCGCTGGTTGCGCGGTCTGCTGCTGTCGGCGTACTACTTCGCCTTGCTCAGCGTGGCGGTGCCGTTGTCGGTGCTGGCGAGCCTGCTGTTGTGACTGACGCAGCTCCTGCGCCCGCACCGGCCTGCCTGAACTGCGGCGAGCCCCTGCTGCCCATGGCCGGCGGCCAGCCACCCCGTCACTGCCCGGCCTGCGGGCAGGAAACCCATGTGCGCCCGCCCAGGCTGGGCGAATTCCTGCAGCAGTTCGGCGGCGCCTACTTCGCCACCGAAGGCGCGCTGTGGCGCACCCTGAAGCTGCTGCTGCTCAAGCCCGGCGAGCTGACGGCGCAGTACCTGGCCGGCCGGCGCAAGCACTACGTGCTGCCGCTGCGGCTGTACCTGAGCATCAGCCTGGTGGTGCTGCTGCTGTTCCGCATCTCGGCCACGGTCAGCCTGGAATCGCCCGAGGCGGTGCAGCTGGGCGAAGGCGAGATCCGCAATGGCTCGCTGAACATCGGCGTGGGCCGCGCCGGTTTGAAGGACGGCGTGTTCTATTGCGAAAACCTGCCGGGCTGGCTGTGCAAGCGCGTGCAGCGCCGCATCGACGTCAAGCCCGAAGCCTTCGTCGAGGTGGTGCGCGACGTCAGCAAGAACTTCGTTGCTAACCTCGGGGCGGCGATGTTCGTACTTCTGCCCAGCTTTGCGCTGTGGCTGAAGTGGGCCTATCTGCGCCGCCGCATGCACTACACCGAGCACCTGGTGTTTGCGCTGCACGTGCACGCGCTGTGGTTCCTGGTGTTCGGGCTGGTGTTGCTGCCACTGCAGTGGCTGCAGGTGCTGCTGCTGGTGGTGCCGGTCTACACCTTGATGGCGATGAAGCGCGTCTACGGCGGCCGGTGGTGGCTACGTTGGCTGCGCGCCGGGCTGGTGATGCTGATGTACGGCATGACGCTGATGCTCGTGATGGTGCTGTTGGGGCTGTGGTCGTTCCTGTTCTAGCCCCGCGCGCCGGCCCCCAAGAACAAGGGCTTGCTGCACCCAGGCTTCGGCGTATCGTTTTTGTCACGGGGTTTGTTGGCGGATCGTGAGTGCAGGCAGCGCTTCAAGCAGCGCGCCGGCCACGGTGTGACGGCATGCGCACCGATCCAAGGCGGCCCCGATGGGGTACCGCGCGTCACTGGCAGTCATCAGCAACGAGGGATCCACCATGCGCTTCACCTACCGTCTCCTGGCCGCCGCCGCCGCGGTCGCCAGCTTCTCGGCCCACGCGGTCACGATCAGCGGCACCACGGCCGGCGGGCCCACCTGGACGCGGCCCGTGGCCGGCAGCCCGCCCGTCCCGCCCCTGTCGGGCTTGGGCATTGGCGTGAACTACAGCGTCACGCCGCTGTTCGTCGGCACCTCGGGCAGCTATGTGTTTCAGAGCACGGCCACCGTCCCGGTGAACTGGGACAACTACACCTTCCTGTACCAGACCTCGTTCAGCCCGCTCGCCCCGTTCACCAACGTGTTGATCGGTAACGACGACAACCTGACGATCGGCCTGTCGGGCTTCACGCAGGCGCTGACGGCCGGCACCCAGTACTTCTTCGTCACCACCGGCTTTGCGCCGGGCGATGCCGGGGCCTGGCGACTGGAAGTCACCGGTCCGGGCAACATCAACTTCGGCCTGGTGCCGGAGCCGGGCACCTACGCGCTGATGGGCCTGGGCGCCGCCGCGGTGCTGCTGGCCACGCGCCGCCGCAAGCCAGCGCAAGCCTGATTCAGGCCTCGGCCACCACCCAGCGCGCCTTCAGGGCGCGCTTTTTTCTGGGGGCGCGAGACGGTCCGCCAGGGCCAGGAAGTCGGGCACTTCGATGTCGAACTCGCCGGGTGTGTAGCCTTCCTGCCCGCCGCCGGGCCCGCGTTCCAGCGGGCGCGCCACGTAGGCCGTGCGCAGCCCGCAAGCCGCGGCTGCGCGCAGGTCGCTGGGGTGGCAGGCCACCATCATCACCTGCTGTGGCGCCAGGCCTAGCAGCCGCGCAGCGCCCAGGTAGACCTGCGGGTCGGGCTTGTAGTGGCCGAAGAGCTCGGCGCTCAGCACCGTGTCCCAGGGCAGGCCGGCGTTCTTCGCCATGTTCACGAGCAGGGCCACGTGGCCGTTGCTCAGCGTGGTGATGGTGAAGCGGCGCTTGAGCAGCGCCAGCCCGGCCACGCTGTCGGGCCAGGGCTGCAGGCGGTGCCAGACGCGGTTGAGATCGGCGGCCGCGGCCTCGTCCAGGGCGATGCCGCGTTCGGCCAGCAGCCGGTCCAGGATGCGGCGGTGCAGGCCGTCCAGATCGGTCCAGGGCAGGGCGCCGCTGCGCACTTCCTGCATGGCCGGTGCGTAGCCGGCGCGCCAGGCCAGGGCGAAGGCGCTGCCGTCCACCGGCAGGCCCAGGCGCTGCACTTCGGCCTGCACGCTGCCGTGCCAATCGACGACGGTGCCGAAGACGTCGAAGCACAGCGCGCGGATTTCGGGGACAGCAGGGTTTCGCATCGGGCCAGTGTAGGGCGGTGTCGCGCCGGCCCCAGGCGTCACGCTTTGTTGACGCAACTCAAGGCTCGAAAACTCTGACAGTCAGACGATGGCGTCCCGCCCCAACGCCCGCGAGCCCGTCATGCGCATCCTATTCATCCACCCCAACTACCACTCGGGCGGTGCCGAGATCGCCGGCAACTGGCCGCCCGCCTGGGTGGCTTATCTCACCGGCTACCTGAAGGCCGCGGGCTACACCGACGTGCACTTCGTCGACGCGATGACGCACCACCTGACGGACGAGCAGGTGCGCGCGCGCATCGAAGAACTGCGCCCCGACGTGGTGGGCTGCACCGCCATCACGCCCGCCATCTACAAGGCCGAACGCCTGCTGCAGGTGGCCAAGGAAGTGAACCCGGCCATCGTCACGGTTCTGGGCGGCATCCACGGCACCTTCATGTACCCGCAGGTGCTGAAGGAAGCGCCCTGGATCGACGCCGTGGTGCGCGGCGAAGGCGAGCAAGTCTTCCTGAACCTGGTGCGCGCCATCGACGACGGCGGCTTTGCCGCCAACCCGCACGCCGTGCACGGCATCGCCTTCCTCGACAAGGCCACGGGCGGCACGCAGGTGGTGGCCACGCCGGCCGAGCCGCCCATCCAGGACCTGGACCGCATCCAGCCCGACTGGGCCATCCTGGAATGGGACAAGTACATCTACATCCCCATGGGCGTGCGCGTGGCCATCCCCAACTTCGCGCGTGGCTGCCCGTTCACCTGCAGCTTCTGCAGCCAGTGGAAGTTCTGGCGCGACTACCGCATCCGCGAACCCAAGGCCGTGGTCGACGAGATCGAGAACCTGGTGAAGAACCACGGCGTGGGCTTCTTCATCCTGGCCGACGAAGAACCCACCATCCACCGCAAGAAGTTCATCGCCTTCTGCGAAGAGCTGATCGAACGCAAGCTGCCGGTGCTGTGGGGCATCAACACGCGCGTGACGGACATCCTGCGCGACGAGAAGCTGCTGCCCATGTTCCGCAAGGCGGGCCTGGTGCACGTGTCGCTGGGCACCGAGGCCGCCGCGCAGCTGAAGCTCGACCGCTTCCACAAGGAAACCACCATCGAGCAGAACAAGAAGGCCATCCGCCTGCTGCGCGAAGCCGGCATCGTGACCGAAGCGCAGTTCATCGTCGGCCTGGAAAACGAAACCGCCGAGACGCTGGAAGAGACCTACAAGATGGCGCGGGACTGGAACCCCGACATGGCCAACTGGGCCATGTACACGCCCTGGCCCTTCAGCGACCTGTTCCAGGAACTGGGCGACAAGGTCGAGGTGTTCGACTTCGAGAAGTACAACTTCGTCACCCCCATCATGAAGCCCGACGCCATGGACCGCGCCGAGTTGCTGGACCGGGTGATGAACAACTACCGCCGGTTCTTCATGAACAAGTCCTTCTTCCAGTACCCCTTCGAGAAGGACAAGGTCAAGCGCAAGTACCTGATGGGCTGCCTGAAGGCGTTCCTGAAGAGCGGCTTCCAGCGCACCTTCTACGACCTGGGCCGCGTGGGCTACTGGGGCCCGCAAAGCAAGAAGGGCGTGGACTTCGCCTTCGACACCAGCCGCACCTTCACGCGCGCCGACCCCGCAGCATTGGCCGAAGCCGATGCCAACTGGGTGACCATGCACGGCCCCAAGATCGAACACAAGCGGCGCAAGGGCGAGGAGATCGCCGCAGCGGCCATGGCCTGCGGCGGCGGGCATGAACAGCTCGAACAAGGCGAGGAAGCCCGCGCATGACGGCCGCCACGCTGGGGCGCATCGGCCCCAATGCCATCACCCGTGTGGCGCAGGCGTTGCCGCCGCGCGTGGGCAGCAGCGCCACATGGGCACTGTTCGACCGTGCCGGCCTGCTGCACCACCTGCGCCAGCCGCCGCAGCAGATGGTGGACGAGGCCGATGTGCGCGCCCTGCACCGCGAGATGCAGCGCAGTCTGGGTGCCGAGGCCGCACGCGAAGTGGCCTGCGATGCCGGTCGCGCCACGGCCGACTATCTGCTGGCCCACCGCATACCGAAGCCCGCGCAGCGTCTGCTGCGGCTGATGCCCGCGCCGCTGGCAGCGCGCGTGCTGCTGGCGGCTGTGCGCCGGAACGCCTGGACCTTCACGGGCAGCGGCGAATTCACGGCCGGCGTGGCGGCATGGCCGGCCCGGCTGGCGGTGCTGCGCATCCGCCACAACCCGCTGTGCCAGGGCCTGCGAAGCCAGGTGCCCGCCTGCGACTACTACGCCCGCTGCTTCGAGCGGCTCTTTCGCGTGCTGGTGCACCCGGGCGCCCGCGTGCACGAGGTGGCCTGCGAAGCCTGCGGCGATGCCGAATGCCGGTTCGAGGTGCGCTGGTAGTCACCCCCCCTTCAGCGGATGGGCTGAGACCTAAAATCAGCCGATGCCTGCCACTTCTGCGTCCCCGCCCTCTGCGCTGAGTGCGCTTTCCCCACTGGATGGCCGCTACGCCGCCAAGGTTGCCGCGCTGCGCCCGCTGCT
>JAIXZR010000145.1 GCA_027489455.1 Rubrivivax sp. | reverse complement strand
GGCGACGAGATCGCCAACCACGGCCTGCGCTGGATCCACCACCAGCACATGCCCGAAGCCACCGAGCGCAAGCACATCGGCATCGCCACCCACGTGCTGAAGGAGTTGACCGGCGGCGCCTGGCCGCAAGGCTGGTACACCGGCCGCGACAGCCCCAACACCCGCCGCCTGGTGGCCGAAGCCGGCGGCTACGCCTACGACAGCGATTACTACGGCGACGACCTGCCCTTCTGGCTGCAGGTGCACACGGCCGAAGGCGCGCCGCCGGTGCCGCACCTGGTGGTGCCGTATTCGCTGGACACCAACGACATGCGCTTCGTGCAGGCGCAGGGCTTCAACACCGGCGACCATTTCTACACCTACCTGCGCGACAGCTTCGACGCCCTCTATGCCGAAGGCGACCCCAGCGGCCTGGACCGCCCCAAGATGATGAGCGTGGGCATGCACTGCCGGCTGCTGGGCAAGCCCGGGCGCATCGGTTCGCTGCAGCGCTTCATGGACCACGTGGCCCGCCACAGCGATGTGTGGGTGTGCCGGCGCATCGACATTGCCCAGCATTGGCGCCAGGTGCATCCCTTCGATGCCAGCACCGCCTTTGCATGGCGCTGAACTTGCACTGGCCTGCGCCATGCTGACCCTGGCCACCCTGAACACCGCCCCGCGCGCCGAGTTTGCTGCCCTGCTGGACGGCGTCTACGAACACTCGCCATGGATCGCCGAACGCGCCCACGCCGCGCGGCCAGCGGCGGGCTATGCCAGCCTGCCGGCGCTCAAGCGCGCGCTGGTGGAGGTGGTGCGCGCCGCCAGCCAGGAAGAACAGCTGGCCCTGGTGCGTGCCCACCCCGAGCTGGCCGGCAAGGCCATGGTGCGGCAGGCGCTGACGGCCGAAAGCACGGGTGAACAGAACGCTGCCGGCTTGACGCACTGCACGCCCGAAGAATTTGCCACCCTGCAGCAGCTCAACGCCAGCTACAACGCGCGCTTCGGCTTCCCCTTCCTGCTGGCCGTGCGCGGGCCGCGCGGCACCGGGCTCACGCGGCAGCAGATCATCGCCACCTTCCAGCGCCGCCTGGGCAACCACCCCGATTTCGAGTTCGCCGAAGCCCTGCGCCAGATCCACCGCATCGCCGAGATCCGGCTGAACGACAAGTTCGGCCATGTGCCCTGTCGCGGCCAGCAGGTCTGGGATTGGGCCGAGGCCCTGGCCGCGCGCAGTGATCCGGGCTTTGCCGAACACGGCCAGCTCACCGTCACCTACCTCACCGCTGCCCACCAGGCCGTGGCCGTGCAGCTGGCGCAGTGGATGCGCGAAGCCGGCTTCGACGAGGTTCACCACGACGCCGTGGGCAACGTGGTGGGCGTCTACCACGGTGCCAGCCCGCAGGCCCCGCGCCTGCTCACAGGCAGCCACTTCGACACCGTGCGCAACGGTGGCAAGTACGACGGCCGGCTCGGAATCCTGGTGCCGATCGCCGTCGTGGCCGGCTTGAAGCAGGGCGGCCGGCGGCTGGCGCACGGCATCGAAGTGGTGGCCTTTGCCGAAGAAGAAGGCCAGCGCTACAAGGCCACCTTCCTCGGCTCGGGCGCGCTCACCGGCAGCTTCGATCCAGCGTGGCTGGCGCAGGTGGACGCCGAGGGCATCCCGATGCAGCAGGCGATGCGCGACGCGGGCCTGCCCGGCACGCTGGACAGCATCACGGCGCTGCGGCGCGACGCGGCGCAGTACCGGGGCTTCGTCGAAGTGCACATCGAGCAAGGCCCGGTGCTGGACGCGCTGGACATGCCGCTGGGCATCGTCACCAGCATCAACGGCAGCCTGCGCTACCTGGGCGAGGTGCAAGGCCAGGCCAGCCATGCCGGCACCACACCCATGGGCCAGCGGCGCGATGCCGCCGCCGCCGTCGCCGAGCTGCTGCTGTACGCCGAGCAGCGCGCCGCCGCCGTGCCCGATTGCGTGGCCACGGTGGGCATCCTGCAGGTGCCCGCCGGCAGCCTGAACGTCGTGCCCGGCCGCTGCCAGTTCAGCCTGGACCTGCGCGCCACCACCAACGCCGCACGCGATGCGCTGGGCGCCGATGTGCTGGCCGAACTGCAGCGCATCTGCCAGCGCCGCGGCGTGGCTTACACGCTGGAGCAGACGCTGCAGGCCAGCGCCGCGCCCAGCCACCCCGCCTGGCAGGCGCGCTGGGAAGCGGCCGTCGCCGCCCTGGGCCTGCCCATCCACCGCCTGCCCAGCGGCGCCGGGCACGACGCGATGAAGCTGCACGAGGTGATGCCGCAGGCGATGCTCTTCGTGCGCGGCGGCAACGCCGGCATCAGCCATAACCCGCTGGAAAGCATCAGCACCGACGACGCCGAGCTCTGCGTCGCCGCCTTCGAACATCTGCTTGAACACCTGGCTGACCATCCATGACCGCCTACGAACAGCTCGACGCCTGGATCGCCGCCCAATTCGACGAGGAAGTGCAGTTCCTGCAGGCCCTGGTGCGCGTGCCCACCGACACGCCGCCCGGCAACAACGCTCCGCATGCCGAACGCACCGCCCAGCTGCTGGCCGCGATGGGCCTGCCGGCCGAAGCCCACGCCGTGCCCGACGCGCTGGCGCTGAGCTACGGCCTGCAGTCGGTGACGAACCTGATCGTGCGTGAACGCTTCGGCCCCGGCGGGCCCACGGTGGCGCTCAACGCCCATGGCGACGTCGTGCCCCCGGGCGAGGGCTGGACGCACGGGCCGTACTCGGGCGACGTCGTGGGCGGCAAGCTCTATGGCCGCGCCGCGGCCGTGAGCAAGAGCGACTTCGCCACCTACACCTTTGCGCTGCGCGCGCTGCAGGCGCTGGGCGGCAGTGCCGGGCCCTTGCAGGGCGCGGTGGAGCTGCACTTCACTTACGACGAGGAGTTCGGCGGCGAGCTCGGCCCGGGCTGGCTGCTGCAGCAGGGGCTGACGCAGCCCGATCTGCTGATCGCCGCGGGCTTCAGCTACCAGGTCGTCACCGCGCACAACGGCTGCCTGCAGCTGGAAGTGACGCTGCAGGGCCTGGCCTCGCACGCCGCCTACCCCGAGACCGGCATCGACGCGCTGCAGGCCGCCACCAAGCTGCTGGCGGCGCTGTACGCCCACAACGAGGTGCTGCGCACGCGGCGCTCGGCCGTCGAAGGCATCACCCACCCCTACCTGAACGTGGGCCGCATCGAAGGCGGCAGCAACACCAACGTGGTGCCGGGCAAGGTGGTGCTCAAGCTCGACCGCCGGATGATCCCCGAGGAAGACCCGGCCGCGGTGGAAGCCGAGGTGCGCGCGCTGATCGAAGCCACCGTGGCCCGCAGCCCCGGCATCACGTTGCACATACGCCGGCTGCTGCTGGCGCAGCCGCTGCAGCCGCTGCCGGGCAATGCGCCGCTGGTGGCGGCCATCCAGCGCCATGGGCAGGCGGTGTTCGGCGTGCCCATCCCGCAGTCGGGCACGCCGCTGTACACCGATGTTCGGCTCTACGGCGCGCACGGCGTGCCGGCCGTGATCTACGGCGCCGGGCCGCGCACGGTGCTGGAAAGCAATGCCAAGCGCGCCGACGAGCACCTGGTGCTGGCCGATCTGCAAGGCGCCACGCGCGTGGTCGCGCGCACCTTGTTCGATCTGCTCAGCCCCAAGCTGGTGCAGACCGCGTGAGCATGGAACTTGCCCCAGCCGGGCGTGGCGCGCCCGCGCGCCCCCCCTGTCCGACCACCCCCACGAAAGCCCCCGAGCCCATGACCACCCCCCGCCTGCTGGCCGCCCTGTCGCGCCGTTCCGTCCTGTTGGCTGCCCTTGCTTCAGCGTGTGCCGGCTTCCTGTGCACCCCGCTGGCCCACGCGCAGACGCCGATCAAGTTCCAGCTCGACTGGCGCTTCGAGGGCCCGGCCGCGCTCTTCCTGGCCAGCCAGGCCAAGGGCTACTACAAGGCCGCGGGCCTGGACGTGACCATCGACGCCGGCAACGGCAGCGGCGGCACCGTCACCCGTGTGGCCAGCGGCACCTACGACATGGGCTTTGCGGACATGGCCGCGCTGATGGAATTCCACGCCAACAACCCCGACGCGCCGAACAAGCCGATCGCGGTGATGATGGTCTACAACAACACGCCGGCCGCGGTGCTGGCGCTGAAGAAGAGCGGCATCACCAAGCCTTCGGATCTGAACGGCCGCAAGCTCGGCGCCCCGGGCTTCGACGCCGGGCGCAAGGCCTTCCCGATCTTCGCCAAGGCCAACGGCATCAGCGGCGTGCAGTGGACGAGCATGGACCCGCCGCTGCGCGAGACCATGCTGGTGCGCGGCGAGATCGAAGCCATCACCGGCTTTTCCTTCACCAGCCTGCTGAACCTGGAAGCGCGCGGCATCAAGGCGGAAGACATCGTCGTGCTGCCCTTCCCGGCGCATGGCGTGAAGCTCTACGGCAACGCCGTCATCGTCAGCCCCAAGCTGCTAAAGGACAACCCGGCGGCGGTGAAGGCCTTCCTCTCGGCCTTCGTGAAGGGCGCGAAGGAAGTCATCGCCAACCCCGACCCGGCCGTCGACTACGTCAAGGCCCGTGACGGCATCATCGACGTGGCCCTGGAAAAGCGCCGCCTGCGCATGGCCATCGACGCCGTGGTCGCCAGCCCCGACGCCCGCGCCGAAGGCTTCGGCGTCGTCGTCCCCGGCCGCCTGGCCCTGATGGCATCGCAAGTGAGCGACGCCTTCAACACCAAGACCCGCGTCAACCCCAACGCCGTCTGGACCGACGCCGTCCTCCCCGCCAAAGCAGAACTGAACATCCTGCCCCCAGCCAAGAAGTAATCGGAACCGCCGGGCCTTACCCAAGCCAAGCCACGGATCCGGCTCCGCCGGTCCGTCGGCGAACGCCCCCTCGGGGGGCAGCGAGCGCTAGCGAGCGTGGGGGCTAACGGTAATCCCAGGCAAACTGAAACATCACCCCCGCATCGCCCAGCAGATGCACGGTGGCCGATGCGTTGCGGTTGAACTGCCAACCCAGCCCCACCAGCGCCCCGGGCGCGAAGCCGCCCACGTTCAGCGCCACCTTGTCCTTGAACTTGCCGACGTAGCCGTACAGGATGCCGGCACTCCACTGGAAGAACAGCGGCTCCTGGCCCCACAGCCCGGTGTGGCGCTGGCCCACATAGGCATAGGCGCTGGGCTGCCCGAAGGAATTGCTGAAGGCCGAAAAGCCCGCCAGCCAGCGGTCCGGCCGCTGGCGCTCCAGCGCCACGGCGTAGACATCCTTGTGCTCGACGCTGTAGCGGAAGTGCGGTGCGTAGGGCGCAAAGGCCGCGCGCCAGTAACCTTCGCCTTTCCAGGCGGCCATGTCGGTGGCCTCGTTCCAGCTGCGCACCAGCAGGCCAGGGCCTTCGGCGGCCTGGGCCGGGCCGGCCAGCCAGGCCAGGGCCGAGGCAACGATGGCCGCCCCCACCGAACGTTGAACAACGGCCCGCTGGGGCCCGCTAGACATCGCCCCGCGGGGCGTCAGTGAAAGGCACGACATGCAGCAGATTGTGGCAGCAGCCCTGGCACCCCTGGCCATCGGGCCTACCCTGCGCAGGGGGGCGCGGACGCTCAGGGGCGTGGTGCTGCTGGCCTTGCTGGGCAGCCTGGGCGGCTGCGCCTGGCTGGATGCCAAGCAGAGCCAGATCGCCCTGCGCCCCAGCCCCGGGCGCCCCGCCAGCACGCCGCCGGATGCCGAGATCTTCCGCCCCGGCGACGAGCGCTGGCTGCAGCCCGTGGCGCCCACGCGCATCGGCAGCGCGCGCGGCCCCGCGCCCACCCAGCCCGACCAGCTGGCGCTGTGGTGGCTGCCGAACCCCGACCCGAAGGCACCGGCGCTGCTGTACCTGCACGGCACCTTCCGCAGCCTGTACCCCAACCTGCCCAAGATCAACGCCATCCGCGACGCCGGCTTCCACGTGCTGGCGGTGGATTACCGCGGCTGGGGCGACAGCACGGTGATCGTGCCCGACGAAGAAACCATCGCCGCGGATGCCCGCACCGCCTGGGCCGAACTGCAGCGCCGCCAGCCGCAGGCCGGCCGGCGCGTGGTCTTCGGCCATTCGATGGGCGGCGCGGTGGCCGTGCGCCTGGCCAGCACGCTGAAGTGGCAGCACGACTATGGTGCACTGGTGGTCGAAAGCAGTTTCAGCCGCATGCCCGATGTCGCCGCCGAAGCCGGCTTCTGGGGCCGCGTGGCAGCCCGCGTGACGACGCTGGAGTTCGATGCCGTGGGCCGCATGGCGCAGGTCGACGCGCCGGTGCTGCTGCTGCACGGCAGCGCCGACACGACGGTGCCCGTCACCCTGGGCCGCCGGCTGCGCGACGCCGCGCTGCAAGCCCAGCCCGGCCCCGGCCGGGTGCGCTACGTGGAGCTGGAAGGCGGCACCCACAGCCAGCTGCACGCGCAGTTCAAGGACGCCTACACCCAAGCCTTCCGCAGCCTGGCACAGGGCTTGCCACCACCCGCGCCATGAGCGAACCCTTCGTCGACTTCCAACGCGTCTGGCTGGCCTACAACGAGGAACTGCACGCGCAGGGCAAGTTCGCCGTCGAGGACATCACCCTGCAGGTGCAGCGCGGCGAATTCATCGCCATCGTCGGGCCTTCGGGCTGCGGCAAGAGCACCTTCATGAAGCTCACCACGGGCCTGAAGATGCCCACGCGCGGCAGCATCCGCATCGGCGGCGAGCCGGTCACGGGGCCGCTGAAGATCAGCGGCATGGCCTTCCAGGCCCCCAGCCTGCTGCCCTGGCGCACCACGGTGGACAACGTGCTGCTGCCGCTGGAAATCGTCGAGCCCTACCGTTCCAGCTTCAAGGCCAAGCGCAAGGAATACGAAGAAAAGGCCCGCAAGCTGCTGCAGAGCGTGGGCCTGGGCGGCTATGAAGACAAGTTCCCCTGGCAGCTGAGCGGCGGCATGCAGCAACGCGCCAGCATCTGCCGCGCCCTGGTGCACGAGCCGCAGATGCTGCTGCTGGACGAACCCTTCGGCGCGCTGGACGCCTTCACACGCGAAGAGCTGTGGTGCGCGCTGCGCGACCTGCAGGCGGCGCAGAAGTTCAACGTCATCCTCGTCACGCACGATCTGCGCGAGAGCGTCTTCCTGGCCGACACGGTGTACGTGATGAGCAAGAGCCCGGGCCGCTTCGTCGTCAAGCGCGACATCGACCTGCCACGCCCGCGCGATCTGGAAGTGACGTACACGCCGGCCTTCACCGACATCGTGCACGAGCTGCGCGGGCACATCGGCGCCATCCGTAAAACTGGCGTGGCGGTGCCGCAATGAAGATCACCCGCACGATGGAACGCTGGTCGCCGGTGGCGCTGTTGCTGGCGGTGCTGCTGCTGTGGCAGCTGGTGGTGATGGCCTTCAGCATCCCCGAATTCATCTTCCCCAGCCCCACGCAGATCGGCGCGCAGTTCTTCGAATTCACCGGCCCGCTGCTGGAAGCCGCGTGGAAGACCTTCTGGGTGACGATGGTGGGCTTCGCGTTGGCCATCGTGGTGGGCGTGCTGCTGGGTTTTCTGATCGGCAGCAGCCGGCTGGCCTACACCGCCATCTACCCGCTGATGGTGGCCTTCAACGCCGTGCCCAAGGCCGCCGTGGTGCCCATCCTGGTGGTGTGGTTCGGCATCGGCATCGGGCCGGGCATCCTGACGGCCTTCCTCATCAGCTTCTTCCCCATCACCGTCAACATCGCCACCGGCCTGGCCACGCTGGAGCCCGAGCTGGAAGACGTGCTGCGCGTGCTGGGCGCCAAGCGCTGGGATGTGCTGGTGAAGGTGGGCCTGCCCCGGTCCATGCCCTACTTCTACGGCAGCCTGAAGATCGCCATCACCCTGGCCTTCGTGGGCACCGTGCTGGCCGAGATGACGGCTGGCGACAGCGGCATCGGCTACCTCATGCAGACGGCCGGCAGCCAGCAGCGCATGCCCCTGGCCTTCGCCGGCCTGGTGACGATCGGCGCCATGGCGATGGCCATGTACGAGCTCTTCAGCTGGATCGAGAAGCGCACCACCGGCTGGGCGCACCGGGGGACGCAGGGGGAATGAGCGGGGCACAATGGCCGCAACGTTTCTGAGGCCGCCTGCTATGTCCACCTTGAAATGGGCCGACGTCCTGGCCAACCCACTGCTGCAAAACCTGCCGTTCAAGATCGAGCTGAACCGCTGGGGCCGCATCGAGATGAGCCCGGCCAGTAACCAACATGGCGTTGTCCAGAGCGACTACGTGGCCGAACTTCGCAAGCGGCGCGGCGGCAAGGTCATCACCGAATGCAGCATTCAGACGACCGACGGCGTTCGCGTAGCAGATGTTGCGTGGATCTCCAATGCGCGCCTGAAGGCGCTTGGTTTGGTAACCCCTCTCCCCAGTGCCCCCGAAATCTGCGTCGAGATCATGTCGCCCAGCAACACCTGGGCGGAAATGCACATGAAGGCCAGCTACTACCTGGAAGCAGGTGCTGAACAGGTCTGGGTCGTCGCACTCGATGGCAAGCGCACCATCATCGACCCCCCCAAGACCTGAGCACTGCAGGCCAAATTGGCATGCAGTGAAGGCCAGGCCCCGATGACCCCCGCCCAGGCCCTGCGCCACCTGCAGCACGCCAACGGCCTGGCGCGCCAAGCCGCAGCCGCCGGCCACCACCCCTTCGCAGCGCTGCTGGTGGCCGAAGACGGCGAAACCGTGCTGCTGACGCAAACCAACGTCGACACCGTCAACCACGCCGAAGCCGTGCTGGCGCGCACGGCAGCGGCGCAGTTCACGCCCGAGCAGCTGTGGGGCTGCACCCTGGTGACGACGGTGGAACCCTGCGCCATGTGTGCTGGCACGCAGTATTGGGCGCACATTGGCGGCCTGGTGTACGGCCTGGAAGAAGCGGCGCTGCTGGCCATCACCGGCAACCACCCCGAGAACCCCACGCTCAGCCTGCCGTGCTGCGAAGTCTTCGCGCGCGGCCAAAAGCCGATGCGGGTGCTGGGGCCGGTGGCGCAAGCCGCCAGGGACATCGCCGCCGTGCACCAGGCTTTCTGGCACCAGCGTTGACGGCGCGCCAGGGCACCCGCGGGGCCGAGAATCGCCGCCCATGACACTGCCCGCCTGGCCCGCCCACCTGCAACTGCATTACCGCCGCGACGGCAGCCGCACCACCGCGCAAGACGTCCACCACGGCCCGCTGCGGGTACTCAAGCGTCTGTACCCCGAAGGCCCAGGCATCTGCCACCACGTACTGGTGCACCCGCCCGGTGGCGTGGTGGGCGGTGACGAACTGCGGGTCACGGCGCATCTGGACGCCGGCACGCACGCGGTCTGCACCACGCCCGGGGCCACGCGCTTTTATCGCAGCGAAGGCACTGTGGCGCGGCAGCGGGTGGCCCTGCACCTGGCCGAAGGTGCGCGCATGGAATGGCTGCCGCTGGAAGCCATCGCCCACCGCGGCTGCGTGGCCGAAAACCAGCTGCAGCTGCATCTGCAGCCCGGCGCCCAGGCCATGGCCTGGGATGTGCTGGCCCTGGGGCTGCCGGCGTCGAACGAAGCCTTCGACAGTGGCAGCTACCTGCAGCACCTGGAAGTGCCCGGCCAATGGCTGGAACGCGGCCACATCCGCGCCAGCGACGCCACCTTGCTGCACAGCCCGCTGGGCCTGGGCGGGCACAGCGTCAGCGCCACCCTGTGCTTTGCCAGCGGCAGCCCCTGGCCCGCCGCGCAGCGGGATGCGTTGCTGGAAGCCGCGCGCCAGGCCATCGCCCCCCCGCCGAGCAACGCCCCTGGCTTGCTGGCCGGCGCCACCGCGCCCCAGCCCGGCGTCGTGTTGCTGCGCGTGCTGGCCCACCGCGTGGAGCCCGCCATGGCCCTGCTCGGTGCCGTGCGCGCCGCCTGGCGCCGTCTGGCCTGGGGCCTGGCGGCGGAACCGCCGAGGATCTGGCGGACGTGATTCGATAAGCCAGCTTCTGGCGCAGTGGGTGCCGCAGGGGTGCACACAGTGGCGCCAGGCTGCAGGCCTATCAGAAGCTGCCCGGCCTGCAACACGTGGTGCTGCTCTCAGGCATGGAAGAAGCCGCCTGGGCCTGCCACCGCGGTGCAGGCGGCCAGCGGGGCGACCTGATGCCCTGGCCACGCGGCACCGCGCTGGCCTTGCCCAGCCTGGGCTTGCAGGTGGGCTGGGAAGACGTATATGACGGCGTCGGCCGGGGGTGATGCGTGTGCACAGTGACAGGGACTGCAAGTCGGCATCGCTCTATTGCTGCCGACACCTGGGTACACGCAAGACCAAGACTCGGCGGGCGCCTCGCTTAGTCTGCCGCTTCTTCTGCCGTGGTGTTGGCGGCTCTGCTGCAGCCAGCCAAGCTGCGCATCTGGGCTTCCACCCGGGCCAACACGGTTTCCTCGGCAAGGTGGTCTTCTGCAAACCGGCGGGCCACGGCGCCTAGCCGTGCCCGCATGTCGCGCCGTTCGGCCAGGTACTGCACTGCGTGGGCAAAGGCCGTCACGTCGCCGTGCGGCACCACCACGCCGCAGCTGGCCACCACGTCGGCCAGCTCGCTGTCCAGCGCCGACATCGCCACCACCGGGCGGCCGCTGGCCAACATGCCGGTCAGCTTGCTGGGCATCACCATGTCGGCCGCCGCAGGGCGCTGGGGCAGCAGGTGGATGTCGGCCAGAGCCAGCAGGGCGGGCAGGTCAGCCAGCGGTTGCAGGGGCAGGAAGTGCACGTTCGGCAAGCCGCTGCACTGTGCCTGGGTCTGCGCCTGCAACGCGCCTTCGCCGCACAGCACAAAGTGCAGGTGCGGATGGCCTTCCAGCCGCAGCGCTACCTCGGCAAGCCAATCCACGCCCTGCTTCACCCCCATGGTGCCGCTGTACAGCGCCACCACGGCGTCATCGGGTAGCCCCAGCTGCTGGCGGTAGGGGCTGGGTTGCCCGGCAGGCCATGCGCCGCGCACATTGGCCCAGTTGGGCATCAGGCTGGTTCTGTCGGTGGCCACACCCTTGGTAACGGCACGCGCCACCATGGCCTTGCTGATGCTGCTCACGTGATCGAAGCGCCGAAGCAACCAACGTTCAGCGCCATAGACCACGGCCCGCCAGCCATTGCCACTGACGAGCCCCATGCCAAAGGCAATGTCGATCTCCCAGTCCTGCACGTGCAGCCAGGCCTTGGCACCTGTCAGCCGTGCGGCCGTCAGGGCTGCAGGGGCGCAGACGAAGGCCGGCGCTGCCATCCAGACGACATCTGGCCGCCAAAACAGCTGACGCACGATCCATGGCAGCGAGAGAACGGCGAAGGACAACAGATGCAGCACCCGCTTGCGCCCCCCGGGACGAAAGGGCACCCACAGCGGCGCACGCCATACGGGGATGCCTTGCCACTGCTCATGCACGTAGCCACGGCCGCGGTAGCTTTCGGCCACGCGCCATTCGGGGTAGTACGGCAATGCGGTGATCACACGCACTTCATGGCCGGCGCGATGCAGCGCCAGGGCCATTTCGGCCGTGTAGCGGCCTACCCCCACGGGCTCGGGCGCAAAGTTGATGCCGTAGATCAGCACCTTCATGCGCAGCCCGGTTTCCCAGCGGCGCTGGCGGCAGTGGATGACAAGACGTTCCTCCCTGCGGCCGCGGCGCTTCCAAGCTCCTGTCAGCCGAGAGTAGAGGTTAGGGGGTCTGCCCCGCTCGGTCAGCCCCGCGGGTGCGGGGCGGGCGGGCGCTCAGCAGCTCGGGATGCCATGGTGGTGCAGGCCAGCGTGAGAAATCACCGATCGACAGGGCGCCACTGGCGCCGCGATGGCTGCGGGCGCCATCGCCGCTTTGGCCCAGGCTTGCGCCACAGGCCGTTGTGATCAAGCCGGCAACGTGTACGGCAGCAGTTGGTCGGCCACCGGTGCCTGCGGGGGCAAGAGAGGCTGGCGCACGAGGCCGTGCCGCACCACCAGCAAGCCCACTGCGACGCGCTGCAGCGCTTTGCCCGGTGGCGAGGGCGTCAGCGTCACATCGTGCTGAGTGCCCAGGCAGGCCTCGCCGGGCGGGCATGTGTGGCTGGCTGCGTGCGGCTGCACATGGGTCAGCCGGTGGCCAGGCAGTGCTGCGAACCTGGCGGCCAGGGCGGGCTGCATGGTCTGGGTCAGTTGAAGCAGCACCTCACACAAGAAGCGGTTCAGGCCATAGGCATGGTCGGGTACTGCCCCGGGGTAGGCCCAGGTCAGCCGCAGCTGGCCATCTAGCCACTGCTGGCGCAGCAGGCCTTTCGCCAGTGTTTGCAGGCCGCCAGGCAGGGCTTGCCAGTGCGCCATCAACTGCGCCACCACGGCCTGGTAGGTCTGATGCCACTGCAGCAATGCCGCCAGTGGCGCATGCCCGGGCCGCTGCCATGCAAAGGCCCGGCGTGCCGTGTCTTCTGCTGCCAGCAGTGTGTAGAGCTGGGCTTCTGGCGTTGCCGGGCCGCCCTGCGTACCCGCCAGCTTGTCCAGGCGCTTGAGCAGGGCCAGGCCGAAATCACCCGTCAGGATGCGCTGCACGTCCTGCATCGCACCATCGCCGCCGCCGCTGACCACCGCTTCGCCAGTTACCAAAGGCTGTTTGTGGTCAGCAGGCACCCCGTCCACGTCAAGCCAGAAGCGCGGGCCGCGGTAGCCATGCCACAGGCCCGGCTTGCCAGCGCCTGGGGGCGGGTCTTCGAAAGTGCGTTCATTGCCGAAGCCGGTGCAGCTCAACAGCGCCCCAAACGGGCGCGTCGAAGGGCCTTGGCCCGCTTGCCAGCGGCCACGGGCCTGCAAGGTGGGCAGGCCACGCACCGTGACGGGCGATTGCTCTTGCCACGTGAAGTGCGTGGCGTCGGTGTTGAGCTGCAAATCCACCTTGCCCAAACCCGCTTGCCCGTTGAACTGCAAATCCCACTGCTGCCACAGCGCCGCCCACCGCATGGCCAACCTCGTCCCCGTGGCCTGCTGCTGGTGGAACAGCCGGCTGGCCTGGCTGCCCGTGCTGGCACCCTGGCCATGGTGCGGCAAGGGCCAGTCATACTCGAAGGGATCCACCCGCCGCCAATGCGCCCGGTGAAAGGTCTGGAAGGGTGCCGGTCCGATTTCCAGCACATGCACATTCACGCCCGCTTGGGCTGCTGTCACCGCGGCATTGAGCCCCGCAGGGCCTGCACCAAAAACCAACAAAGGGCGATGTCGGTCGATCAACCCATCGTCCAGCAAACCCTGGGTGACCAAGGTGCTGCGCAGCAACTGACAACGCACGGCCCCGGTGCGGACGGCAGCCAGGTTGTAGACGGTGTCTGAAATGCGATGGAAAACCAGCGCCGGGTTAGCCAAGAAACTTCTCCGCGGGGGTCTTGCGCCCGGCGCAGCAGCTCACACCCCCTGCGGGTGCGGCGCGGGCGCCGGCGTTTAGCGCAAGGCAGCCGGCAGTTGGGCCAGGTAGGCCTGCCAGTTGGCAACGGTTTCGCTGGCGTGCTCCGTCAACAGCTGGCGCGCTTCGGCTTCCGGGTTAGGGGTGGTGCTGGCCATCACGCCCAGGCGCAAGGCCGCCCATTCGTCCAGAAGGTGGCTGGGAAGGGCCGCAATCCAGGCTTCTGGAAGCAGCAGCAATCCGCTGGCGCTACCGGTGTCCTGAACACAAGTTTGCAGGTCGTAGGCCAGGTGGGTGACGTCGGTGTCGGGCCACGGCACGGCCACGCAAAGCAATGCGCACTGCAGCACAGAGCAACCAGTCTGCGCACCGGTGTATTGCGTGATCACGGGCTGCTTGGAAGACAACGTTGCCAAGGGCGCAGGCCTTTTCTGCGGGGCTGGCCGGTTGCTCTTGGCTTGGCCTGCCGCCTCAACTTTTCCGAACATCTGCACTCCCCCTGAGCGGGCAACTTGGGTTTATTGGTATTGCAGCGCGTCGTTGCTGCTGGGCCTGCACGTGGCTGGCAGCGTGCTGCTACGCAAACACTTGACCATAACCTGCCACGCAGACCTGTCAAGAACCCGCAACAACCGCCCGCGACTGCAAGTACCCGCCAGCGCATTCTGGGCACTGCCGGGTGCCTGCAGCGTGCAAAAGTGGGTGCCGCCATGGCCTGGCCGCAGCCGGCCCAGGCGCCGCATGGCCCTGCGTGCGAATGTGCACAAGGGGCTGGCAGCGTGCGGCGTGCTAATCCCTGGGCGCGCGCGCCAGGTACAGCACGCCAGCCGCCAGCAGGGCTGCGGCCAGGGCCAGGGCATCGATCAGCGTCATAGCAGGCCGCCGCCCACGGGCTTGACCGTGGTGTCGCGGGTGGCCAGATCCACCATCCGGCGTTCCAGGTGGGCCAGCACGGTGCTGGCACCCAGGTGCGTCTCGGCAAACGCCCGGGCGTGGCGGCCCAGCTCTGCGCGCAGGCCGGGCAGGCTGGCCATGCGGCGCACGGCTTCGGCAAAGGCGGGCACGTCGCCATGGGGCACGGCGGTGCCGCAGCCTTGCAGCACGTCGGCCAGTTCAGTGCCCGGGCTGGCCATGCCCACCACGGGGCGGCCGCTGGCCAGCATGCCTGTCAGCTTGCTGGGCATCACCATCTCTGCAGCGTCTGCGCGCTGGGGCAGCAGGTGCACATCGGCCAGGCCCAGCAGGGCGCCCAGCTTTTCCAGCGGCTGCAGCGGCAAGAAGCGCACGTTGGGCAGGTGGCCGCAGGTGGCTTCGGCCTGGGCCTTGAGCGCGCCTTCACCGCACAGCACGAAGTACAGGTTGGGCTCGTCCTTCAGCGCCAGGGCGGCTTCGGCCACCCAATCCACGCCCTGCTTCACGCCCATGGTGCCGCTGTACAGCGCCACCACGGCATCCGCCGGTATGCCCAGTTCGGCCCGGTAGGGGCTGGGCCCGCGCAGCGGGGCCACGGCATCGACATCGGCCCAGTTGGGCACCAGGCTGACCTGGTCTGCCGCCACGCCCTTGGCCTGCGCGCGCGCCACCATGGCGCGGCTGATGGTGGAAACATGGTCGAAGCGGCGCATCAGCCAGCTTTCACAAGCAAACACCACCCGCTTCCAGCCACTGCCGCTGATGAGGCCCATGCCAAAGGCAATGTCTACCTCGAAGTCTTGCACGTGCATCCACGCCTTGGCGCCCGTCAAGCGCGCAGCCACCAGGGCGGCGGGTGCGCACACGAAGGCGGGCGCGGCCATCCACACCACATCGGGCCGCCAGAACAGCTGGCGCACCACCAGGGGCAGGGAAGTGATGGCGAATGAAAGCAGGTGCAGCACCCGCTTGCGCCCACCCGGCCGGTAGGGCACCCACAGCGGCGCGCGTGCCACGGGCACACCCTGCCAAGCTTCAAACGCGTAGCGGCGGGGCGCGTAGCCTTCAGACACCTTCCACGCCGGGTAGTACGGCAGCGCGGTGATGACGCGCACTTCGTGCCCAGCATCCTTCAGGGCCTGCACCATTTCGCCCGTGTAGCGGCCCACGCCCACCGGTTCTGGGGCGAAGTTGATGCCGTAGACGAGGATTTTCACGGTGGGCTCCCTGCGCTGGTGCGTGCCAGCTCGCTGCTGGTGTTCGTTTGCATCAGTCGTGCCAAAGCGTCGTAACGCGTGGGCTAGAACCAACGACGAAGTCGTGCAGAGTAGCAAAATACTGCAGCGCAGCATGCCCCCGATGTGCGGGATAGGGCGGGCAGCATTTGCGCGCAAATAAGGCACGCTAAATCTGATTCAGCGCAGGACTCAGATGGGCGATCTTCGAAAAAATCCTCGGTGGTGCGAGTATCCCAAAATATCCACTTATCGAAACCATACTACAAGCTCGGATCTGCGGGCCAACTACGTCACCTAAAGGTCAAATGAGATCTCACCTGCAAGCTACCTGCTCACCGCTCAAAGTGCAGACCTGCGCGCTAGAGAAGCCGACAACCCGCCCCGAACTCAATTCCAGCTCGCTACACAATTCAATCCGGAAGAAAAAAAACATCGTTGTGATGACGTGAAGATTCCAGCGATGTGAGAACTACACTGCCATTAGCCAGCACATACGGGCGATAGGAAAGGGCTGTAAAGAAGTCAAAAACCATTGCAGCTGAGGTGTTGTATCTCTGGAGATGCAGATCAACGACTTCTATTAGCACCATGGGTCGGCTTTTCTTGATTGTTGAAGCGGCTCCATTCAAGGCGGCCAACTCGGCGCCCTCAATGTCAATCTTTACGAACGACACGCGCCTGTCATCTGCGGCGCAAACTGAGTCAATGGTAATGCCTGGTACCGTAACGGAAGTCGTAGATGGGGTCGCAGTAGCCGCGATGTGTGTTCTGCCCGTCAGCCTTTTGCCTGCCTCGTCTGCCCAGACCATAGAAACCGCAGAACTATTGTCATTAACAGCGGCGTTAATCAGGTGAATGTTTGGTGTACCCAAGAGATCCAATGTGTACTGCAAAACTCTGGCGTAATATGGAAGCGCTTCGAACGCATAAACAGCCCCCTGCGGGCCCACCAACCTACCAAGCGGCAGAGTCCAAGAACCTGCGTGCGCACCAACATCGATGCAAACGTCTCCTGGCGAAACGCGCTTTTCCACAAACTCAAGCTCAGTCGGCCTATATCGGCCCAACCGATGTCGAGCTCCCCATACCACAGAGTGAATTATTTCTCTAAACAAAGTTAACTCCCAAAAATACTACAACCTATCGGTGCAGGCCAAAGGATTCGAACCTGCGCTGTACCCCCTTAGACCAACCGTCTTCTAATGAAGGGGAGGCGCATCACCGAAGTCCAAAAGAGTTGCCAAAGAACTATAGGAATAGCCTCTCGAAATCTTGCTCATGCAGAGACTCATATTCCAACGGTGTGCCGGCCAAAACAACCTCCTGACTGGGGACTTGCATCCAACCAATCTTGTGCCCACGTGAGATCAGGTGATTAAATAAAGGCGCTACATAAAGTTCATTCAGGGAAGGTGCCTTGCACTCGATCTCGAGGGCCTCCAAAAAAATCTCTGAGGCCTCGAAAACGTACAGGCCCGTGCAGCAAAGATCAGAAATCCGAGTCTTTTCCGCGCAGCGAGTCACGCTGGTGCTATCAGCGCTGTCAATTTCTATAAAGGACCAGTGATCGCCAGATGCATGAAATACCTCTAGCCAACCGTCGCAACCAGGTAGCGGGGACACCACTGCATTTGGGCGAAAGGTGTCGATGTTAAAGATGACCAAACGCTCGTCTCGATTGATGCCACCCAACTCCAAGCCCTGTCTGACTGTGTCCGCTTGGCCTTTTGTGGGAAAGGGGAGCTGCACAACCTCGAATTGCCTAATGCCAAGAGCTGTAGCGCGCCTCGTTACGAAGGAGTAGACATCTTCTCCCTCGCGTGTGATGAACAAAAAGAACTCCGTTTCAAAAAGCCTTTCAAACGATCGAAGCGACCAATCGAAAACCGTACCTTGTCGCAGTGGTAGCGTGTATTTTGGCGTAGAGTAGCCAGCGTTAAAAAAACGACTGCTGTTGCCTGCCATCGGAATCACTATCATAGTTTCCTCCACGTGCAATACAAACGTAAGGCGTTGGCTATGAACGCTCGCTGTCGCTTCGGATTATCGGAGTGAAGCGGTGTCATTGAGAGAAAAAGGTGTATCACCAAAGCCAAGATTTCAGGGCTTGACAACCCTAGACCCAAGACCTCAAAGCTGGCCAAAGAGTCGCTCAAGATGCGCCGAGCATTCGTTTCTGGAAACCTAATGTGAAAGTCCAGATTGGCGCTCACTTCGCAACTGTATCGGTCTGTAAGGATAAAATCGTAGCATCCGACAATCGAATGCGAAAGCTTGGCAATGTCATAACGAATGTCCCCATATACGGTGTGGTGGCCTGTGCCCACGGTTCCGCGGGGGTCAATGACCTTAATGCGTTGAGTCCGAAAATCAAAGAATACATTTGTAAAACAAAAGTCGCCATGCATTACGCCTAAATATCTCTCTGTTTCGGCATCAACACACTTAAACGTTTCCTCCGCAATACCAACCAAGCTGGGAACAGGTTGGCCGTCGTAGGAAAGCTCCTTAGTTACTGGAAAGCCAGTCGCTTTTGAATACTGCTCAAGGCGGCTGAGTGTCTTCTCAAGGGTAAGTGCCCTGATTGGGCGAAGCGGATCGTGGCTTTCGGCGAAGGTTGCTGATAACAGGAGAAATTCGCGACATGACCCTAGGATTCGGCTCCATTGATTCGCGCCCAACTCGGAAAACACGTATAGCTCATGCAGAGAAGGGATAGGAAGATATTCGATAGAGTAGGCCGCATCGCCAGCCTCTTGAAATGAGCCCAAAAAATTAGGCACGTATAATCTTAGTTTGTCGGGCAGCCGCTGATACCAGTGGGCCTCTGCAGCCAATTTGAAACTATCCAAACTACGCTTAACGACGCTCTGAAACGATATGCTCAGCGTGTTGAAGGCTCTTTGGGTCCGAACGGCACATCTTGATCGGTAGTACGTCTGTAGGTGTCCAAAATCAAGCCAATGCTCAACTTTCATCGAAAGAAGGTCGGTAGTCTCTCCGTAAATGTTCACCGCTTCGACAAAGTCTCCACAAGCCCTGGACAGTGCGCGCCTGAAGGCAACTCCGCTGGAAAAGAAAAAGAAGCCGGCGAGTACTTGATTGTCTCCCCCTTGGCTAAGTCGGCCCCGTTGATTTGGTGCTAGGCCCCATGAATACGCCTCGGGTTGCGCTGCTACGGCAACTACGCTAGACACCGTTTCCGGTGGATCATAGATTAGGGTATCGCCATGTAGTATACGCAGCGAATCTGCGGTATGCCCGATGACGTTGAGCGCGTACAGCAACGATTCGGCGAGGCTGAGCCCGTCAGGTACTCGAATGATCTCCAAGTCCAAGGCTTGCAACTTCTGCGCGTCTGGATCTGGTATCCGGAACGAGGACGGCAGCGTCAAGTAAACCCTTCCGCCAAGCACTGATGCCTGAAGCTCGTAGAGTCTCTGGTGCCCCACTGGCAGAAAAGCAGGCGGAAGAAGCCCAAACTCAGCCCGAAGCTCGTCTGTGACATAGGATGCTGACGTCAAAATCGTTGTCATCATTGGTGAGCTCAACCTACTTCAGAAGCGTCCTGAAACCTTCAATAGAGCAGTTTCTGGTTCTAGCGATGCAAATTCCTGGGGTGTCAGTGCCCTATCGTCAACATAAAGCCCATTCTCGCCGCACCATGGTTTCCCAACAAGAATCTCGTCGTAAGGCACCTTATGCTCGCCGAGCCAAGCCACAATTGTAGGAAGCGTATGTATATTAATTTCACCAACGTTTCCCCTATAGGTCCGCATGTTTCGCGATGTAAAAATACAGATTTTATATCCTAGCGCCCTGTACTGGTGGAGTCGCTCGATAACTTCAGTCCGGGGACGCTTTTCTGCGTAGGATCGGTCGGACTCGTCGTGGGTAAGAGTGCCGTCAAGATCAATGATAATTTTGTTCACCTTTGACTCCGTATCAAGTTCTGCGTCGGTTGGTCTATCGCAACCTTGTGCGAAACTGTGGTATCAATCCTAATGCCGCACATGCTAGCCAAAGGTTGCAAATTGCGCCGATACAAAAGACCGATACATAAGAAGCTAAGAAGTAATCAAAGCTAAAGTTTGCAATACTAGCAACAACGACTGTTATTATGAGGATAAAGAGAATGCCAGTCGCACATCGGGCTAGCGAAGAAAAATTCCCCAAAGCTAGTAAAAATGAGCCCGATGTAGTTTGAATTGCCATTGCAAACACTACTGCGGCTCCACATCGCAGAGTGACTTCGGAGACGATTCCAGCTTCGTGCAGTAGGCGGGCGAAGAACTCTGCACCATAATTCAGGAGCAAATAGCCGAGACCAATGGCTGTAAGGATATTGAAGCAAAGGACTGCGAGAAATCTCCTTCGTGCGCGTTGCATGGAACCATGTAGGTAATCTCTGGTTAGCATAGGCGTTGCGGAGTCGCAAGCAGAACCAAACGCTACAACAGCCAGCCGTGTGACCTTAAAGTAGGAATCAAAAGCAACTAAGTCTCGACGCGAGTAGGCTCCCAGAGGTAGCACATAATATGGAAGTGAGTAAATCAGAAACTCGCAAAGGGAAAACACGGCTGAAGCTCGGAGACGTTGGTCCCGCAGAAGAGCAAACGCTGAGACTAGCTCAGTTCGGCCTGCGCGTCCAAAGCCAAGATCGCCCAGCGATAGCCGACCAAACACAGCCCAGTACCAAAACGCCCACACAAGTAGCGTGAGCAGACCATAAGCGGGGATCGGTAGACCAAAGGATATGGACGCTGCAAAGACCAGAACAAGCAATCTACGGACTAACTCAGCGCGCTCGCAGAAAAGGAAGTCATCAGTTGCATTCAACACAGCCCTAATGCTCGTTGCTGGAAGCCCAGCGGCAACAGACGCGAAGACCAAAAAGAGTGCAAGTAACTCAGTGGGTGATGCCTTGCTGTTGAAGCAGACTGAAGCATACAAAAGGAAGCAACTGACCGTAGCTATGGTCTGGAACTTCAAAATCAAACTAAACGCAACGGGCGATTCAGTTGCTGAGCGTTCGAGGTAAACCCGCCGGGTTTCAAAATAGACAACGCTAGACATTCCAGCGTCAAGCGCAAGCACAAGCATTCCTAGAGCAACCGCGACCGCGTACACAGCATACGACTCAGCGCCCACCGTGCGAGTCAGCGCGTATGTAAAGGTCAAGCTCCAGAGTATCGTGAGCGCTGCGTTCGCAATCTTGTGCGCGTAGAGCGCTCCTTGTTTCACTGGCTGTGCCCTCGCAATTTCGAGATCGCGTAGCGGGATCTGGCCCAGTAATCTACGACAATCCTACGCATGTTACGTAGTTGCCAGCTTGGAAATGACCCGGCGAGTCGACTTTCGCTCAGTTTGTGCGTCGCTGATGTGGCGCGTGCGTCGATGCACATGTCGACCAAAAACCCAGAGAGTATTGCGCGATGGCACCAGTCCATGTCTTCGGCTTCACCCCAGCTTAGGGACCCATTAAGGCTACAGCGCTCCCAAACTTCTCGCGTTGTGACGATGCAGCCACCATCTAGATATGGCAGTCCAACCCTATACAGGTCAAGATAGTTTTCGATTGCCGTTTGCCGCACCGTCTTGGGCGAGAAACGAGGAAGCCCCAGCAAGTAATTCGGATCAACCGCTACCAAAGACAGGTATGGCTCTCGAGCGCCACTTTGGCTTGTCTCTTGATTGACAGACGTTATGTCGAAGTGCCGCGGGATCCGATCCAGGCAACCTGATTCCAAGATCACACGGGCGTGCAGGATGATAAACTTATCGTTCCTAAAGTGACTCGCCAAGAAATTCTTCTTTGCAGCAATCCGAAATTGTCGGCTGTGATCGGTGGGATCCTGAATATATCTGACAGTAGGATAATCCTCAGTACAATACCGAGCCTCAGCTGGTCCACAGACCAAGATCTCTCCGCAAGACTCCGATTGCAGTTGGCGCTGAGCCAAGAGTCCGTCAAGGCACCTTCGTAACAACGGCAATTCTTTTTTCGCCCCTGAAAAAACAACCCCTGCGCTCCATTTGGCATCTTCAGAGTGCGCTAAGCGCTCAATAGCGATGGTTCGTCGCGTCAGGTCAATACTTATCAGCCTTCCATATTGTCCGAGCAGTCTCATCACTGACATTCGAACTAGCTCGAACGAATAAGTAAACGCTGCATTTTGAAGATTTGGGCCTGAGTCAACTACCACTAACTCTCCGCCAGGTCTCAGCGACCACAACGCATACTTAAGGGCATGCGGAAGTAGTCCGATGAGCTTTAGTTGGCGCGTTTCGACAGATACGTGATGCAAGCCGGTTGCATATCGCAATTGCCGTAAGTCGTCGCGAGTTCGAATAAGCATTCGTGTAATCTGAGTGTCAACGCATCAACCCAACCGACGGCTGCGAATTAAAAGGGAGGCTAACCTCCTCCTCACCAAAGTGCCGGGCCAACGTCGAGGCCGCCATCAGTGGGTGTCTTTAGTCGCATTCACGCGCAAACAAGAGGTCCGCCTGAAGACAGCGACCATCGGACCCGTACGTTGAGTTATATACCCCAGCAAACCGCAATCCATGATTAGCCAAGTAGCCAATAATCTCGGAGGCTAGTGCTTGACCAACATACAGTTCAACAAACGAACATTCGCAGTAGACATAATCAAAGCAGTCCAGCACGTCAGAGCAGCCCTCAAGACAGGTGAACTCGTAGCCCTGGACGTCAATCTTCAATAGCGCAGGGGACTTGAGTTCGTCTTTCGCGATGCAATCAGACAAGCGCCTAACCTGAATCTTTTCTATCCCTACTGGCCCTGTGCCCGGGAATTGCCTCACTTGCTCAGCGCCAATCTCTAGAAGAGACGATGAATCCGAGCGCCCCGCCACGTTTATATTTGCCACGCCCGAGACTTTGCCGATTGCATACGGATAGACCACGACCATTTCCGCCTCGTGGCGGAATAGTCGCTTCAACTTGCTGTGCGCTGACGTAAGCGGTTCGAAGCAATGTACTTTTGCAGATGTGTATCTTCTGGCCGCCAAGGCAAACTGCCCATTATTCGCTCCGATGTCAACAACTGATTTGAGAGCCTGCTTGAGTACTGGCGCATGCTCTACCGCCGCAAATACTCGGAAGAAAAGTGCTGCATGAAGCGTTTGTGCAGAAGTTGATATCTTCCACAGCTTGCTTAGCCTTAGCAGGAATAGCGAAGTATTCATTGATGGCTAGAATGAGAGAGTGCCTGATCGATAACCTTCGCAAGAGCTTTACCGCGATCTAGCCAGTTGAACCTGTGCGCACACCTATTCTCGGCTGTTTCCGCAAGCTGCTGGAGTTTTGCGACATCATCAATGCATTCTGCAATTCCATGGCACATGTCATTGTGCGAGTCAAATTCAAGGAAATCTCTTCCAGCCACAAGATCTAGCCCTTCAACACTACCAGCAAAAGCAGCTAAGGGCAGCCCGTTGAAAATGTAATCGAGGCTCTTTAGCTTGAAGCCGCCCCCTATCTCTTCGCAGACAACACCTATGCGAGCGCTGTTGAGATGTGGGATAAAGGATTCAACCTCACCGGTAGCTTCTACGAAGGAGAAGGCTTTCAACTCATCCAGGAAAGCTTGGCTGGCGCGCCCTACAATCTTCAGCCGAATCGACCTTTGGGAAAATATTTTTTCTGCAGCACACACGAAATCCATTATGTTCTTCTTCTTTGCTTCCCACTCAAAAGTACCAAGAACGACGACGGTCCTAGCTCTATCGGCTAGAGGCGTTCGACCTATGGGTTCTCTAACTGCGTAGCCAGGGGTTATTGTCGTAATGAAGGGATTGAAACAACTGAGCGCTTGCTCGTCGTGTTCGGTAATGGTGGTAACCGCGTCCGCATATCCAAGTGCTCGACGCTCGTGAAACGTTACTTTAGCAAGATCCCACCTGAACGCCACTGACTCAAAAATGTTCCTTGCCGATGAAGCAAGGCCGCGTCGACATTCGGTTTCTGCATTGTGAGTTATCAATATCAAGGGTATTCCATTCGCTGCATTCTGTTCTTCGGCAAAAGCTTTCGCTTCGCGGTAGCCGAAGTAATGCATGCAGATAATTGCTTCAAAATCAAGATCTTTTGGTAGCTTCTTGAGCAGTTTGCGGATGACTGCTGTGTTCGCTTGGTACATTGCGCTCGGCTGGAGGGAAAAGACGCTTCCCACTTTCGAGCGACTGGGTTTTTCCTCACTCAGTATATTTTTGGCCCACGTATAGTCGATCGAGGGCGGGTAATCCCATGCGCCCACCAAGATTAATTCTCGAAAGGAGGCGAGATTCTTCAGTAAGTGATAGGTGTATATTTTCTCGCCGCCTACTAAATCAGAGGGTAGCCGTGGAACAATGCATAAAACTCGTCTGGAGCTCATGATCGACAACTTGAGGGCAATGGTTTGGAGAAAGCAAGTACAAACATGAAAAAGAAGAACCACGTGCGTGGATCAACAAACCCCCCCATTCCTTGCCAACATACAAACGTGGCCAACACTGGGCTCCATACGACCCCATTCCCCAAAATGCTTGATGCGTACAACATCCACAAAACTAAAGCGAGACCACCTGCCGCTCCCAAGAAAATCCAAGACAACCAAAAGGCGTTGGTTACGCCGTCGGCAGCGTACTCCTCGTTAATGTTGTATGTTACGTTGTATTCCCAAAGGATGCCACGCACCAAGTGATCGAGTTCATTCTTGGCATTGATTCCCGCTCCGAATACTGGTGTCTCAAGAAATACCTCGTAAGCTATCTTTGGGGGAGTAACGACTCTGACCAAAAAGCTTTCGTCCAATCCTTGAGATATCAGAGTAAGGCGGGGTGCGAGTGCGGCAGGAATGATGACTGCTACAAGAAGAAAGAGTGAAATCGAGCCAAACAAAAGCTTTCCGCCCAACCTGAAGGCAGGTGTCGTTTGGGTGAGCGGTACCTGCCGCTTTGCGAGCGGGAGCAAGAATGCAGCTAGGATAATGGGGCTGCCAATTAGGAACGCTCCACCCGCGGTTGCCAGTAGCAATGTGACTGTAGCCTTCTTGCTTTCGCTCAAGAGGTACCAGCAGGACGTCGTGAGCAAGAAGAACAGTGCAACGTACGACGGCTCTGATGTGAAAAGTTTTGGTCGAACTCTTCCGAAAATCAATTGGTCTCTGGCATCAGCATCATAATTCACTGGGAATGCTGCTTGACGGAACGCGTTGGATACAGCGCTGAAACCTGTAGTGAGTTCCAGCAAGCAGCCGAAGAATATTATCGCAGCGCAGGTGCCAAAGAATTTTGTAAGTAAGCGTCTCGGCCATGTAGACAGCTCGATGCAGAACGCCAGAGAAATTGTTATTGAGTACGCGAATTGAACGTAACCGGAGATTCGTTGAGTTGCGGAAGCGTCTTGGAAGTGGGCGAGTATGCCCGGTAGAGGTATTGAAAGAATCGCGATCAGCAACGGAATGTGACTTGCGAGAATTCTCCTCCTGTGAATGAAAAGAAGACAAAGCCCCGCAAAGCCTGATACAAAAGCTGGTAGAGGAAACTGTTGAACTGGGAGAGCGGCTCCCGTGTACATGCCCAGGGCAAAAAGTATGGACAAAAACAGTGATTGAGGCGTAGGCGCGCCAGTAGCGTTAGCTTGATCCGATTGCATCTGCATCGCGGGAAGACAGCTCGCTCAGTAATGGGTATCCACGTAATCGCGCCGTCGCAAACTAGGGTGAGTCGCGTGTTCTGGCGTTTAGTGCTGCGAGTGGGAAGCCTGCAGCCTAGTGGTCTGTTGTAGCTTGAGTTGCCAGGAACATGAGTAGTCGTAGTCGATGTAGTCGCGCGCGTGGCCCCAGTCGCGCAGCGCGCTCAGGTTGCCCAGGTACAGGCAGTCCTGCAGGCCCAGCGCAATGCGGGCAATCGCCCGCGTGATCTTGCGCGTGACGAAGGTCTCCCCGCGCAGCGGGCTTTCGTGGTTGAACAGGATGCCGTTGCAGGCATACATGCCGTAGGCCTCGCGGTAGTTCACCACGATCCAGTAGGCGTACATCTTGGCCACCGCGTAGGGGCTGCGCGGGTAGAAGGGCGTGGTTTCCTTCTGCGGGATCTCCTGCACCAGGCCGTAGAGCTCGCTGGTGCTGGCCTGGTAGAACTTGGTCTTCTTCGTCAGGCCCAGGATGCGGATGGCTTCCAAGAGGCGCAGCGTACCGATGCCGTCGGCGTCCGCCGCATATTCGGGCTGCTCGAAGGAGACGGCCACGTGGCTCATCGCGCCCAGGTTGTAGATCTCGTCGGGCTGCACTTCCTGCACGATGCGGATCAGGTTGGTGCTGTCGGTCAGATCGCCGTAGTGCAGCTTGAAGCGCTGGTTGTCGACGTGGGGGTCCTGGTAGAGGTGGTCCACGCGGTCGGTGTTGAACAGCGAGCTGCGGCGCTTGATGCCGTGGACGATGTAGCCCTTGCTCAGCAGCAGTTCTGCCAGGTAGGCGCCGTCCTGGCCGGTGACGCCAGTGATGAGTGCGGTTTTTGTCATAGGTTCAGCCAGCGGGCTGGCGATGGGGGTCCGAAGGGCTCAAAGGCCCGGCCACCGCGGAAGATATCACCGCCGCAGGGGCCGAAGCCGCTTGTCAAGGCGCCAGAATTAACGCAAAGCCTCCCTCACCCCATACAAAACTGAGCAACTGAATATGAAAGTGACCGTTGTCGGCACCGGCTACGTGGGCCTGGTGACCGGAGCCTGCCTGGCTGAACTTGGCAACCACGTGGTGTGCCTGGACGTGGACGAGCGCAAGATCCGCATGCTCAACGAGGGCGGCATCCCCATCCACGAGCCTGGCCTGGATGAAGTGGTGCGCCGCAACGCCGCCGCCGGTCGCCTGCAGTTCACTACCGACATCCCCGCCGCCGTGGCACATGGCACGCTGCAGTTCATCGGCGTGGGCACGCCGCCGGACGAAGACGGCAGTGCCGATCTGCAGTACGTGGTGGCAGCGGCCACCAACATCGGCCGCCACATGACGGACTACAAGGTCATCGTCGACAAGAGCACGGTGCCGGTTGGCACGGCCGACAAGGTCCGCGCAGCGGTGCAGACCGCCTTGCAGGCGCGCGGCTTGCAGGTGGATTTCGCGGTCGTGTCCAACCCGGAATTCCTGAAGGAAGGCGCCGCCGTCGAAGACTGCATGCGGCCCGACCGCATCATCGTGGGCGCCGACGACGAACGGGCCATCCTGATGATGCGCGCGCTCTATCAGCCCTTCATGCGCAATCACGACCGGCTGCAGCTGATGGACGTGAAGAGCGCCGAGTTCACCAAGTACGCGGCCAACGCGATGCTGGCCACGCGCATCAGCTTTATGAACGAGCTGGCGCTGCTGGCCGACAAGGTGGGCGCCGACATCGAGCAGGTGCGCCGCGGCATCGGCAGCGACCCGCGCATCGGCACGCACTTCCTCTATGCCGGTACCGGCTACGGTGGCAGCTGCTTCCCGAAAGACGTCAAGGCGCTGATCCACACCGGCCGCGAAAACGGCCTGGACCTGGGCGTGCTGCAGGCGGTGGAAGCCGCCAACGAACGGCAGAAGCACGTGCTGGTGCAAAAGGTGGTGCAGCGCTTCGGCGAAGACCTGAGCGGCCGCTGCTTCGCGGTCTGGGGCCTGGCCTTCAAGCCCAATACCGACGACATGCGCGACGCGCCGAGCCGCGTGATCGCGGAAGAACTCATCCGCCGCGGCGCCGCCCTCTGCGCCTACGACCCGGTGGCGATGGAAGAGGCCGGGCGCGTGATGAAACATCTGCCGCGGCTGAGCTTCGCCCCCAGTCAGACCGCTGCCCTGAAAGGCGCCGACGCGCTGCTGGTGGTGACGGAGTGGAAGGAGTTCCGCAACCCCGACTTCGACGGCATGAAGGCGCTGTTGAAGCAGCCCCTGATCTTCGACGGCCGCAACATCTACGACCCTGCGCTGCTGGCGGGCTTGGGGCTGGAATATCACGGCATCGGCCGCGGCTTCGTGCCGAAGCCTGTTACAGTCGGTCGGTAGATTTGAGCAAGACAGTACTTGGTTTGACGGCGTGTTGCCTTCATTCCTGCCCGCAGGCTCCGGCCAGTGCAGCGTGGATGGACGGTGGAACCCCTTGATCGGTGATTTTCTTGGCCCGCTTCTGCACTGCGTCAGCATGTGCTGCGCAGCAACCGTGAAAGGCTTCCAACATGAACGCAACAGCAACCCAGACCGGCGTCGTCAAGTGGTTTGACGATGGCAAGGGCTTCGGCTTCATCACCCCCGACGGTGGTGGCAAGGATCTCTTCGCTCACTTCAGCGAAATCCAGTCGACCGGCGGCTTCCGCAGCCTGGCCGAGAACCAGAAGGTTCAATTCGAAGTGAAGCAAGGCCAGAAGGGCCCGCAAGCTTCGAACATCCG
>JAIXZR010000279.1 GCA_027489455.1 Rubrivivax sp. | reverse complement strand
TGGTTGGCCGGTGCGTGTTCGGCCACGTAAATAGCCGCACCACCGTATTCACCGCCGAGCGCCAGGCCCTGAGCCATGCGCAGCAGGATCAGGATGACGGGCGCAGCCGTGCCCCAGCTTTCGTAGTTGGGCAGCACGCCCACCAGGAAGGTCGACACGCCCATGATGACGATCGTCATCAGGAACGTGTACTTGCGCCCCACCATGTCGCCCAGCATGCCGAACACCAGGGCGCCGAACGGGCGCACGATGAAGCCAGCCGCGAAGGCCAACAGGGCAAATACGTTGCGCGTGTTCTCAGGGAACGCAGTGAAGAACTGCGCGCCGATGATGGCAGCCAGGGCGCCATACAGATAGAAGTCGTACCACTCGAAGATGGTGCCGGCCGACGAGGCCATGATGACCTTCTTCTCTTCGGCGGTCATCGGGCGCGATCGTTCGCGCACGTTCGTTGTCATCTCTGCTGCCATGCATGTCTCCGGAAAAAAACTCGGGTGGAGGGAACTCTCCACCCGGTACCGGCGCCGACTATCTTCAGGGTCACTGACCGTTTGCTGACGTCTGCCGCGTTCGCCGCAGAAGCAAGGGTATGTGCCTAGACCAAACCCTCAACTCAATGCCCGCTGGCACCCGCTGCACCGATGCCGGTCTCAGACCGCACCTGCTGGGCGATGAAGCCAGCGCGGTCCTTCGCGCCGCGGGCGCTGCTGTCCAGCATGCTGAACAGCCAGATGCCGACGAAGCCGATCGTCATGCTGAACAGCGCCGGGCTGGTGTACGGAAACAGCGCGCTGCCCTTGGGGTTGCCCAGCGTCGCTTCCCAGACCGCGGGCGACACCACTGTCAGCGCAACCGAGCTGATGAGCCCCAGGAAGCCGCCGATCACCGCGCCGCGCGTGGTGCAGCCCTTCCACAGCACGCTCATCAAGAGCACCGGGAAGTTGGCGCTGGCTGCAATCGCGAAGGCCAGGCTCACCATGAAGGCGATGTTCTGCTTCTCGAACGCGATGCCCAGCACCACGGCCACCACACCCAGGCAGATGGTGGTGATCTTGGACACGCGCAGTTCGCTGGCGCTGTCGGCCTTGCCCTTCTTCACCACGGTGGCGTAGATGTCGTGCGACACCGCGCTGGCGCCGCTGAGCGTGAGGCCGGCCACCACCGCCAGGATGGTGGCGAAGGCCACCGCGCTGATGAAGCCCAGGAACACGTTGCCGCCCACCGCGTTGGCCAGGTGGATGGCCGCCATGTTGTTGCCGCCCAGCAGGGCGCCCTTGGCGTCCAGGAACGTAGGGTTGGTCAGCACGAAGGTGATGGCGCCGAAGCCGATGATGAAGGTCAGGATGTAGAAGTAGCCGATCCAGGTGGTGGCCCAGAGCACGCTCTTGCGTGCTTCCTTGGCGTTAGGCACGGTGAAGAAGCGCATCAGGATGTGCGGCAGCCCGGCAGTGCCGAACATCAGGGCCATGCCAAAGCTGATGGCGCTGATCGGGTCCTTCACGAAGCCGCCCGGGCCCATGATGGCGCTGCCGATCTTGGCTGCTTCTTCGGCCGTCTTGCCGCTGCCGGTGGCGAGGTCGGTCTTGATCTTCACGGCGCCGGCGAACATCGCCTCGGGGCTGAAGCCGAAGTGCCACAGCACCGCGCCGGCCATGAAGGTGGCGCCGAACAGCAGCATGATGGCCTTGATGATCTGCACCCAGGTGGTGGCCGTCATGCCGCCGAAGAGCACGTAGACCATCATCAGCGCGCCAACGATGATGACGGCGATCCAGTATTCCAGCCCGAACAGCAGCTTGATGAGCTGGCCCGCACCCACCATCTGCGCGATCAGGTAGAAGGCCACGACGACCAGCGTGCCGCTGGCCGCGAACACGCGCACCGGCGTCTGGTCGAAGCGGAATGCGGCCACGTCGGCGAAGGTGAACTTGCCCAAGTTGCGCAGCCGTTCGGCCAGCAGGAAGGTGACGATGGGCCAGCCCACCAGGAAGCCGATCGAATAGATCAGGCCGTCGAAGCCGCTGGCCATCACGGCCGCGCTGATGCCCAGGAAGGACGCCGCGCTCATGTAGTCGCCCGCAATCGCCAGGCCGTTCTGGAAGCCGGTGATGCCGCCGCCTGCGGTGTAGAAATCAGCCGTGCTCTTGGTCTTGGCTGCTGCCCACTTGGTGATGAAGAGCGTGAAGACGACGAAGGCCCCGAACATGCCGATGGCTGTCCAGTTGGTGGCCTGCTGGGTGGCCTGGCCCAGGTCGGCGCCCGCGGCCAGGGCGGTGCCAGTGCCAGCCAGGGCGGTCAGGGCGACGAGAAAAAAGGTGAAGGGCTTCATCACATCACCGCCTTGTTGATTTCACTTTGCAGACGGTCGAACTCGTTGTTCGCCCGGTTCACGTAGATGCCGGTGATGACGATGGTGAAGACGATCACGCCCAGGCCTAGCGGCATGCCCAGGGTCATCACGCCGTCGCCCAGGCGCGTGGCCAAGAGCGGCTTGTTGAAGGCCACCAGCAGGATGAAGCCGTAATAGACCACCAGCATCGCCACGGTCAGCCAGACGCCGAATCGCGTCCGCTTGGCCTTGAGTTCTTGGTACTTGGGGTGTTCGGCGATGCGTGTCGCCAGGGGGGTCTGCATGGTTTGTCTCCTGCGTGGGCCGTGGCACCACCAACAGGGCAGCGCTACACCCCTACTGTGCGCGGGGGTTCTGAGCAGGGGCTGACGCGAAACAAACAAAGGCTGACGCGCGGCTGATCCCAGGCTGACGAACCAGGTGTAAACCCTTGGGTTTCCCGGCGCGATGTGGAATCTGGCGCATTTTTGGCAGGCCCTGGCAGTGCGGGGGCCGGCCTCACGCGCCTGTTCAGGCCCGGGTCAGACCCAGGCTTTAGCCGCGGCGCACGGCCGGCCGCGGCTGGGCGGCGGCGTCCCAGGCGGCAGCGCTGAAACTGGCATCCCCCAGCAGCGCCGCGCGCAGCAGGGGCAGGCTGTCAGCACCGAAGAACAGCCGGCCTTCGCACACGAAGCTGGGCACACCGAACACGCCTGCTGCCAGCGCGGCGCTGGTGTGGGCGCGCAGTTCGGCCTTCACATCGTCGCCTTGCGGGTCGCGGGCCGGGGCCAGCCGCTGCGTCAGCGCTGCCAGGCGCGACGGGTCGTTGGCGTCGCCGCCGCCGAGCCAGACATGTTCGAACAGCGCCTGCACCACGTGGCGGCTGGGGCCGGCCTGGCCCGCGGGCGTGCAGGCCAGCGCCAGCCGCTGCAGCGCCAGCGGGTTGAAGGGGTGCTGGGCCGGCAGGTCCAGCACCAGGCCCTGGCGCGCGGCCAGCCACTGCACCTGGCGGTAGGTCCAGTCGCGCTTGGGGTCGATCTCGGCCGGGCCCTTCTGCCCCCAGTGCTGCAGCACCGCACCCAGCAGCAGCGGCCGGTAGTCGACGGCGTGGCTGACGCCAGCCAGCGCCTGCGGCAGCGCGTCGAAGGCCAGCCAGGCATACGGCGACAGACAGTCGAACCAGAAGTCGATGCGCTTCATCGGGGTTACCGGCGGGGGTTCGCAACGGCCCTTCAGGTGCTGCCGGGTGGGCGCACCGGCACCGCCGGCGCGGCCTGCCGGCGCCGCGCCAGTTCGGCCAGCACGGCACGCTTGTCGTCGTCGTCCAGCACCGACCAGAAGGCGATCTCGTCCAGCGTGCGCAGGCAGCCCCGGCACCAGCCGCTGGCCTCGTCCATCTGGCAGATGTTGATGCAGGGGCTGGCCACGGGCGCCGTCATGCCGCCACCTGTTCGCGACGGCCCAACAGCGCGCGGGCAGCGCGTGAAGCCGGCGGCCGCCCCAGCACGCTGCTGATGCGGCACGCGCAGGAGGCCGCATGACCGCCGCCGGCGTGGCCAGCCCCTGCATCAATGTCTGCCAGATG
>JAIXZR010000180.1 GCA_027489455.1 Rubrivivax sp. | reverse complement strand
CAGGCGGCATCGAGCTGCGCGTGCACCCCACGCTGATCCCGTCGACGCGGCTGATCGCCAACGTCGAAGGCGCGATGAACGCCGTGGTGGTGCAGGGCGACGCGGTGGGCAGCACGCTGTACTACGGCAAGGGCGCGGGCAGCGAGCCCACGGCCAGCACCGTGATCGCCGACCTGGTGGACATCACCCGGCTGCACACCGCCGACCCCGACCACCGCGTGCCGCACCTGGCCTTCCAGCCCGGCAGCCTGCAGGACACGCCCATCCTGCCCATCGACGACGTTGTCACCGCCTTCTATCTGCGCCTGGTGGTGGCCGACAAGGCTGGCGTGCTGGCGCGCATCACCGGCATCCTGGCGGAAAACGACATCAGCATCGATGCCGTGCTGCAGCGGGAAAGCGCGGAGGGCGAGAAGCAGACCGACCTGATCATCCTGACCCACGACACCGTCGAAGGCCGCATGAAGGCGGCGCTGGCGCAGATGCAGGCCCTGCCCACGGTGCTGGCGCCGATCGTACGCATCCGCAAAGAAGAGCTGAAGTGAAGTACCTGTCCACGCGCGGCGACGCGTCACCGCGCAGCTTCTGCGACATCCTGCTGGAAGGCCTGGCGCCCGACGGTGGCCTGTACCTGCCCACGCACTACCCGCAGGTGGACGCCGCCACGCTGCAGCGCTGGCGTGGCCTGGTCTATGCCGACCTGGCCTTCGAGATCCTGTCGCTCTACATCGACGACATTCCCGCCGCCGACCTGCAGCGCCTGTGCCGTGCAACGTACACGGCCGAAGTGTTCGGCACCGACGCCATCACCCCGCTGAAGCCGCTGGAAGCGGGCGTCTTCCTGCAGGCCCTGTCCAACGGCCCCACGCTGGCCTTCAAGGACATGGCGATGCAGCTGCTGGGCCAGCTGTTCGAATACGAACTGGCGCGTCGCGGCGAGGAGCTCAACATCCTGGGCGCCACCAGCGGCGACACCGGCAGCGCGGCCGAGTACGCCATGCGCGGCAAGCGCGGCATCCGCGTCTTCATGCTCAGCCCGCACGGCCGCATGAGCCCCTTCCAGCAGGCACAGATGTTCAGTCTGCAGGACGCCAACATCCACAACATCGCCATCGAAGGCGTGTTCGACGACTGCCAGGACATCGTCAAGGCCGTCAGTGCCGATCTGGACTTCAAGCGCGTCGAGCGCATTGGCACGGTGAACTCCATCAACTGGGCACGGATGCTGGCCCAAGTGGTGTACTACTTCGCCGGCTACTTCCAGGCCACGCAGTCCAACAGCCAGAAAGTGTCCTTCGCCGTGCCCAGCGGCAACTTCGGCAACATCTGCGCCGGCCATGTGGCGCGGCAGATGGGCCTGCCCATCGACCAGCTGGTGCTGGCCACCAACGAGAACAACGTGCTCGACGAGTTCTTCCGTACCGGCGCCTACCGCCCGCGCGGCACGGCCGAGACGCTGGAGACCAGCAGCCCGTCGATGGACATCAGCAAGGCCAGCAACTTCGAACGCTTCGTCTTCGATCTGCTGGGCCACGACGCCCGCGCCGCGGCGCGCACCGCCGATCTCTTCGGCCCGCAGCTGCAGCGCGAGGGCGACTTCCGAATCACAGATGCGGAATTCGCCGGCATCGCCGGCTTCGGCTTCGTCAGCGGCACCAGCACCCACGCTGACCGGCTGGCCACGATCCGCAGCACCTGGGAGCAGCAGGGCGTGATGGTCGATACCCACACGGCCGACGGGTTGAAGGTGGCTCGCCAACACTGCCGGCCGGGCCTGCCGATGCTGGTGCTGGAAACGGCCCTGCCGCCAAAGTTTGCCGACACCATCGAGGAAGCCATCGGCCAGCGCCCGCCGCCCCCGGCAGCCCTGGCGGGGCTGGAACGCCTGCCGCGGCGTTTCACGGTGATGCCGCCCAGCGTGGCGCAGATCAAGCAGTACATCCAGGCGCACACCGCGGCCTGAATCGAACCCCTCGTGAAAGAGACCCGCCCCCTGTTGAGCCTGGACGAAGCGCTGGCCCGCCTGGTGGCCGGCAGCCGGCCGCATGCCATCGTGCACACCGACACCGTGCCCACTTTTGATGCGCTGGGCCGGGTGCTGGCGGCCGAGGTGCTGTCGTCGCTGGACGTGCCGCCCGAGGACAACACCTCGATGGACGGCTACGCCCTGCACGCCGACGACGTGCTCCAGGCCGGCACGGTGCTGCCGGTGTCGCAGCGCATCCCGGCCGGTGTGCCCGGCTTGCCGCTGGCGCGCGGCACCGCGGCGCGCATCTTCACCGGCGGCCAGGTGCCGGCCGGGGCCGATGCCGTGGTGATGCAGGAGCAGTGCGAGGCCTTGCCCGCGCCCGAAAGCCAGGGCCTGGGCCAGGTGCGCGTGAACACCGTGCCCGAGCATGGCCAGTGGATCCGCCGCCGCGGCGAAGACGTGCGCTTCGGCGCCGCGGTGCTGCACAAGGGCGCGCGCCTGACGCCGCAGGCCCTGGGCCTGGCGGCATCGGTGGGCGCGGCGATGCTGCCCGTGGTGCGCCGGCCGCGTGTGGCGCTGTTTTCCACCGGCGACGAACTGATGATGCCCGGCGAGCCGCTGCGCCCCGGCGCCATCTACAACAGCAACCGCTTCACGCTGCGCGGCTTGCTGCAGGCCGCCGGCTGCGAGGTGCGCGATCTGGGCATCGTGCCCGACCGGCTGGACGCCACCCGCGCCGCGCTGCGCGAAGCCGCCGCGCACAACGATCTCATCGTCACCTGCGGCGGCGTGTCCGTCGGCGAGGAAGACCACCTCAAGCCCGCGGCGCAGGCCGAAGGCACGCTGGAGCACTGGCAGATCGCCATCAAGCCCGGCAAGCCGCTGGCCTTCGGGCAGGTGCGGCGCGCCGACGGCAGCGCGGCGCTGCTGCTGGGCCTGCCGGGCAACCCGGTGTCAGCCTTCGTCACCTACTTGCTGTGCGTGACGACCGTGCTGCGGGCCCTGCAAGGCGCAGCCACGGCGCTGCCGCCAGGCCTGCCGCTGCGCGCTGCCTTCGATTGGCCCCGGCCGGACAGGCGGCGCGAGTTCCTGCGCGTGCGGCTGAACGCCGATGGCGCGCTGGAGCTGTTTGCCAACCAGAGTTCGGGCGTGCTCACCAGCGCAGTCTGGGCCGACGGTCTGCTGGACAACCCGCCCGGACAAGCCATCGCCCGCGGCGACATGGTGCGCTACCTGCCCTTGGCTGACTTGATCGCCCGATGACCCGGCCCGACACCCTGACCGTGCAGGTGCGCTACTTCGCCGCGCTGCGCGAAGCCCTGGGGGCGCAGCAGACGCTGCAGCTGCCGGCGGGCAGCACCGTGGGCGACCTGCGCCAGCTGCTGCTGGACCAGAGCAGCCGCCATGCCGAACTGCTGGCGAACGGCCGCCCGGTGCGCTGTGCGCTGAACCAGGTGATGGCCGACGACAGCGCCGTGCTGCCGGCCGGCGCCGAAGTGGCGTTCTTCCCGCCCGTGACGGGCGGTTGAGATGGCCCGGCCCCGCGTCAGCATCCAGACCGAGGATTTCGACCTGTCGGCCGAAGTGGCTGCGCTGAGAGCCGGCGATGCTGGCGTCGGCGCAGTTGCCAGCTTCATCGGCACCGTGCGCGACCGCAGCGATGGCAGCGCCGTCAGCGCCATGGAACTGGAGCACTATCCAGGGATGACCGAGCGCGCCATCGAAGCCATGATCGACACCGCGATGCAGCGCTTCGCCCTGCGTGCCGTGCGCGTGGTGCACCGCGTGGGCCCGCTGGCCCTGGGTGACCAGATCGTGCTGGTGGCCGTGGCATCGGCGCACCGGGGACAGGCCTTCCAGGCCTGCGAATACCTGATGGACTATCTGAAGACCCAGGCCCCTTTCTGGAAGAAGGAAAGCACGCCCGAAGGCAGCCGCTGGGTGGACGCGCGCGAGGCCGACGACGCGGCGCTTCGCCGCTGGGGCGTCGACGCCACGAATGCCGCCAGGACCGGACCCGCGCGATGACGACACCTGCTGCGCAGCCACCGCTGGCCGCCGACGCCACCGAGACCATCGAGACGACCGAGCCCCTGGTCAGCCCGCAGCGCCTGCGCGACGCGCTGGGCCGCTTCGCCACCGGCGTGACCATCATCACCTGCCTGGATCCGGAATTCGGCCGCGTGGGTCTGACGGCCAATTCCTTCAATGCGCTGTCGCTGGACCCGCCGCTGGTGCTGTGGAGCCTGCGCCAGCAGAGCGCCCAGCTGCCGGCCTTTGCCCGTGCCGAGCACTTCGTCGTCAACGTCCTGGCGGGCGACCAGCTGGCGCTGTCGCGGCGCTTCGCCTCGCGCCGCGACGACAAGTTCGACGAAGGCGACTGGCTGCCCGGCGAAGGCGGGGCGCCCGTGCTGGCCGGTTGCGCCGCGGTCTTCGAGTGCGAGACCTTCAGCCGCCAGGACGCCGGGGACCACGTGCTCTTCATCGGCCATGTGTTGGCGCTGGCACAGACGGCGCTGCCGCCGCTGGTGTATCACGCAGGGCACTACCACGGGCTGGGCGGCGCGCTGTAGCCAGCGGCCCGGCCAGGCGCCTGGCGCCGGCACTGATGCAGATCAAGCCCGGCACAGCGGGCGGCGCTTGATTTCAGCGCCGGCCAGCCTCATGTGGGCATCAATCCCGGAGGAACCCCCATGCGTGCCGACAAACTCACCACCGCCTTCCAGCAGGCCCTGGGCGACGCCCAGAGCCTGGCCGTGGCCCGCGACAACCCGTACATCGAGCCCGCCCACGTGCTGGCGGCCATGCTGCAGCAGCCCGACGGCCCCAAGGCCCTGCTCGACCGCGCCGGCGCCAACACGGCGGCCCTGGCCACGGCCATGGACACGGCGATGCGCAACCTGCCCCAGGTGCAGGGCGGCGGCCAGCCGGTGCAGCCCAGCCGTGACCTGATGCAGCTGCTGCAGGCGGCCGACAAGGAAGCCACCCAGCGCGGCGACCAGTTCATCGCCAGCGAAACCTTCCTGCTGGCCCTGTGCGACGCCAAGACCGACCTGGGCGGCATCGTGCGCGGCCATGGCCTCACCCGCAAGGCGCTGGAAGCCGCCGTCACCGCCGTGCGCGGCGGCCAGAAGGTGGACAGCGCCGAAGCCGAAGGCCAGCGTGAAGCGCTGAAGAAGTACACCCTGGACCTGACCGAGCGCGCCCGCCAGGGCAAGCTGGACCCGGTGATCGGCCGTGACGACGAGATCCGCCGCGCCATCCAGGTGCTGCAGCGGCGCAGCAAGAACAACCCGGTGCTGATCGGCGAGCCTGGGGTGGGCAAGACGGCCATCGTCGAAGGCCTGGCCCAGCGCATCGTCAACGGCGAAGTGCCCGAGACGCTGAAGGACAAGCGCGTACTGGTGCTGGACATGGCCGGCCTGCTGGCCGGCGCCAAGTACCGCGGCGAATTCGAGGAACGCCTGAAGGGCGTGCTGAAGGAAGTGGCGGCTGACGAAGGCCGCATCATCCTGTTCATCGACGAACTGCACACGATGGTGGGCGCGGGCAAGGCCGAAGGCGCCATCGACGCCGGCAACATGCTCAAGCCTGCGCTGGCGCGCGGTGAGCTGCACTGCATCGGCGCCACCACGCTGAACGAATACCGCAAGTACGTCGAAAAGGACGCCGCGCTCGAGCGCCGCTTCCAGAAGGTGCTGGTGGACGAGCCCAGCGTGGAAGCCACGGTGGCCATCCTGCGCGGCCTGCAAGAGAAGTACGAAGTGCACCACGGCGTGGAGATCACCGACCCGGCCATCGTGGCCGCGGCCGGGCTGAGCCACCGCTACATCACCGACCGCTTCCTGCCCGACAAGGCCATCGACCTGATCGACGAGGCGGCGGCCAAGGTGAAGATCGAGATCGACAGCAAGCCCGAGGTGATGGACAAGCT
>JAIXZR010000111.1 GCA_027489455.1 Rubrivivax sp. | reverse complement strand
GCGCGAGCTGCTGCAGGCGCTTGATCAGGTCAGCGGCGAGCTTGTCGGTCTCCCGGCTGGCCGTGCCGTTGCCGATGGCGATCAGGTTCACGCCGTGCGTGGCCACCAGGCGGCCCAGGCTGTGCAGGCTGCCTTCCCAGTCGCAGCGCGGCTCGTGCGGGTAGACGGTGTGGGTGTCCAGCACGCGCCCGGTGTCGCTGACCACGGCCACCTTCACGCCGGTGCGGATGCCCGGGTCCAGGCCCATCACCACGCGCTTGCCGGCGGGCGCGGCCAGCAGCAGGTCGCGCAGGTTGTCGGCGAAGACCTTGATGGCCACGGCCTCGGCCTCTTCGCGCAGGCGGGCGAACAGGTCGCGCTCCAGGCTCAGGCTGAGCTTGACCTTCCAGGTCCAGGCAACAGTTTTTCGGATCAGCTCGTCGCTCTTGCGGGCGGCGTGGCTCCAGCCCAGATGGCGGGCAATGCGGCCTTCGGCCAGGCCAGGCTTGCCGGGCGTGATCTCCTCGTCCAGCACCAGCTTGGCATCCAGCCATTCCTGCGTGCGCCCGCGGAACACCGCCAGCGCCCGGTGGCTGGGCACGGTGCGGATGGGCTCGGCGTAGTCGAAGTAGTCGCGGAACTTCGCGGCGTCGGGCGACTGCCCGTCTTTGCCTTCGACCAGCTTGCTCTGGAACAGCGCCTCCGCCCAGAGCCACTCGCGCAGCTTGCCCACCAGCGCGGCGTCTTCGGCCCAGCGTTCGGAAAGCAGGTCGCGCACGCCGTCCAGCACGGCGGGGGCATCGGCGAAGCCGCCTTCGGCGTTGATGAAGGTCGCGGCCTCGGTCAATGGGTCCAGCGCCGGGTCGGCAAACAGCCGGTCGGCCAAGGGCTCCAGGCCGGCTTCGCGGGCGATCATGCCCTTGGTGCGGCGCTTGGGCTTGTAGGGCAGGTAGATGTCTTCCAGCTCCTGCTTGGTGGGCGCGGCCTCGACGGCGGCGCGCAGCGCGGGCGTGAGCTTGCCCTGCTCGTCGATGCTCTTGAGCACCGCGGCGCGGCGGTCTTCCAGCTCGCGCAGGTAGCCCAGGCGGCTTTCCAGCTCACGCAGCTGGATGTCGTCCAGGCCGTCGGTGGCTTCCTTGCGGTAGCGGGCGATGAAGGGCACGGTGGCGCCACCGTCGAGCAGCTCGACGGCAGTGGCCACCTGCTGCGGCCGAACCTTCAGTTCGGCGGCGATCTGCAGAACGATCTTGTCCAAGGCGGGGGGTCAGGCGGGCGAAGCCGGCAAGTTTAGGTGGCCGGCGCAGCCGCCAGCCAGGCAGCGGCACCTGCCCCGGCGCGGCGGCCGGTGGCAAAGCACGCCGTGAGCAGGTAGCCGCCGGTCGGGGCTTCCCAGTCCAGCATCTCGCCGGCGCAGAACACCCCGGGCAAGGGCCGCAGCATCAGGCGATCGTCCAGCCCCTCGAAGCGCACGCCACCGGCGGTGCTGATGGCCTCATCGATGGGCCGCGGCGCCGTCACCGTGATCGGCAGCGCCTTGATGGCGGCAGCCAGTTGCGCGGGGTCGGCCTGGGCTTGCTTGGGCACGATCTCCCACAGCAGCCCGGCCTTGGCGCCGTCGAGCTTCAAGCGTGTCTTGAGGTGCGTGGACAGCGTGCGCGGCCCGCGCGGGTGGGCCACTTCGCGCTGCACCCAGGCCAGATCGCGCGCGGGCAGCAGATCGAGCGTGAGGCGGGCGCTGCCGTCACGCGCGATGGCTTCGCGCAGCAGCGACGACAGCGCGTAGACCAGGCTGCCTTCCAGCCCCGTGGCGGTGACGACGGCTTCGCCCGCCTGCCGCACCCCGCCCACGGTCATGGCCACGCCCTTGAGCGGCTGGCCGGCATGGCGGCTGCTGAAGTGCTCGCTCCAGCCGACGTCGAAACCGCAGTTCGACGGCCGCAGCGGCGCCAGATCCACGCCCCGCGCGTGCAGCCAGGGCCACCAGGCGCCATCGGAGCCCAGCCGCTGCCAGCTGGCGCCGCCCAGGGCCAGCACGGTGGCAGCCGGGCGCAGCAGGCGGTCGCCCTGGGGCGTGGCCAGCCGCAGCGCGCCATCATCGGCCCAGCCCAGCCAGCGGTGGCGCATGTGGAACTGCACGCCCTGCGTGCGCAGCCGGTGCAGCCAGGCCCGCAGCAGCGGGGCGGCCTTCAGGTCCTGGGGGAAAACGCGGCCGCTGCTGCCGACGAAGGTTTCCACGCCCAGGCCCGCGGCCCAGGCGCGCAGTTGCTCCGCGCCAAATTCGCTCAGCCAGGGCGCCAGCAGCGTGCTGCGCTCGAAGTAACGCTCGCCGAATGCAGCCTGTGGCTCGCCGTGCGTCAAGTTCAGGCCGCCCTTGCCGGCCAGCAGGAACTTGCGGCCGACCGAGGGCATGCCGTCGAAGACGTGGACCGCCCGGCCTGCGGCAGCCAGGGTCTCGGCCGCCATCAGGCCGGCGGGGCCGCCGCCTATGACGGCCACGATGCCTGGAGATGCGTTGATGTCCGTTTGCATCCAGGGACTGTAGGGCCCCGCCCAGTGGGCGGGGCTCGCGCTTCAGACGCGGTCGGCGTTGGCCGCCTGGCGGCGGCGCAGCGTGGCACCGATCAGGGCCAGGCCGGCCAGCATCGACAGCACCGTGGCCGGCTCCGGCACGGCCGAGGTGATGGGCAGCGTGTTGGCGTTGCCGATCAGGAAGCCCGTGAGGTTGGGCACGCCAAACACCGTGCTCAGCGCGCCCGCGGCGGCCGAAGTCAGCGACAGCGAAAACGGCGCCACGGCGATGCCGCTGCTGCCCAGGTTGAACAGGGGCACCACGCCCAGGTTCGTCGCGCCCACGGCCACGTTGCCCGACAGGGTGCCGCTGACCGTGTTGATGACGAAGTTCGTCAGGTTCACGGTGGCAGCGCTGGTGCTCAGCGACAGGCCGCTGCCGGCGTGCAGGATGCTGCCGGCAAAGCTGTCGGTGTTGATCGACCCGCCCGTCACCGGGAAGTACGCCAGCGGCGTGCCGGTGGAGCCGGGCGAGATCGTTGCCGAGCCCAAGCCGCCAACGCTCAAGCCGAGGCCAGCCAGGGCCGAGGCCGAGGTCAACGACACCGAGGTGATGCCCCCGACGATGGGCAGGTTCTGCGCCAAGGCAGGCGCGGCCGACAGGGTGGAAGTCAGGGCGACGGCGGTCGCGAGGGTCGAGAGTTTCATCACAGGGCTCCTGAAGGGTTGAAGGACGGTGGAGGATGGAAGTCCGACGGTTTCGGCCACGCCGAAAACTCTTCGGTATCCAAAGTTACCGCATAGTTCAAATCTCGACTGTGAAATCTCGTCCGTCCTGACCCCTCCATTCATGTGACGGGTTTACCCTGACGTGCGCTACATCGCCTCGCCCCGCAGCCGCGCCCGCAGCGCCGCGCCAATCTCGGGCTTGGCGGCGAACGGATCGGTGGGGTTGCGTCCCTGCACCACGTCGTCCAGCCGCACCTGCACGCTGGCCAGAGCCTTGGGGTGGCTGTAGATGTAGAAGCGGCCTTCGTCCATGGCATCGAAGACGAACTGCGCCACCTCGCCTGCCGTCACCTTGCCGCTGGTAACGGCCTTGTCGCTCATCGCCTGCGCGATCAGCTGGCTGCGGGTGGGCCTGGCCGCGGCATCAGCGAAAGCTGCCGGGCGGTTGCGTTCGCTCTGGTGGATGCCGGTGGGCACGAAGAACGGGCACAGCACATGGGCCTGCACCTGCGCGGTGACCAGGGCCAGGTCCTGGTAAAGCGTCTCGCTCATCGCCACCACGGCGTGCTTGCTGACGTTGTAGACGCCCATGTTCGGCGCGTTCAGCAGCCCGGCCATGCTGGCGGTGTTGACGATGTGGCCGCGGTAGGCCGCATCGGCCTGCGCCGCGGCCAGCATCAGCGGCGTGAACACGCGCACGCCGTGGGCCACACCCATCAGGTTGACGCCGATGACCCACTCCCAGTCCTTCAGCGTGTGTTCCCAGATCAGCCCGCCCGCGCCCACGCCGGCGTTGTTGAAGACGAAATGCGGCGCGCCGAAGCGTTCCATCGTGGCGGCGGCCAAGGCTTCGACTTCGGCGGCCTTGGAAACGTCGATGCGAAAGGGCAGCACCTGCGCCCCGAGCGCGCGGATGCCGGCCGCGGCGGCTTCCAGCGCGTCGGCCTGCACATCGGCCATGACGACGTTCATGCCGCGCGCGGCGGCGACGCGGCTGGCTTCCAGGCCGAAGCCGGAAGCCGCGCCGGTGATGACGGCCGTGTGGCCGCGGGACAGCAGGTGGGGGTTCATGGCGCGGGCCTCAGCATCTCGATGTGGGGAATGTTGTCTTCCAGGTAGACCTCGCCCACGGCCGCGAAGCCGAGGGCGCCGTAGAAGTGGCGCAGGTGCGCCTGCGCGCTGATGCGCAGGGCCTGGCCGGGCCAGGTGGCGTCCATGCGGCACAGGCCTTCGGCCACCAGCAGCCGGCCCAGCCCGGTGCCACGCGTGGCGGCCGAGGTGATGACGCGGCCGATCGACGGCTCGGCGTACTTCACGCCCGGGTCCACGCCGCGCAGGTAGGCCTGCAGCGTGCCGCCGCTGTCGTGCCCCAGCAGGTGCCAGCACTGCCGGTCGACGCCATCGGGGTCCAGGTAGGCGCAGGCCTGCTCGACGCTGAAGATCGCGCTGCGCAAGGCCAGCGCGTCGTAGAGCTGGTCGACGCTCAAGCTGCCGAAGCGCAGCCAGGTCCAGTGGATGGCCGGTGCCGCCATTACGCCAGCTTGACCAGCTGCTTGCCGAAGTTGCGGCCCTTCAGCAGGCCCAGGAAGGCCTCGGGCGCGGCGGCCAGGCCATCGGCGATGCTCTCGCGGTACTTGAGCTTGCCGGTGGCCACCATGGTGCCCAGCTCCTTCAGCGCCTGCGGCCACAGCGCCATGTGCTCGCTGACGATGAAGCCCTGCAGCTTCAGGCGCGAAACCAGGATGAGCGAGGGGTTGGCCATCGGGATGGGCTCGCCGTTGTAGCCGGAGATCATCCCGCAGAAGGCAATGCGGCCGAAGGCGTTCATGCGCGCCATCACCACGTCCAGGATGGCGCCGCCGACGTTCTCGAAATAGCCGTCCACCCCGTTCGGCGCAGCGGCTTTCAGCGCCAGTGAGAGTTCTTTGCCGTGGCCCAGGGCCTTGTAGTCCAGGCAGGCATCGAAGCCCAGTTCGTCAGTGGTGTAGGCGCACTTGTCCGGCCCGCCAGCGATGCCCACGACACGGCAGCCGCGGGCCTTGGCGAGCTGCCCCACGGCGCTGCCCACTGCGCCGCTGGCGGCACTGACGACCACGGTCTCGCCTTCCTTGGGGACGATGATCTGCGTCAGCCCCACCCAGGCGGTGACGCCGGGCATGCCCACGGCGCCCAGGTAGGCCGCCAGCGGAATGTGCGTGGTGTCCACCTTGCGCAGCGCACCCGGCTGGGCCGCGTCCACCACGGCGTACTGCTGCCAGCCGCCCATGCCCACCACTTTGTCGCCAGGGGCGTAGCCGGGGTGGCGCGATTCGACGACTTCGCCCACCGTGCCGCCGATCATCACCGCGTCCAGCGGCTGCGGCTGGGCGTAGCTCTTGCCGTCGTTCATGCGGCCGCGCATGTACGGGTCCAGGCTCAGGTAGTGGTGGCGCACCAGCACCTGCTGGTCCTGCAGCGCGGGCAGGTCCACGGCTTCCAGGCGGAAGTTGGCGGCGCTGGGCTCGCCGGTGGGGCGCGAGGCGAGGACGATGCGTTGGTTGTTCATTCGGGTTCCTGCTGGTCGGGTTCGGGGGTGTCGGGTGCGGGGCTGCGTTGCAGCGTCTTGGCCTGGCGCGCGCCGGTGGGCAGGCCGCGCAGGTACTTGAAGGTGCCGGTGGCGTGCGCGCACAGCCGCCCGGCTTCGTCGAAGACGCGGCCTTCGGCGAAGGCCAGCGTCGTGGTGCGGTCCAGCAGCTGGCCTTCGGCGCGCAGGCGGCCTTCGGCGGGGCGCATGAAGCTGGTCTTCATCTCGATGGTGGCCACACCCGGGCCGCCGCCATCGGCATGCCGGTGGATGCTGCGGGCGGCCATGGCCATCGCCACGTCCAGCAGGCTCATCAGCAGGCCGCCATGGGCCACTTCCCAGCTGTTCATGTGGCCTTCGCGCAGGTCCACGCGCAACTCGGCATGCCCGTCGTCCAGCCGCCAGAGCTCGAAGCCCAGCTCCTCGACGAAGGGGATGCGCAATGGGAAGTGCAGCTTCTGCTTCATCGGCCCCGGCGCGGGCTCAGCCGCCATGCACCGCGCTGACGCCACCGTCGACCGCCAGGATCTGCCCGGTGATGTGCTTGCCCGCCGCGCTGGCCAACAGCAGCACCGCGCCTTTCAGATCGTCGTCGTCGCCGATGCGCTTGAGCGGCGCCGCCGCGGCCAGCTTGTCGACGCCGAAGTGCTCGAGCACGCCCTTGGTCATCTTGCTCGGGAAGAAGCCCGGCGCCAGCGCGTTGACGGTGATGCCATGCGGCCCCCACTCCGCCGCCAGCGTGCGCGTGAAGTTGACGACGGCGCCCTTGCTGGTGCCGTAGGCGATGAACTTCATGTCCAGGCTGCCGCCCAGGCCGGCGATGCTGGCGACGTTGATGATGCGGCCACGGCGCTGGGGGATCATGCTGGCCTTGGCAGCAGCCTGCGCAAACAGGAACAGGCTGCGGATGTTGAGGTTCATCACCTTGTCCCAGGCTTCCAGCGGGTAGTCCTCGGCAGGGGCGCCCCAGGTGGCGCCGGCGTTGTTGACGAGGATGTCGATGGGGCCCACGCGCTGCAGCGTTTCGCTCACCACCTTCTGGATCTGCGCCGGGTCGGCCGCGTCGGCGGCGATCCAGCGTGCATCGATGCCGCGTTCCGAGAGATGCGCTGCGGCCTCTTCCAGATCGGCCGCCTTGCGGGACGTGAGCATGATCTTGGCGCCGGCCTCGCCCAGGGCCTCGGCCATCTGCAGGCCCAGCCCGCGCGAGCCGCCGGTGACCAGGGCCACCTGGCCGCTCAGATCGAAGAGTTTGCTGATGGGTGTGCCCATGGGGTCTCGCTCGCTTGAAGAGGTGGTGGTCAGGAAAAGCTCAGTCGCGCCGCCGGGCGCGCACGAAGATCAGCACCGCGCCGGTGACGGCCGCGGCACCACCCAGCAGCGCCAGCGCCCAGCCCAAGCCCGATCCGCCGCCGGCACGAGCGTCGGGCCCTGCCGGGCCCAGCAGCATGAAGATGCCCAGGCAGGCCGTCAGCAAGCCGCCGTAGATCAGCACCCAGACCCACTTTTCCAGGGTGGTGTTCTTCATCGCTCGCACCCCCGGCTAGAACCACGCGGGCTGCATCTCGCGGCACACGGCCTCGCGCCGCGCCACCACGCCCAGCCAGGCATCGATCTTCGGCAGCTCGTAGGCGTAGAAGTAGCGCATCGCGGCCAGCTTGCCAGGCTTCAGCGCCTGGGCTGCGGGGGATGCAGCACGCTCGCAGGCCAGCGCCACGTCCAGCCACACCCAGGCCAGCACCACGTGGCCGAAGGCCTGCAGGTAGGGCGTGGCATTGGCGAGCGCTTCTTCGGGTACGCCCGTGGCCCAGGCGGCCTTGGTGGCCGCGCCCAGGCGCGTGAGCGCACCCGCCAGTTCGTTGGCGGGCTCGGCGAGACCGGCCACCTGGCCAGCGGCCTGGGCCGTGTCGCTGATGCGGCCGGCCAGCAACTTGAGGCCCGCGCCGCCGTCCATCACCACCTTGCGGCCCAGCAGGTCCAGCGCCTGGATGCCATGGGTGCCTTCGTGGATCATGTTCAGGCGGTTGTCGCGCCAGTACTGCTCGACCGGGAAATCGCGGGTGTAGCCGTAGCCGCCCAGCACCTGGATGGCCAGCGAATTGGCCTCCAGGCACCACTCGCTGGGCCAGCTCTTGGCAATGGGCGTCAGCACCTCCAGCAGCAGCGCGGCTTCGCGCGCCGATGCCTCGGCCCCGGTGTGCTGCTCGTCGACGAGCCGGGCGCAGTAGAGCGCTAGCGCCAGCGCGCCTTCGGCATAGGCCTTCTGCGCCAGCAGCATGCGCTTGACGTCGGCGTGCTCGATGATCGGCACGGGGGGCTGGCTCGCGTCCTTGCCGGCGCCGGTGATGGGCCGGCCCTGGCTGCGCTGGCGCGCGTAGTCCAGCGCCACCTCGTAGCCCGCCATGCCCAGCATCGTGGCCGCCATGCCCACGCCAATGCGGGCCTCGTTCATCATGTGGAACATGCAGCGCAGGCCTTCGCCCGGGCGGCCAACGAGATAACCCACCGCCCCGGGGCGGCCGCCGGGGCGGTGCTGGCCTTCGCCGAAGTTCAGCAGCGTGTTGGTGGTGCCGCGCCAGCCGCACTTGTGGTTCAGGCCGGCCAGCACGACATCGTTGCGCTCGCCCGTCAGGCGGCCTTCGGTGTCCACCAGCCACTTGGGCACGATGAAGAGCGAGATGCCGCGCGTGCCCGGCACCAGCTTGCCATCCGGCCCCGGGATCTTGGCCAGCACCAGGTGAATGATGTTCTCGGTGAGCTCATGCTCCCCAGCCGAGATCCACATCTTGTTGCCGTGCAGCCGATGGCGCGGGCCCAGCGGGTCGGCCGCGTCTTCCGGCAGCGCGCGGGTGGCGATGTCCGACAGGCTTGAGCCGGCCTGCGGCTCGCTCAGGCACATCGTGCCGGCCCAGCGGCCGGAGAATTCGTTCGCCGCAAACACCTGTTGCTGCAGCGCGGTGCCGTGGGCCATCAGCAGGTTGGCGTTGCCCGCGGTCAGCATGCCGGTGCCGATGCTGACGCTGGCCTTGGCGAAGAAGGCGTTGGCCGCGGCTTCGACGGTGTAGGGCAGTTGCATGCCGCCGATGGGAGTGTCCTGCGCCGCGGCCAGCATGCCGGATTCGGCGTAGGCCTTCCAGGCGTCGTGCGTGGCCTGCGGCAGCACCACGCGCTCGCCGTCGAAGCGCGGTTCCTCGATGTCGACCAGGCGATTGAACGGCGCGAACTTCTCGCGTGCGATGCGTTCGCAGGTGTCCAGCACGGCCGCGAAGGTCTCGGGCGCGTGGTCGGCAAAACGGGGGCGTTCGGTCAGGCTGGCCACGTGCAGCCAGTCGTCGAGCAGGAAATCCAGGGTCGCGCGCATGGCTTGGATCGAGTGTCCAGGAAGTGCCGGGCCCGACAGTGTGCCCGCAGGCCGTCGTCAGAGAACTTCGAAGACCCCTGCCGCGCCCATGCCACCACCGATGCACATCGTCACGCACACGCGCTTGGCGCCACGGCGCTTGCCTTCGATGAGCGCATGGCCCGTCAGGCGCTGGCCGCTCACGCCGTACGGATGGCCCACGGCGATGGCGCCGCCATTCACGTTGAGCCGGTCCATCGGGATGCCCAGGGTGTCGGCGCAGTACAGCACCTGCACGGCGAAGGCTTCGTTCAGTTCCCACAAGTCGATGTCGGCCACCGTCAGCCCCAGGCGCTTGAGCACCTTGGGCACCGCGAACACCGGGCCGATGCCCATCTCGTCGGGCTCGCAGCCGGCCACGGCAAAGCCCAGGAAGCGGCCCAGGGGCT
>JAIXZR010000120.1 GCA_027489455.1 Rubrivivax sp. | reverse complement strand
GCTGCTGACGCGGCTGCCGCCGTTGCTGGCCGGCGCGGTGAACACCACGTCGACTCGGGCGTCGCCGGCGACCGGAGTGCCAATGATCGGCGCACCCGGCACCGTCGCCGGGGCCACGCTGGCCGACGGGGCCGAATACGTGAAGGCCGCCACCGCGCGCGGCCTGGACGTGGACGACTTTGCCCCGCGCCTGAGCTTCTTCTGGGCCATCGGGATGAACTTCTATCTCGAGATCGCCAAGATGCGCGCCGCGCGGTTGCTGTGGACACGCATCATGCAAGGCTTCGGCGCGAAGAACCCCAAGAGCCTGATGCTGCGCACGCACTGCCAGACCAGCGGCTGGAGCCTGGCCGAGCAGGACCCGTACAACAACATCGTGCGCACCACGATCGAGGCCATGGCCGCGGTGTTCGGTGGCACGCAGAGCCTGCACACCAACAGCTTCGACGAAGCCGTCGCGCTGCCCACCGAGACCAGCGCGCGCATCGCCCGCAACACGCAGCTGATCCTGCAGGAAGAAACGCACATCACCAGCGTGGTGGACCCCTGGGCCGGCAGCTACATGATGGAAACGCTGACGCAGCAGATGGCCGAGAAGGCCTGGTCCATCATCGAGGAAGTGAACGCCCAGGGCGGCATGACGCAGGCCGTGGACAGCGGCTGGGCCAAGCTGAAGATCGAAGCGAGTGCGGCCGAGAAGCAGGCGCGCATCGATTCGGGCCAGGACGTGATCGTCGGCGTCAACAAGTACCGGCTGGCGAAGGAAGACGCGATCGAGGTGCGCGAGGTCGACAACCACAAGGTGCGCGAAGAGCAGGTGGCCCGCCTGCAGCGCATCCGCGCCACGCGCGACAGCGCCCGCGTGCAGGCCGCGCTGGACGCGCTGACGGAAGCCGCCGCTTCAGGCACCGGCAACCTGCTGGCGCTGAGCATCGACGCCATCCGGCTGCGCGCCACGGTGGGTGAAGTGAGCGAAGCGCTGGAAAAGGTCTTCGGCCGCCACCGCGCCGACATCCAGAAGGTGACGGGCGTCTACGCCGCGGCCTACGACAGCGCTGAAGGCTGGGCCAAGCTGCAGGCCGAGATCGCGGCCTTCGGCGAAGACTATGGCCGCCGCCCGCGCGTGATGATCGCCAAGCTGGGCCAGGACGGCCACGACCGCGGCGCCAAGGTGGTGGCCACGGCCTTTGCCGACCTGGGCTACGACGTCGACATCGGCCCGCTGTTCCAGACGCCCGAGGAATGCGCCCGCCAGGCGATCGAGAACGACGTGCACGCGGTGGGCGTCAGCACCCTGGCCGCCGGCCACAAGACCCTGGTGCCGGCCATCATCGCCGAGCTGCGCCGGCAGGGCGCCGACGACATCATCGTCTTCGTCGGGGGCGTCATCCCGCAGCAGGACTACGGCTTCCTCTACGACGCCGGCGTCAAGGGCATCTATGGCCCGGGTACGCCGATCCCCGTCAGCGCCAAGGACGTGCTGGAGCAGATTCGCGCTGCGGTGGCGCTGGCGTGAAGCCGGCGGCTTGCGGCCCCGGGCCCATGTCCGCCGAGCCATTGATCGACAGCCTGCTGGCAGCCCCTGGCGCGCCGCAGCGGCGCGCCTTGGCCAAGGCCATCACCTTGCTGGAAAGCACGCGGGCCGATCACCGCGCGCGGGCCGATGCCTTGCTCAACACCCTGCTGCCCCACAGCGGCCGCGCGCTGCGGCTGGGCATCAGCGGCGTGCCGGGCGTGGGCAAGAGCACCTTCATCGAAGCGTTGGGGCTGTTTCTCATCGAGCAGGGCCACCGCGTGGCCGTGCTGGCGGTGGACCCGAGCAGCAGCCTGGGTGGCGGCAGCATCCTGGGCGACAAGACGCGCATGGAAAGGCTGTCGGTCGACACCCGGGCCTTCATCCGGCCCAGCCCTTCCAGCGGCAACCTGGGCGGCGTGGCCGAGAAGACGCGTGAATCGCTGCTGGTGTGCGAAGCCGCCGGCCACGACGTGGTGATCGTCGAGACCGTGGGCGTGGGCCAGAGCGAGACCGCCGTGGCCGGCATGACCGATCTTTTCGTGCTGCTGCAGCTGCCCAACGCGGGCGACGACCTGCAGGCCATCAAGAAGGGTGTGATGGAGCTGGCCGACCTGGTCGTCATCAACAAGGCCGACATCGACCCCGCGGCCGCCATGCGCGCCCAGGCGCAGATCACCAGCGCGCTGCGCTTCCTGGGCCCGCATGCGCACGCGGGCACGCAGGTGCTGCAGCTCAGTGCCTTGCAGGGCACCGGGCTGCAGGACTTCTGGCGCGTGGTGACCGAATTCCGCGACCGCCGGCAAGCCAGCGGCGAACTGGCCGCGCGCCGCCGCCAGCAGGACCGCGCCTGGATGTGGGAACGCATCGAAGCCGGCCTGCGCCAGCGCTTCCGCCAGCACGCCGCCGTGCGCGAAGCGCTGCCGCAGGCGCTGGCCGAGGTCGAGGCGGGCACGCTGGCGGCGTCCGTGGCGGCGCGCCAGCTGCTGGACCTGCTGGACCTGCCCGGAGCGCTGCACGCCGCCCGCAACACCTGAATCTGCAAGAGAAAGCCAAGCATGAACGACATCCTGGAACAGCTGGAAGCCAAGCGCGCCGCAGCGCGGCTGGGCGGCGGCGAAAAGCGCATCGCTGCCCAGCACGCCAAGGGCAAGCTCACGGCGCGTGAGCGGCTGGAGCTGCTGCTGGACGAAGGCAGCTTCGAAGAGTGGGACATGTTCGTCGAGCACCGCTGCAGCGACTTCGGCATGCAGGCCAACAAGGTGCCGGGCGACGGCGTCGTCACCGGCTACGGGATGATCAACGGGCGCCTGGTGTTCGTCTTCAGCCAGGACTTCACCGTCTTCGGCGGCGCGCTGTCGGAAGCGCATGCCGAGAAGATCTGCAAGGTGATGGACCAGGCGATGAAGGTGGGCGCGCCGGTGATCGGCATCAACGACAGCGGCGGCGCGCGCATCCAGGAAGGCGTGGCGTCGCTGGGTGGCTATGCCGAGGTCTTCCAGCGCAACGTGCTGGCCAGCGGCGTGGTACCGCAGATCAGC
>JAIXZR010000080.1 GCA_027489455.1 Rubrivivax sp. | reverse complement strand
CCCAGTGCCCCGCCTACGGCGGCCCCATCTGCAGCCTGTGCTGCAGCCTGGACGCGCGCTGCCACGACCTGTGCAAGCCAGAAGCCGCGCGCCTTTCCGTGCAGTGGCGCAGCCTGTTGCGCCCGCTGCTGCCGCAGCGCCTGTGGCCGCAGCTGGACACCGGGCTGGGCCGCTACCTGCTGCTGATGGCCATCGTCACGCCGGCACTGGCCGCGCTGCTGTTCGTCACCTACCAGCTGGAACTGAAGGGCCTGGGCGACCAGGCCGCCAGCGTGGCCCCGACGCTGAAGCAAGGCTTCATCAAGGCCTATGCCGCGCTGCTGCTGGTGGGCGGCATCATCGGCTGGTGGCTGGTGCTCACGCAGATGAGCCGGCGCGTGGCGCAGGAAGAAAGCAACCGCCAGACCGAAGCCCTGGTGCGTGAAATCGACAGCCACCGCCGCACCGACGAAGCCCTGCAGCGTGCCAAGCAGAACGCCGACGCCGCACGTGCGAATGCTGATGCCGCACGCGCAGCTGCCGATGCCGCACGCGCAGCAGCCGACACCGCCAACCAGGCCAAGACGCGCTACATCAGCACCATCAGCCACGAGCTGCGCACGCCGCTCAACAGCATCCTGGGCTACGCGCAGCTGCTGGACGAAGACCCGTCGATGCCGCCGCACCGGCGCCAGGCGGTGGGCGTCATCCGCCGCGGCGGCGAACACCTACTGAGCCTGATCGAAGGCACGCTGGACATCGCCCGCATCGAAAGCGGCAAGCTGGCGCTGGACCCGCAACCCATGCGCCTGCGCGACAGCCTGCAGCAGATCGTGCGCATGTTCGAGCTGCAGGCCCTGGCCAAGGGCCTGCGCTTCGAGCACAGCATCGACGCCGCCCCGGCCCTGGTGCGGGCGGACGAACGGCGGCTGAGCCAGATCCTCATCAACGTGCTGGGCAACGCGGTGAAGTTCACCGCCCAGGGCCGCGTGGCCTTCCGCGCCAGCCAGGTGCGCGGCATGGCGATCTTCGAGATCGAGGACACCGGCCCGGGCATCGAGCCGGCGGAGATCGAGCGCATCTTCGAGCCCTTCTCGCGCGGCGCGCATGCCAGTGGCGGTGGCAGCGGAAGTGTGGGCGGCGGCGGCCAGGCCGGCACCGGCCTGGGCCTGACGATCGCCAAGATGCTGACCGACCTGATGGGCGGCGAGATGACGGTGAGCTCGCGCGTGGCCACAGCAGAAGCGCCAGGCGGCACGCTGTTCCGCGTGCGCCTCTTCCTGCCCGAACTGCCCGGCGCCCGCGCCCCGCGAGCCCTGCCCGTGCGTGCCGGCTACGCGGGCCCGCGCCGGCGCGTGCTGGTGGTGGACAACGAAGAGGTCGACCGCACGCTGCTGGCGCGCAGGCTGGAAGCGCTGGGCTTCGAGGTGCTGCAGGCCGCCAGCGGCCATGCGGCGCTGGGGCTGCTGCATGAGGTGGGGCGCGAGGAACCACTGCAGGCGCCCATCGACGCCATCCTGATGGACCTGGCCATGCCCGGCATCGATGGCTGGGAGACGATACGCACGCTGCGCCGCCAGGGGCTGAGCACGGCGCCCGTGGCCGTGGTGTCGGCCAATGCCTTCGACAAGGGCCTGGACAACGACGTAGGCATCACCGCCGCCGACTTCATCACCAAGCCCGTGCGCTTCGACGAGTTGCTGGACTGGCTGGGCCAGCACCTGGGCCTGCAGTGGCTGGCCACCGTGGCCGCTGCGCCCGCGCCTGCGGCCGATCCGCACGCGCTGCCCGACACCCCGCCGCCCGCCCTGCCCCCGCGCCAGCGGCTGCTGGCGCTGCAGGATGTGCTGCGGCTGGGCTACCCTCGCGGCGTGCACAAGCAGCTGGACGAGATCGCTACCCACCACCCGGAATGCGCGGCCTTCCTGGCGCCGCTGCGCGCGCTCGCCCAGGGTTTCGAATTCGACCGCATGGCCCCGCTGGTACAGCAGGCGCTGGAGCGCAGCCGTGTCGATTGATGCCGACGCGCTGGACCCGGCGCGGCCCACGCTGGGGCTGGTGCTGATCGTCGACGACGTGCCCGACAACCTGGCCGTGCTGCACGACGCGCTGGACGAAGCCGGCTACACCGTGCTGGTGGCCACCGACGGCGCCACGGCGCTGCAGCGCGCGCAGCAGGCCGAGCCCGACATCGTGCTGCTGGACGCGCTGATGCCGGGCATCGACGGCTTCGAAGTGGCGCGGCGCCTGAAGGCTGGCCCTGAGACCGCGCACATCCCGATCATCTTCATGACCGGGTTGACCGAGACCGAACACGTGCTGGCGGCCTTCGAGGCCGGCGGCGTCGATTACGTCACCAAGCCCATCCGCGCGGCCGAGGTCATCGCGCGCATGGGCGTGCACATGCGCGGCGCGCGCCAGGCGCGGCAGGCGCGCAATGCGCTGGACGCCTACGGCCACGCCACCATCGCCGTGCGGCTGCTGGACGGCCTGCTGAACGACGGTGCCCGCCTGGTGTGGCAGACGCCGCTTGCGCGGCGCTGGCTGCCGGCCTACTTCGACATCGCCCCGCCCGACGCCGCCGCCGACCGCGTGCCCGCACCGCTGCTGGCCTGGCTGCAGGCGGCCGTGGCCCAGCCCGAGACCAAGCCGCTGACGCTGGCCCGCGGCGCGCAGCAGCTGGTGTGCACGCTGCAGGGCCGCACCAGTGACGAGGACTGGCTGGTGGTGCTGCGCGAAGTGAGCGACGCCGCCACCGTCGAAGCCACGATGCTGGCGCTGCGCCTGACGCTGCGCGAAAGCGAGGTGCTGTACTGGGTGGTGAAGGGCAAGACCAACCGCGACATCGGCGACATCCTGGGCACCAGCCCGGCCACGGTGAAAAAGCATCTGGAACGCATCTTCGAAAAGCTGGGTGTGGAAACGCGCACTGCGGCGGCAGCGGTGGCGGTGCAAAGGGTGCGGGAGTTGAAGGCGGGCTGAGCGCGGGGCGCGGGCGGGTCGGCAACTCGACAACCCGCAGCTGTCAAGCAAGGATTCCGATGGTGCGCATTACAATATAGGCTTTGGTAAGGAGACGAGCCATGACCGAATCCACCATCACTGCGAAGGGGCAGACCACGGTGCCCGCCGATATCCGGGCTCTCGTCGATGCCAAGCCGGGTACGCGCCTGGTCTGGTCGGTGATGCCTGACGGCACCATCATCGTCCGGGCCAAGTCCAAGTCCATCCTCGACATGGCCGGCATGCTCAAGGCACAGAAGGGCAAGAGCGTCAGTGTCGAAGCCATGAACCCCTGGCGCTGACGGCGGCACCCCCATGGCGGCGCTCGACACCCATGTCCTGGTCCGCTACATCGTCCAGGACGACGCCGCGCAGCTCGCTGCGGCGAAGCGGCTGATCAGCCGCTGCGTCAGCCAGGGCCTGACGCTGTTTGTTCCTGTCACCGTCGTGCTGGAACTTGAGTG
>JAIXZR010000300.1 GCA_027489455.1 Rubrivivax sp. | reverse complement strand
CTGATCGTCGACGACTTCTCCACCATGCGCCGCATCGTGCGCGGCCTGCTCAAGGAGATGGGCTGCAACAACGCCGACGAGGCCGAGGACGGCGCGGTGGCGCTGAACATGCTGAAGGCGCAGAAGTACGACTTCGTGGTGTCGGACATCAACATGCCCAACATGAACGGCTTCGACCTGCTCAAGGCGATCAAGGCCGACGACGGCCTCAAGCACATCCCGGTGCTGATGGTGACGGCCGAAGCGCGCAAGGAAGACATCGTGCTGGCGGCGCAAACTGGGGCGGCGGGCTACATCGTCAAGCCCTTCACCAAGGCGACGCTGGAAGAAAAGCTGCAGAAGATCATGCAGAAGCTGGCTGCCACCGCCTGAAGGGAGAAACCAACATGAAGATGGATGACGCCACCACATTGCAGGCCCCGGCCTCGGCGCAGGCCCCAGCGCTGGCCGTTTCGCCCGAGGTCTTTCAGCAGATCGGGACCATCACCCGGCTGCTGCACGACACCATGTCGCAGCTGGGTGTGATGCCCAAGCTGCAGATCGCCACCGACGGCCTGCCCGATGCGCGCAGCCGGCTGACCTACATCGCCACCAAGACGGCCGAGGCCGCCAACAAGGTGCTGAATTCCGTGGACCAGGCCAAGGCCGACCACGCCCACATCACGGAAGCCACGCGCGCCATGGCAGCTGCGCTGGTGGAAAACCCCGTCAAGGCGGTGGCCAGCGGCGCGGTGCTGAATTTCGTACAGGACGTCGAAGCGCGCACCGCGCGCATCGACGGCCACCTGACGGACATCATGATGGCGCAGGACTTCCACGACCTGACCGGCCAGGTGGTGGCCAAGGTCGTGACCCTGGCCAACGACCTGGAAGACAGCCTGGTGAAGCTGCTGGTGAGCGTAGCGCCACCTGAGCAGCGCGAGAAGGTGGACCCGAGCGTGCTGAACGGCCCGGTGGTGGACGCCACCGGCCGCACTGACGTGGTGAGCAACCAGGGCGAGGTGGACGACCTCCTCGCGAGCCTGGGCTTCTAGCCTAGGTCGCTTTCTGCTTCGCGAGCCTGGGCTTCTAGCCCAGCGCGGCCAGCCGGGCCTGCGCGTCGCGCAGCCAGGGGTGGTCGGGGTCCACGCTGCCCTGCAGCTGCTGCACCGCCTGCTGCAGGCTTTCACGCGCGCCCGCCGCATCGCCCGCTGCTGCCTGCGCAGCGCCCAGCCACAGCAGCGCCGAGCCGCTGCGCACGGAATGAGGCCGGTCGGCCTGCAGTCGCCGTGCAATGGCCAGCGCCTGTTCGGCTTCGGCACGCGCAGCGGCCACTGCGCCCAGCCCCAGCTGCGCGCGTGCGGCCAGCGCGCGGCACTGGTTCTGCAGGGGCGGCAGCCCGGCGCCGGGTTCGGCCAGCAGCGCCTGCACGGTGGCCAGCGCGGCGGCGTGGGCCCCGCGCGCGATGTCGAGTTCGGCCTTGGCCAGCCGGCAGCCCCAGTCGTAAAAGGCATCGGCGGAGCTGGCCCGGCGCGGCACCTGATCGGCCCGCGCCAGCGCCTGCGCTGCGGTGGGCAGTTGCATGCGGCGCGTGGCCAGCACCACGCGGTCGCATTCGATGGCGCGCAGGATCTCGGGCGTCAGCGCGCTGGCCGCGGTGGCCTGGGCCAGGCTGGTGTCGAAGATGGTCTGGGCTTCGGCATAGCGGCCAGCGGACATCGCGGTCAGGCCCACGTTGCGGGCGGTGTAGAGGGCTTTGGGCGTGTAGACGCCGTCTTCCAGCATCAGCGCCAGGTTCTGCTGGCCCAGCGCCAGGGCCCGGCGCGCATCGCCGGCCGCGTTCAGCGCGATCGACCATTCGTTGCGCACGCCCCAGGCCACCTGGCTGCGTTCGCGGCCGCTCTCGGCCATCAGGGCCAGGGCCTGGGCGAAGAGGCGGTCGCTTTCCTGGCCGTTGCCCATCTGGCTCTTGAACAGCGCCAGCCGCGCCGTCATGGCCGCCCGCACATGCTCGGGCACGGCGGCGGCCTGGGCCAGCAGGCCCAGCGCGCGTTGCTGCAGCGCCAGGGCTTCGGGCAGCCGGCCGCCTTGGCCGGCCATGAAGGCCAGGTAGCCCAGCGCGCAGGCGCGTGCCGCGGGCAGCGCGCTGGCCTGGTCGGCCAGGGCCTGCAGGCGCTGGCTGGCAGCGGCCAGTTCGCCCAGCTGGGCCTGGGCGAACGCGTCCTCGCAGCCCAGGTGGTCGCGCAGGTCGGGGTCGCGCGCCAGGGCCAGGGCTTCGCGCAGCAAGGTGCGGCTGCGTTCCTGGCCGTCCCAGTCGCTGGCGCGCTGGGCCACCATCCACAGCACACCGGCCAGCTGGTCGGGCTTGCCGGCGAAGCTCTGCCGCGCCATGCGTTCAGCACGCGCCAGCCATTCGTCGGGCTTGACGGGCCGGCCGGCACGCAGCGCGTCGTTCAGCAGATCGGCCATGAAGGCGGCGCCGGCTTCGCTGGTGGCTTGCGCAGCCAGGGCGCGGCGTTCCTGGTCGGTGGCGATGCGGGCCTGCCGCACGGCCACCGTCAGGGCCAGCGCCAGCCCGAGGCTGGCCACCCCTGCCAGCCCCACCAGGGCGCGGTGCCGGCGCACGAAGCGGCCCAGCACGTAGCCCGGCGTGCGCGGGCGTGCGCGGATGGGCAGCCTGTCCAGATGGCGCTGCAGGTCGGCCGCGAAGTCCTGGGCCGACGCGTAGCGGCGCTGCGGTTCGCGCTGCAGCGCCCGGGCCAGGATGGCGTCGATGTCACCCGCCAGCGCCCGGCGCAGCGCCGGCAGGGCCAGGCCGCAGGCCGCGGCGGCGTCGGCCGTGCAGGCCTGGCTGGCCGGCCGCAGCGGGCCGCGCAGGATGGCCTGTTCCAGTTCGGCCGGGGTGTGCGTGGGGCCGCTGTAGGGGCGGGCACCGGTGAGCAGGTCGAACAGCACCACGCCGGCGGCGTACAGGTCGGTGGCGGTGCTGAGCGGGCCGCTTTCGATCTGCTCCGGCGCGGCGTAGGCCGGGGTCATGGCGCGCGCCATGCCGGCGCTTCGGGCCGTGTCAGCCGTGCCTTCGGTACCCGGCGCGGGGGTGGCCTCCTGCAGCAGGCTGGCGATGCCGAAGTCCAGCAGCTTGACCTGGCCCTGCGCGGTGACGAGGATGTTCGACGCCTTCAGGTCGCGGTGCAACACCAGGTGGCTGTGCGCGTACTGCACGGCCTGCAGCACCTGGATGAACAGCGCCAGGCGCTGCGGCAGCGCTAGCCGCTGCTGGCGGCACCACTGGTCCAGCGGCAGGCCCTGCACCT
>JAIXZR010000118.1 GCA_027489455.1 Rubrivivax sp. | reverse complement strand
TGCCAAGGCCTATTCGGGCCTGACGGACGAGGAATTCGCAGCCGTGGACCGCGTCATCCGTGCCAGCACGCTGGAAAAGTTCGGCCCCGTGCGCAGCGTGCGGCCCAGCCTGGTGTTCGAGATCGGCTTCGAAGGCATCCAGGCCAGCCCGCGCCACAAGAGCGGCGTGGCGGTGCGCTTTCCGCGCATGCTGCGCATCCGCCACGACAAGCCGCTGCACGAAGCCGACAGCCTGCCCACGCTGCAGGCCCTGCTGTCGGCCGCCGGCACGCGCAGCGTTCAGGCCACGGCGTAGCGCACGCGGTAGTGGCCGCCGTCGCCCACCAGGCTGACCAGCGCCTGCTCGCCGCTGCCACCGTTCAGCGACAGGGCCTTGACGCCGACGATGTCGTCCCGCGCGCCCGCGCTGCTGAGCGTGCTCATCAGCACCAGCGAGCGCAGCAGCTGCGCCATGCCGTTGGTGATGATGGGCTTGATGACGTTGGCGCCCGTGGCGCGGTACTGGTTCAGGCGCTGGGCCATCGCGGCCTGCATCGATTCGATTTCGTTGCCGCTGATGTCCAGGCCCTCGTCTTCTTCCACCATCGCGCACAGCACCAGGGTGCGGGCGGGCTTGAAGTCGAAGCCGTCGGCCACGGTGGCGTTGACCTGCCAGATCTCGCCCTGGTCCACTTCGTTGTGCCAGTTGCCCTGCCGCGTCAGCCGCAGCGATGTCTTGCCGTTGACGATGTCGCCCACGAAGGTCAGGAAGTAGGGGCTGTCGGCGCCGACTTCGTCGGTCTCGGTCACGCAGTGGAAGCGCTTCAGAATCAGTTGGCTCATGGTTTTCTCCTGGAAAGGTTGAGAGGGTTTCGATCGGTTGCTGTGGACGTCCTGCCCACGGAATGAAGGATCGAAGCCCCCGGCCCACGGATCACCCACGCATGACACCCCTGGAAGCAGGTGACCCCGCCGCCGCCAACGCCTGGCTGGCCCGGCACGGCCCGGCGTGCTGGCAGCAGGCCGACGGTGCCGCCCTGGCGGCGGCCTGCACGGCCGTGCCCGATGCCGCGCTGCCGGCCTGGCCAGCGGTGGCCCGCTGGCGGGCCCTGGCCGCGCTGCTGGCCGACGGTGCCGACGCCATGCCCTGCCTGGAAGTCGCGCATGCCGGCCACCGCGCCGCCGGCCAGGGGCCAGCCGCCCGGCTGGACGCCCACATCGCCCTGGCGCTGTGCCTGGTGGACATCGGCGCCATGGAAGGCGTCACCGCCTGGGTGCAGCGGTCGCAGGCCGAAGACGGCATCGACGCCGCGCCCGGCGACAGTGGCGACGTCGGCCTGCCGCCCGAGGCCGCGGCGCTGTGGCTGGCGCTGGGGGAAGCCGCGCGGGCCGTGCTTTCGCCTGCGCATGGCCAGGGCGCCGGGCTGGCGCTGGCGCGGCTGCACCAGCACCTGCAGCCGCTGGGCCCACCCCTGGCCGCGCACGAACGGCTGCTGGTGGCGCAGGTGCTGGTGAACGCGCACTTCACGCGCCAGCAGTTCGAGCAGTTCGACCGCTTGCAGGCTGCGGTCGAGGCCCCGGCGCTGTTCGATGCCGCCCCGCCGCTGGCACGTGCCCGCTGGCACCACACCTTGGGCTTTGCCTGCTACCAGGTGGGCCGCTGGCAGACCGCCGAAACCGCCTGGCAACAGGCCCTGGCCCTGGCGCGCACGCAGGGCCTGGCACACCAGGCGCTGATGGCCAGCCTGGCCATGCTGCGCCTGCTGCTGGACCGCCAGCGCCTGGCCGAAGCCGCGCAGCTGGAAGCCGGCATCGACCCGCGCTGGGGCGCCGGCCGGCCCATGCAGCTGATGTGGCTGCAGCAGATGCGCGCCCGCCTGGCCCTGCTGCGCGGCCAGCCCGCGCGGGCCCAGCCCCTGCTGGCCGAGGCCCTGGCCCTGGCCGAGCAAGCCGGGCTGAGCGACGCCGAGCGCGGCGCCCTGCACACCGACCAGGTGCAGCTGCTGCTGGCGCTGGGCCAGCCGGCCGAAGCCACGGCGCTGCTGGACCGCCTGGCCGCGCCCGAAGGCGCACCGCACCGGGACCGTGCCGTCTTCCAGTGCCTGCAGGGCCTGCTGCAGGCCCAGGCCCTGGCCGCCGCCGGTGACGCTGGCGCAGCCGCGCGCCTGCAGGCCGCGCTGCGCCACGCCCAGGCGCTGCGCTACACGATGTTCTTTCGCCTGCTGCCCGAGCGCGCGGCCGAGATCTGCGCACTGGCCTTGCGCTGGCAGATCGAGCCTGCCTTCGTGCGCGAGCTGGCGCAGGAGCGTCAGCTGCCCGCCCCGCCTGGCGCCGGCCCGGCCTGGCCCTGGGCCCTGTGGTTGCGGCTGCTGGGCGGCTTCGAGCTGCGCCTGCAGGGCCAGGCGCTGCCACGCCAGGGCAAGCCGCAGGCCAAGCCGCTGGAGCTGCTGCGCTACCTGGCCTGTGCCGCCGACCAGGAAGCGCCGATGCGCCGCGTTGCCGACGCGCTGTGGCCCGACAGCGAAGGCGCCGCGGCGCACAAGAGCCTGGAAATGACGGTGCAACGCAGCCGCCGCCTGCTGGGCGACGAGCGCCTGCTGCGCGTGCACGACGGCATGCTGGCGCTGGACGCCGCGCGCTGCAGCAGCGATCTGCAGCAGCGCCGCCATGCCGGCCGCGCGCTGCAGGCGCTGGCGATGCAGCCCGGGCCCGATGCTGCTGCCGAGCTGGCGCAGGCCCAGGCGCTGCTGCAGGCGCTGGCGGCCTGCGCGCGCGACCCCGGCGCGCTGCTGCTGCCCGGCGCGCCTGACGCGCCCTGGCTGCTGGCCGCGCGCGCCGAAGCTGCCGCTGAATGGCGGCGCAGCCTGCAGGCTGGCCAGGCCGTGCTGGCCCGGCTGAGCGCGCGCGCTGGCGGGGCGGGTGCGGCCGCCGCCGATGCCGCCCGTCTGCAGGCCCTGGCCCTGGGCCTGGCGGCCCTGGGCGCAGGCGAAGCCGGGGGTTGAGGCCCGCAGCGGGCCAGCGGGTTATCTGCAGCGGCCTGGTGCAGCGGCCTGGCGGAGCCCGGTGCGTCTGCCTCGCCAGCTTCAGGGCCCGCTGTCCAGCTTCACCTGGCCGGGCTTCACGCCAGCAGCCTGCAGGGCCTGCTGCAGCGCGCGCTGCCGGGTGTTGGCCTGGCTGGTGGCGGCGCTGCCCGTCAGGCCGGCATCGGTGGCCACCCGCAGGGTGACGCTGGCGCCGGCAGGCAGGCGGCGGATTTCCGCGGCCAGCGCTTGCACGGCCGGGTTGCTGCCAGCCGCCAGGCCAGGGCCCCGGAATTGCAGCCGCCCGGCGGCCGAGGCCAGGCCATCGGGCACGCCAGCGGCATTGACCACGCTGCTGGCCGTGACGCATTGCGGCGGGCAGCCTGCCCAGGCTGGGCCGGTGGCGGCGGCTGCTGCGGCCAGGCCAGTCAGCAGCCAAAGCAGGCGGCGGCCGCGGCCGGCCCTCGGGCTCAGCCGGCCCCGGGTGGGTAGGGCAGGGGCAGTGAGCAGGGCGATGGGCCCGGTGGTGCCCACGGGCATGGTTGTCGCCAAGGGCAGGGCTTCGGACAGAGATACGGGCAGGGGTTCAGGCAGCTTCAAGCGCGTCTCCTGGGGGTGGCCACGGGCCGGGCCGGCGCATCGACTGTGGCAGGCCCTGGCGCGCCTGCCCATCCCCAGCTGTCACGGCGCCACGGTGGGCGGGCGGGGTGGGGCGGTGACGGCCGCAGCGCGGGCCTGCAGGTGCGCGCGCACGCGCGGGTCTTCGGTCAGGCCGATGGCGCGCTGCCAGCTCGGCGCGGCGGCGGCCGCGTCGCCGGCCAGGCTTTGCAGGTGCGCCAGCGCCACCCAGTAGGGCTGGTGCGCGGCCAGTGCGCTGTCGGCGGCATCGGTCTGCACCGCGGCCAGTGCGGCCAGGCCGGCCGGCACGTCGCCGGCTTCGGCCAGCGCCACGGCGCGGCCGATGCGTGCACCGGTGCTGGGGTGGTGCTGCACCAGGGTGCCGTAGAGCTGGGCGATCACGGCCCAGGGCGTGGCCCCGGTGGCCAGACGCTGGCAATGGGCCGACTGGATCGCAGCTTCGAGCTGGAACACCCCGGGTGCGTGCAGCCGCGCCGCGGCCCACAGGCACTGCTCGGCTTCGGCCAGCAGCGGGCGCTGCCAGCAGCGGGTGTCCTGCTGCGTCAGCGGCACGAAACGGCCTGCAGCGTCGAACTGTGCTGGCCGCCGCGCCTGGCAGAACAGCATCAGCGCCAGCAGGCCCAGCGCTTCGGCGCTGTCGGGCTGCTCGCTGGCCACCAGCCGGGCCAGGTAGAGCGCCTCGTCGGCCAGGCCGCCCAGCGCCGGGGGCAGGGCATCGTGCGCACCCTGGCGCGCGGTGTGCGTGGCCAGGGTGAAGGCGCCGTACAGCGCTTCCAGCACCGCCGCCAGGCGGGCGGGCCGCTCGCGCGCTTCGGGCTTTTCGAAGCGCAGCCCGGCGTCGCGGATCTTCGCCTTGGCGCGCACCAGCCGCTGCGCCATGGCCGTGGGCGACACGAGAAAGGCCTCGGCGATGGTGGCCGCGTCCAGCCCCAGCACGGCCTGCAGCATCAGCGGTGCGTGGATGGCCGGGGCCAGCGCCGGGTGGGCGCAGACGAAGAGCAGGGCCAGGCGGTCGTCCGGCAGCTCGCGGCCGGCTTCGGCGGCGGGCTGGCTGGGTTCTTCCTCGAACAGCGCGGTGACCAGCGGGTCCAGCTCGACGCGGCGGTGGCGCGCGGCCTGCAGCAGCTGGCGCTGCGCGGCGCGCATCAGCCAGGCCTCGGGCGCGGCCGGCACGCCCGTGCGTGGCCAGTGTGCCAGCGCGCTGGCAAAGGCTTCGCTCAGCGCATCTTCGGCCGCGGCCAGGTCGCGCCAGCGGTAGGCCAGCAGCGCCACCAGCCGGCCGTAGCTGTGGCGCGCGGCGCTGGCCGCGGCCAGCGCGGCGGCGGCCTGCGGCGCGGGCTCGGTCACGCGCCGGGGCCGGCGGGGGGGAGCTCCAGCACCGGGCGCACCTCGGTCGTGCCGGTGGCGGTGTTGGGCGCGCGGGCGGCCCATTCCAGCGCCACGTCCAGGCTGGGCACCTTGACGATGAAGTAGCCGCCCAGGTGTTCGCGCGTGTCGGGGAAGGGGCCGTCCTGCACCTGGCGCTGGCCGTTGCGCACGCGCACGTGGGTGGCGGTGTGCGGCGGCTGCAGGCCATTGCCGCTGACGACGATGCCCGCGCCATACATCGCGCCGACGTAGGCGTTCCAGGCCCCCCAATAGGCTGGGGCGGTGGCCGGGTCCTGGCCCTTGGCGACGTCGTCGGCGGTTTGGTTGAAGACAAGCATGTATTCCATGGTGGGCTCTCTCGTCCGGCAGCAAAGGGTGTGGCGGGGCGCACGCTACCGGCTCGCGGCGCGCCCAGCAAGCCGCGCCAGTGGGGCGGGCTTGCATCAGTGATGCGCGGCTTGGCGGCGGATCGACAAGCAGGCGGAGAATTTTCTTCCGGCCGGTGCCTGGCATGCGCCTTGCGCCGCCTTGGTGCATGACCGTGCCCAGCCCCCACAGTCCCCACAGCCCTTTCGTCGGCCCCACGGCCGCCCAGGCCGCCGACCGCCTGGCCCTGCTGCTGGAAAGCACGGGCGAAGGCATCTTCGGCGTCGACATGGACGGCCGCTGCACTTTCGTGAACCGCGCCGCGGCGCAGATGCTGGGGCGGCGCACCGAAGACGTGCTGGGCTGCAACATGCACGCGCTGATGCACCATTCCCATGCGGATGGCCGCCACTACCCGGAAAGCGACTGCCCGATCTTCAACGCCTTCCGCCAGGGCCTGCCCTGTCGCATCGACGGCGAAGTGCTGTGGCGGGCCGACGGCAGCTGCTTCCCGGCCGAATACAGCAGCCACCCCATCGTCGACAACGGCCGCGTGCTGGGCGCGGTGGCCACCTTCGTCGACATCACCGAGCGCAAGCGCGCCGAAGAGCTGCTGCGCCGCAGCCACGATGAGCTGGAGCAACGCGTGGCCGAGCGCACGCGCGAACTGCGCGACCTGGCCAACCACCTGGAAGCCGTGCGCGAGACCGAGCGCAAGCGCATCGCGCGCGAGATCCACGACGAGCTGGGCTCCCTGCTGGTGGCGCTGAAGATGGACACGCACTGGCTGCACCGGCGCGTGGGCTTGGCGTCGCAAGACCGGCCCGAACTGCAGGCCAAGTGCCAGGCCATGGGCCGGCTGATCGACACGGCCGTGGACAAGGTGGGCCGCATCATCACCGACCTGCGCCCCAGCATCCTGGACCACCAGGGCCTGTGGGCGGCGCTGGAATGGCAGGCGCAGGAGTTCACCGACAGCGCCGAGCTCGACGCCACGCTGCAGTGCGTGGTGGCCGCCGGCGTGGCGCCACCGCAGGGCGGGCAGGCGATCGCGATCTTCCGCATCTTCCAGGAGATGCTGACGAACGTCGCCCGCCACGCCCAGGCGCGCAGCGTGCGCATCAGCATCCACGTCGACGGCCCGCCCGAGCCGGTGCTGTACCTGGAAGTGCGCGACGACGGCGTAGGCGCTGCGCCTGCCGCGCTGTCCGACCCGCAGAGCTTCGGCGTGCTGGGCATGCGTGAACGTGCCGGGCACTTTGGCGGGCGCGTCAGCATCGACAGCGCGCCTGGGCAGGGCACGCGCGTTCGGCTGGTGATGCCGCTGGGCGATGACGAGGCGGCGGCGTCATGATCCGGGTGCTGATCTGCGACGACCACCAGATCGTGCGCCAGGGCATCAAGCTGATCCTTGCCGATGCGCCCGACATCGCCCTGGCCTTCGAGGCCGCCAACGGCCCCGACGCCGTGGCGCGCGTGCGCCAGGGCGGCATCGACGTGCTGCTGCTGGACATCGCGATGCCGCAGCGCGACGGGCTGGACGTGCTGAAGCAGCTGAAGAACGAATTCCCGAAGCTGCCAGTGCTGATGCTGTCCACCTACCCCGACCGGCAGTACGCCGTGCGCAGCCTGAAGCTGGGCGCGGCCGGCTACCTGAACAAGAGCGCCGACAGCGAACAGATGATCGAAGCCATCCGCCGCGTGGCGCAGGGCGGCCTGTTCATCACCGCCAGCGTGGCCGAACAGCTGGCCAGCGCCGTGGGCGCCGGCGGCAGCCACGGCAAGGGCGCCGATCTGCCGCTGCACGAACGCCTGTCGCAGCGCGAATACCAGGTCTTCCGGCTGCTGAGCCAGGGCCGCAGCGTGGGCGAGATCGCCGAAGCGCTGGCCTTGTCGTCCAACACCGTCAGCACCTACCGCGCGCGCATTCTGGAGAAGACCGGCGTGCGCAACGATGTCGAGCTGGCGCTCTATGCCGTGCAGCACGGCGTGCTGGCCAGTTGATGCCCGCTGCCGCCGGCAGTGCAGCGGTTAGGCTTGCGGGCTGATCAGCATCCCGCCTCCGTCATGAGCAGCCCTGCCAGCCCCAACCCCGATCTGCCCGACCTGCCCGACCGCCTGTCCATCGACCCCCGCAGCCCGCACTACGTGGCCGCCGTGTTCGAGCACGACATCGGCATCCGCTTCAACGACAAGGACCGAAGCGATGTGTCCGAGTACTGCATCAGCGAAGGCTGGGTGAAGGTGCCCGCCGGCAAGGCCGTGGACCGGCGCGGGCAGCCGCTGCTGATCAAGCTGAAGGGCCGGGTCGAAGCCTTCTACCGCTGAACCCGCGCAAGGGCTGGCTGGCACAGTAGCCCTACCGCCAGCACATGTGACCAAAGCGCCTAAGGTCCAGTTCGATTTGTTGGATTCACACGCTGTTCGTTAATGGGTGAATTTCGGAGCAGGTCGTTTTTGCAACCGAGGAAATTCACATGCATGACATCATCGACACCGCCGTTGCCGCTGGCAACTTCAAGACCCTGGCTGCTGCCGTCACCGCAGCGGGCCTGGTCAGCACGCTCAAGGGCGCCGGCCCCTTCACCGTCTTCGCCCCCAGCGACGAAGCCTTCGCCAAGCTGCCCGCCGGCACGGTGGAAGGCCTGCTGAAGGACATCCCCAAGCTCAAGGCCATCCTCACCTACCACGTGGTGGCCGGCAAGGTGATGGCCGCCGACGTGATGAAGATGGACGGCAAGACCGCCACCACCATCAACGGCGCTGCGCTGAAGATCAGCACCACGGGTGGCGTGAAGCTGAATGCGGAAGTGAATGTCGTCAAGACCGACATCGTCTGCACCAATGGCGTGATCCACGTCGTCGATTCGGTGTTGCTGCCTTCGGCCTGACCGGCCCGATGCGCTGGCCTGGCCAGCGTTGATTGTCAAAAGCCCATCGGCCAGCAGGCCCTTGGGCTTTTTTCATGGCACCGGCCGCCTGGCCACCGGCAGGCGTGCGGCGTTGGTCCGCGGCGGGCGGACGTCGCGTCTGTAGGGCTGGCACTACAAGCCTTCACGCCGTGCCCGACGCCAGGAAGCCTGGCAGCGCGATGGTGTGCACGGAAGCTGCTTCCTACAGTCCATCCGAACCCGATGGAGCCGCCATGAGCCACGACGACCGCGCCGACAGCGACGACAGCGCCCCGCGCTGGGACCCGTACGACAGCGAACGCCCGCTGATGCTGAGCTGCCGCTGCGGCCAGCACCGCAGCGAAGCCGAACACGCCGCGGCCACGCTGCGCGCGCGCAGCGAAACGGCCGAATTCGAGGCGGAGTCGAACGCTTTCGTCGAAGCCAGTTTGATCAAGGCCCTGTTCCCGCAAGACGCATTGCGGCGCAACTTCCTGCGCGCGGTCGGCCGGCGCACGGCCATGGCCGCCATCGGCAGCGTGCTGCCCATCGCCAGCCTGCAGGCCCTGGCGCAAGAGGCCGGCAAGCCCGGCACGCTGGAGAAGAAGGACCTGAAGATCGGCTTCATTCCCATCACCTGCGCCACGCCGCTGATCATGGCCAAGCCGCTGGGCTTCTATGAAAAGCAGGGTCTGAACGTCGAGGTGGTGAAGACAGCAGGCTGGGCGCTGATCCGCGACAAGATGCTGAACAAGGAATACGACGCCACGCACTTCCTGAGCCCGATGCCGCTGGCCATCAGCCTGGGGCTGGGCAGCACGGCCACGCCGATGAAGGTGGCGACGATCCAGAACACCAATGGCCAGGCCATCACGCTGGCGGCCAAGCACAAGGACAAGCGCGATCCAAAGGCCTGGAAGGGCTTCAAGTTCGCCGTGCCCTTCGAGTATTCGATGCACAACTTCCTGCTGCGCTACTACGTGGCCGAAGCGGGGCTGAACCCGGACACCGACATCCAGATCCGCGTCGTGCCGCCGCCCGAGATGGTGGCCAACCTGCGCGCCGGCAACATCGACGGCTTCCTCGGCCCCGACCCCTTCAACCAGCGCGCGGTGTTCGAGGAGATCGGCTTCATCCACCTGCTGACCAAGGACCTGTGGGCCGGCCACCCCTGCTGCGCCTTCGGCACCAGCAGCGAATTCATCAAGACCAACCCGAACACCTTCGCCGCGCTGTACCGCGCGGTGTTGACGGCCGCGGCCATGGCGCGCAAGCCCGACAACCGCGAACTGATCGCCAAGGTGATCTCGCCCACCGCGTACTTGAACCAGCCCGAGACCGTGGTGGCCCAGGTGCTGACCGGGCGCTTTGCCGACGGCCTGGGCGGCGTGAAGAACGTGCCCGACCGCGCCGACTTCGACCCCATGCCCTGGCAGAGCATGGCGGTGTGGATGCTGACGCAGATGCAGCGCTGGGGCTACATCAAGGGCGACGTGAACTACAAGCAGATCGCCGAACAGGTCTTCCTGCTGACGGACGCGAAGAAGATGATGAAGGGCCTGGGCATGCCCGTGCCCGAGGGCGCGTACCCGAAGTTCAGCGTGATGGGCAAGGTCTTCGACCCCGAGAAGGCCGCCGCCTATTCGAAGAGCTTCGCCATCAGCCGCATGGCCAGCTGAAGGCGCTGCGATGAACGCCCTCACGCGCACGCTCGGCTTCCGCGCCGGCCTGCTGTCTATGCTGCTGCTGGGCCTGCTGCTGGGCATCTGGCACCTGGCGACGATGGGCAGCGCGCCGGTGGCCGCGCCCGCCAAGGCCATGACGGCCGAGGAAATCGAGTACGCCAAGCTGCTGGGCAAGGACCCCACGGCCGGCGCGGCGCCTGCGGCAGCGAAGTCGGGCTTTCCGACGCCGCTGCAGCTGGGGGAAGTGGCGGTGAAGCACCTGAGCCAGCCCTTCTACGACAACGGCCCCAACGACAAGGGCCTGGGCCTGCAGCTGGCGCATTCGCTGGGCCGCGTGGGGCTGGGCTACCTGCTGGCGGCACTGGTGGCCATCCCGCTGGGCTTCGTCATCGGCATGAGCCCGCTGATCTACCGCGCGCTCGATCCTTTCATCCAGGTGCTCAAGCCCATCTCGCCCCTGGCCTGGATGCCGCTGGCCCTGTACACGATCAAGGACAGCGCCATCAGCGGCATCTTCGTCATCTTCATCTGCAGCATCTGGCCGATGCTGCTGAACACGGCCTTCGGCGTGGCCAGCGTGCGCAAGGAATGGTTGAACGTGGCGCGCACGCTGGAAGTGTCGAACCTGCGCAAGGCCTTCGAGGTGATCCTGCCCGCCGCCGCGCCCACCATCCTGACAGGCATGCGCATCAGCATGGGCATCGCCTGGCTGGTGATCGTGGCCGCGGAAATGCTGGTGGGCGGCACGGGCATCGGCTACTTCGTCTGGAACGAGTGGAACAACCTGAGCCTGCCGAACGTGATCTTCGCGATCCTCGTCATCGGTGTGGTGGGCATGTTGCTGGACCTGATGTTCGCCAAGCTGCAGAAGGCGGTGACCTATGCCGACTGACGACAAACCCTTCCTGAAGGTCGAAGGCCTGGGCAAGGCCTACCCGGGGTCGCCCGAGCCGGTGTTCGATGGCGTCAACTTCGGCATCCACCAGGGTGAATTCGTCTGCATCATCGGCCACAGCGGCTGCGGCAAGACGACCATCCTGAACGTGCTGGCCGGGCTGGAAACCGCCACCATGGGCCATGTCTTCATGGACAACCGCGAAGTGGCCGGCCCCAGCCTGGACCGCGGCGTGGTGTTCCAGGGCCATGCGCTGATGCCCTGGCTGAGCGTGCGCAAGAACATCGCGTTTGCGGTGCGCAGCAAGTGGCCCGACTGGGGCCGTGCGCAGGTGGACGAGCACGTCGAGAAGTACGTGGCCCTGGTGGGCCTGAGTGCTGCCATCGACAAGAAGCCCAGTGCGCTGAGTGGCGGCATGAAGCAGCGCGTGGGCATTGCGCGGGCCTTTGCCATCCAGCCGCGCATGCTGCTGCTGGACGAGCCTTTCGGCGCGCTGGACGCACTGACGCGGGGCACCATCCAGGACGAACTGCTGCGCATCTGTGCCGAGACGCACCAGACCGTGTTCATGATCACGCACGACGTGGACGAGGCGATTCTTCTCGCCGACCGCATCCTGCTGATGAGCAACGGCCCGCAGGCGCGCGTGGCCGAGATCGTGCGCAACACCATGCCGCGCACACGCACCCGGGCCACGTTGCACCACGACCCGCAGTACTACCGCATCCGCAACCACCTGGTGGACTTCCTGGTGGCCCGCAGCAAGGACTTGTCGCACGGCCGCGCGCCGGCGCAGCCCTTGGTCGTCACGCCCGGTCTGGCGCCGGAACCCGAACCCGAACCCCGGCCCCCCGTGGTCGAACCCATCCCCCTGAGGAGAATCGCATGAGCCGCATCGACGTCACCGAGAAGATCATCACCGCCAAGGTCAGCAAGGGCATCAAGTGGGCCGACGTGGCGCAGCAGGTGGGCCTGAGCAAGGAATGGGTCACCGCTGCTTGCCTGGGCCAGATGACGCTGACCGAGCAGCAGGCCAGCATCGTGGGCGAGATCTTCGGCCTGACGGCTGAAGAAAAGAAGTGGCTGATGGTCGTGCCCTACAAGGGCAGCCTGCCCACCAGCGTGCCCACCGATCCGCTGATCTACCGCTTCTACGAACTGGTCAGCGTGTACGGCACGACCTTCAAGGAACTGATCCACGAAGAGTTCGGCGACGGGATCATGTCGGCCATCGATTTCAAGATGGACCTGCAGCGTGAACCGAACGCCGCGGGTGACCGCGTGGCCATCACGATGAGCGGCAAGTTCCTGCCCTACAAGACCTACTAACTGATAGGCCGGACGCTGCGCGCCGGCCTATCTCGCCGCGTTCGAGCTGGCACGGCTGGCGCCGTGCAGCTCAACTTGGCGGGGTGCTTGGCGCGCGGCATTGCTTTTCTCAATCCATTGGAGTTCTCGTGACAGACCACCACCTTTTGTCGCGCCGGCGCGCGGCACTGAAGATCGGCACGGCCGGCCTGGCTGGCGCCGCACTGGCCGCACCCGCCGTCGTGCACGCGCAGCAGACCTACCGCTGGCGCATGACGACCACCTGGCCGGCCGGCCTGCCGTTCTACCAAGTGGGCCCCGGCAGCGCGCAGGCCTTTGCCGAGCGCTGCGACAAGATGTCCGGCGGCCGCATCAAGATCCAGATCTTCGCCGCCGGCGAACTGCTGCCGGCCTTCGAAGGCTTCGATGCCGTTTCCAGCGGCACGGTCGAGCTCAATCACGGCGTGTCGTACTTCTGGTCGGGCAAGACTTTCGCGGCGCAGTACTTCGCCACCGTGCCCTTTGGCATGAGCTTCCAGGGCCACTACGCTTGGCTGCAGTTCGGCGGCGGCAACCAGCTCTGGGAAGAGGTCTACAAGCCGCTGAACGTGATGCCTTTTGCGGCCGGCTGTTCTGGCGTGCAGATGACGGGCTGGTTCAAGAAAGAGATCAAGGGCCTGGCCGACCTGAAGGGCTTGAAGATGCGCATTCCGGGCCTGGCCGGGCGCATCTATGCCGCGCAGGGCGTGGAAGTTCGGCAGTTGCCGGGCGGCGAGATCTTCCCGGCGCTGGAGCGTGGCGTCATCGACGCGGCCGAGTTCGTCGGCCCCTTCCTCGATGCCCGCCTGGGCCTGCAGAACGCCGCCAAGAACTACTACGCCAGCGGCTGGCACGAGCCCAGCACCGTCAGCGAAATCGTCATGCAGCGCAAGATCTGGGACGCCTTGCCGGCCGACCTGAAGGAGATGGTGCGCGCCGCTGCCGACGCCACCAACCAGGAGGGGCTGTTCCTGCTGGAGGCACGCAACGCCGATGCGCTGGACCAGCTCGTCAACCGCGACAAGGTCATCGTGCGCCAGTTGCCCGACGAGGTCGTGAACGCCCTGCGCAAGACCACCACCGATGTGCTGAACGAGGCCGCCGCCAAGGACGCGATGACGAAGAAGGTGCACGACTCCTTCTTCACGTTCAAGCGAAAGCACGACCGCTGGTCGGAGATCAGCGACGAGACCTTCCTGGCCAAATCCCGGGGATGACGGCGCGGATGAAGCTTCTTGCCGGTGCGGCCGACGCTGCTGATTGGCTGATCGACCGCGTCGGCGGCTTCACCGCCTGGCTGACGCTGGCGATGGTGCTGCTGATCAGCGGCAACACGCTGTCGCGCTACTTCTTCAACGCCAGCACGGTGTGGCTGCAGGAACTGGAATGGCACCTGCTGGCGGTGGTGGCGCTGTGGGGCATCTCGCACATGCAGCTGCGCGGGTCCCAGGTGCGCGTCGACATCTTCTACCAGCACTACAGCGCGCGCACCAAGCTGTGGATCGAGTTCCTCACGGCCGTCCTGGTGATGCTGCCCTTCTCGCTGTTCGTGTGCTTCCTGGGCTGGAAGTTCGCAGCCTATTCCTGGTCGCTGGCCGAGATTTCGCCTGACCCCGGCGGACTGCCCTGGCGCTGGGCCGTGAAGTCGCTGGTGGTCTCGGGTTACGCGCTGCTGGCCATCACGGCCGTCAGCATCATCGTGCGCACGGGTGCGCAACTGGCCGGGCGCGTTCCTGCGCTGGGGACCCCTGGGGCATCGAATGGGACTTGAACTCCTGGCCCTGGCCATGCTGGTGGCCTTCGTGGTGGTGCTGCTCATCGGCGTGCCCGTGGCTTACGCCGCAGCCGTCACCGGCATCGTCTTCGGCTTCATCGGTTTCGGCGAGAGCCTTTTCAACCTGCTGCCCGCGCGCATCTACGGCGTGGCCACCGATCAGTCGCTGCTGGCGCTGCCGATGTTCGTCTTCATGGGCGTGATGCTCGAGAAGTCGCGCCTGGGGCAGGACATGCTGGAGGTCATCGGCCACATCGCCGGCCGCGTTCCCGGCGGCATGGGCGTGGGCATCATCATCTTCGGCGTGATCATGGGCGCCACCACCGGCATCGTCGGCGCCACCATCGTGCTGCTGGGCGTGATCGCGCTGCCCACGCTGATGAAATACAAGTACGACCACGCGCTGGCCGCCGGCACCATCTGCGCCAGTGGCACCTTGGGGCAGATCATCCCGCCCAGCCTGGTGCTGCTGCTGCTGGCCGAGATCATGAACGAGTCGGTGGGCACGCT
>JAIXZR010000134.1 GCA_027489455.1 Rubrivivax sp. | reverse complement strand
TGCGGCACGCCCAGCACGGCAGCTGCGGCGGCACCCTGGACGAAAGATCGACGTTGCATGATGGTGGGCCTTCTGTGGGGCTGCGATGGTAAGGCCGCCAGAATCAGCCCCGATGCCACCCCGCCCCGCCCGAAGAAAGACCGCCATCGTGGCCACCCTTTTGCTGCTGGCCCTGCTGCTGGGCGCCGGCTGGGCCTGGACGCCCGACCTGCCGCGTGCCGACCTGGAAGCCCGCTGGGCGCCACCGCCCAGCCGCTTCGTCGACGCTGCGGGCCTGCGCTGGCATGTGCGCGACACCGGCCCCGCTGCTGGCGCCACGACAGCGCCGGCGGTGCTGCTGCTGCACGGCTTCGGCAGCAGCCTGCACACCTGGGAAGCCTGGGCCCAGGGCCTGCAGGCCACGCACCGCGTGGTGCGCATCGATCTGCCCGGCGCCGGCCTGAGCGCGCCCGACCCCGCGCGCCTCTACGACGACGCGCATGCCCTGCAGCAGCTGCTGGCGCTGATGGACGTGCTGGGCCTGCCGCAGGCCAGCGTCGTGGGCCACTCGATGGGCGGCCGCCTGGCCTGGCGGCTGGCCGCCGAGCACCCCGAGCGCGTGCACCGCCTGGTGCTGGTGGCGCCCGATGGCTTCGAAAGCCCCGGCTTCGAATACGGCAAGCCGCCCGACGTGGGCCTGATGGCGCAGCTGCTGCCGCATTTGCTGCCGCGCGCGATGCTGCGCGCCGGCCTGGCGCCGGCTTATGGCGATGCGGCGCGGCTGACCGAGGACACCGTCACCCGCTATCACCAGTTGCTGCTGGCGCCCGGCGTGCGCAGCGCCATCATCGACCGGCTGCAGCAGCTGCGCCTGCAGGACCCGAGCCCGCAGCTGGCACGCGTGCGGGCACCTACGCTGCTGGTCTGGGGCGAACGCGACGCGATGATCCCCGTGGCCAACGCGCAGGACTACCTGCGCGCCCTGCCCCCGGCTGCCGCCGCCCGCCTGGTGGTGCTGCCCGGCCTGGGGCATGTGCCGCACGAGGAAGACCCGGCGGCCGGCCTGCCGGCCGTGCAGGCCTTCCTGGCGCCGTGAGGTGCCGCAGGCCAGCGCCCATCAGCCCACGAACTGCACAAGCCACAGCGACAGCGCCGGGAAGAACAGCAGCAGCAGTGTGCGCAGCACGTCGCTGGCCAGGAAGGGCAACACGCCGCGGTAGCTTTCGGCGATCGGCACGTCGCCGGCCAGGCCATTGACGACGTAGACATTCAGCCCCACGGGCGGCGCCAGCAGGCCGAAGCCCACCGTCATCAGCACCATCACGCCGAACCACAACGCCACGCTTTCGCGCGGCAGCCCGAAGTCCAGCCCGACGACGGCAGGGAAGAAGATCGGGATCGTGAGCAGGATCATGCTCAGCTCGTCCATCACCGCGCCCAGCACCACGTACAGCAGCAGGATCCCGCCCACCACGGCCAGCGGCGGCCAGCCCAGGCCCTGCACCAGCGTTGCCAGCTGTGCGGGCACCTGCGTCAGCGCCAGCGCGGCGTTCATCAGATCGGCGCCGAGGAAGATCATGAAGATCATGGCCGATGACACGGCCGTGGCGTAGAAGCAGTCCTTGAACTTCGCCCAGTTCATCTCGCCCTTGGCCAGCGCCGCCATGAAGGTGGCCGCCGCGCCCACGGCCGCGCCTTCGGTGGGCGAGAACAGGCCGCCGTAGATGCCGCCGAAGACGACGAGGAAGACGGCGGCAATCGGCAGGATGCCTGCCAACGCCTGCAGCGTCACCGCTGGCACCGCCGCCTGTTCGGGTGCATGGCCAGGCACCAGGCGTACGTAGAGCGCAATCGCCAGCATGTAGCCCAGCACTGCGATCAGCCCCGGCACCATGGCCGCGGCGAAGAGCTTGGCGATGTTCTGCTCGGTGAGGATGGCGTAGATGACCAGCGGCACCGAAGGCGGGATCAGGATGCCCAGCGTGCCGCCCGCAGCCAGCGTGCCGGTGGCCAGCCGGCCGGAATAGCCGTGCTTGCGCATCTCGGGCAGTGCCACCTGCGTGATGGTGGCGGCGGTGGCCACCGAAGACCCGCAGATCGCCCCGAAGGCCGCGCAGGCCAGCACGGCGGCCATCGCCAGCCCGCCCTTAAAGCGCGCCATCACCGCTGCGGCAAAGGCGAACAGCGCGCGCGACAGCCCGCCCTGGGTGGCGAAGTGGCCCATCAGGATGAACAGCGGGATCACGCTCAGGTCGTAGCTGGCAAAACGGGCGAAGGCCTGGGTGTTGAGGAAGCCCCCCAGCGGCCCCCAGCCCGCCTGCAGCAGGTAGCCGCCAGCGCCAGCGCAGAACATCGCCACGGCGATCGGCACGCGCACGGCCATCAGCACCAGCATGGTGGCGAAGATCAGCACCACCAGCGCGATGGGCGTCATGCCGGGGCCCCGCCCCCTGCGGGGCCGAAGCCGCGCACGGCCTGCACGGCGGCGATCCATGCCGTCAGCGCCAGCGCCGGCACCATGGCGCCATAGACCCACCATTCGGGCACGCCCAGCATCATCGACCCGGCCTGTGACTGCCAGGCGCTCAGGCCGCCCAGCGCGGTGCGCCAGGCCAGCAACGCCATCACCAGCGCCAGCAGCCCGGCGCCCAGACGGTCCAGCCGCTGTTGCGTGCGGGCCGCAGCGCCGGTGGTGAAGAAGTCCACGATGATGTTGCCGCGCCGCAGCTGGCACAGCGGCAGGAACAGCGCGATCGCCGCGCCGGCGGCGAAGCCGGAGATCTCGAAATCACCCACGATCGTCCAGCCCGTGGTGTTGCGGCCCACCAGGCTGACACAGGTCATCAGCGTGATGGCCGTCAGCAGCAGGCCGGCCAGCACCGCGCACAGCCGGGCCAGGGCATCCAGCAGCCTCATGCGCTGGCCCCTGGTTCGCCCGCGGCCGGCAGGGCCGCCTGCGGCCGGGCCGGCGCCTGCAGGTCCACCACCACCGTGTGCGCGGCCTTGTCCTGCAGGCCCTGGCGGTTGGGGTCCCAGAAGATTTGCGCAAAGCCCAGGCCGCCCGTGGCCAGGCCGGCGGCATAGCCACCGTAGCGCTTGAGGCTGGTCATCACCGTCACCGGCTGCCCGGTGAGCTGCAGCACGCGCAGGCGCAGCGCCCGCTTGCCCAGCGTCTGCCCGCCCCACCACGCCGGCAGCAGCGAGAAGTAGACGATGCCCCAGCCGAAGCGGCTGGCCACGGCGTCCAGCAGGTCTTCGGCCTGCTCGCGCACGGTCTTCGGCCGGGCGTCGCGCGCGGCCTCCAGCTGGTCTTCCAGCGCTGCGATGCGCGCCTCGGCTTCGACCAGATCGTCGTCGGCGCCACGCCTTTCGGCAGCGCTGGCACTGACAGGCGCGCTGGCGGCGGCGCTCCCGGCCTTCAGGTCGGCCTTCAGATCGGCCTCGATCGCTGCCGCAGCCCGCTCGCGCCCCGGGCTGTGCCACAGCTGCCAGGCCTGGCTGGCCGCCAGCCAGACCAGCAACGCCGCCAGCAGCCAGCCCAGGCGGCGGCGGACCTGCTGGCCGTGGCGCGGATGGCGCAGCTGCACCACCACCAGCGCCAGGCCGGCGAAGAGCCACAGGTCGCCCGATTCAGCCACCAGGCCCACCACCGCCAGATCCACCAGCATGGCCAGGGCGCGGCGCCAGGGCGTGGCCAGGGGCAGCCCCACCAGCGCAGGGGCCACGTTCAGCGGTTCCGGTGTCACCCAGCGGCGGCGCTCGGTCGCATTCAGGGCGGGCATGGTTTCAGGGGGCGGCGGCAGGCTCACGCCAGCGACGATACCGGGCCCGCCGCTAGACTTCCCGCACCGCGCCGGTTCAGCCCGTTTTCCGGCGCTTCTGGTGTGTCTGCCTTCTGGAGCCCCCCGATGCCCGAGCCCATCCTCGTCGCCCAGCACGGCACCGTCCAGTGCGAACTGCTGCCCGCCCTGGCCAACCGCCACGGCCTCGTCACCGGCGCCACCGGCACCGGCAAGACCATCACGCTGCAGACCCTGGCCGAAGGCTTCAGCAAGATCGGCGTGCCCGTCTTCATGGCCGACGTGAAGGGCGACCTGACCGGCATCACCCAGGCCGGCAGCATCAGCCCCAAGCTGGCCGGCATCCTGGCCGAACGCGGCCTGCCCACACCCGAAAGCGCGCACTGCCCGGCCACGCTGTGGGACGTCTTCGGCAAGGCCGGCCACCCGGTGCGCGCCACCGTCAGCGACATGGGCCCGCT
>JAIXZR010000099.1 GCA_027489455.1 Rubrivivax sp. | reverse complement strand
GCAACGAGCTGTGCTACCGCGTCAGCCAGCTGTTCCCCGACCACTTCATCCCCGCGGCGATGCTGCCGCAGAGCCCGGGCGTGGACCCGGCCACCTGCATCCCCGAACTGGTGAAGTGCGTGGAGCAGTACGGCAACGTGGCCATCAACCTGAACCCCGACCCGTCCGGCGGCCACTGGACCAGCCCGCCGCTGAGCGACCGGCACTGGTACCCCATCTACGAGAAGATGGTGGAGTACGACATCCCGGCCATGGTGCATGTCAGCACCAGCTGCAACGCCTGCTTCCACACCACGGGCGCGCACTACCTGAACGCCGACACCACGGCCTTCATGCAGTGCCTCACCAGCGATCTGTTCAAGGACTTCCCGACGCTGAAGTTCGTCATCCCGCACGGCGGCGGCGCCGTGCCCTACCACTGGGGCCGCTTCCGCGGCCTGGCGCAGGAGCTGAAGAAGCCGCTGCTGCAGGACCACCTGCTGAAGAACATCTTCTTCGACACCTGCGTCTACCACCAGCCGGGCATCGACCTGCTGACGAAGGTGATCCCGGTGGACAACATCCTGTTCGCCAGCGAAATGATCGGCGCCGTGCGCGGCATCGACCCGGAGACCGGCTTCTACTTCGACGACACCAAGCGGTACATCGAGGCCAGCACGCAGCTGAGCCCGGCGCAGAAGCAGCAGATCTACGAAGGCAACGCGCGCCGCGTCTACCCGCGGCTGGACGCCGCGCTCAAACGCAAAGGGCAATGAGATGTTCGAACTGGGCGTGGTCTATCGCAACATCCAGCGCGCCGAACGCACGGCCGCCGATGGCCTGGGCGCCTTCGGCAGCGCCACGGTGCACGAAGCGCAAGGCCGCGTCGGCCTGTTGAAGCCGGGCATCCGGCCCATCTACCCCGGCGCGCGCGTCTCGGGCACGGCCGTCACGGTGCTGCTGCAACCGGGTGACAACTGGATGATGCATGTGGTGGCCGAGCAGATTCAGCCTGGCGACATCGTGGTGGCGGCCGTTACGGCCGAATGCACCGACGGCTTCTTCGGCGACCTGCTGGCCACGTCCTTCCAGGCGCGCGGCGCGCGCGGTTTGGTGATCGACGGTGGCTGCCGCGACGTGCGTGACCTGCAAGCCATGGGCTTCCCGGTGTGGAGCCGCGCGATCAGCAGCAAGGGCACGATCAAGGCCACGCTGGGCTCGGTCAACATCCCCGTGGTTTGCGCGGGCGCCTACGTGACGCCGGGTGACGTGATCGTGGCCGACGACGACGGCGTGGTGGTGGTACCCGCCGCCACGGCCGGCAAGACGCTGGAAGCCGCCGCCAGGCGCGAAGCCCTGGAAGCCGACAAGCGCGCCAAGCTGGCCGCTGGCGTGCTGGGCCTGGACATGTACGCCATGCGCGAACCGCTGGCCAAGGCTGGGCTGCGCTACATCGATTGAAGCCGCCTCAGGCCGTCACTCACAACCACCCACAACGGAGACCGACCCCATGTTCATCACCCGCCGCAGCCTCACGGCCCTGGCCTTGGCCCTGCTGGCCGCCACGGGCGCCCACGCGCAGGAATGGCCCACCAAGCCCGTGCGCATCATCACGCCCTTCCCGCCCGGGGCCGGGCCGGAAACCGTGCTGCGGCTGGTGGCCGACAAGCTGCAGAAGAAGTGGGGCAAGCCGGTGATCGTGGAGAACAAGCCCGGCGGCAATGGCTTCATCGCCATCGACGCGTTCAAGCGCGGCGAGACCGATGGCCACGACCTGATCCAGCTGGACAACGTGCACCTGGCGGCCTACCCCAGCCTGTTCAAGAAGCTGCCCTACGACCCGGCGAAGGATTTCGAGCCCCTGCTGCCGCTGTTCCGCACCTACTTCTTCGTGGCCGTGCCCACGGCCAGCCCCTACAAGACCGTGGGCGACATCCTGGCCGACGCCAAGGCGCGCCCCACGGTGCTGAACTACGGCTCGTGGAGCGTGGGCAACCCGGTGCACCTGGGGTCGGCGTTGCTGGAAAGCATGACGGGCACGCAGATGCAGCACGTCATCTACAAGGAAGTGTCGATGCTCTACACGGCCGTGGCCACCGGTGAGCTGAACTGGTCGCTGGGCACGCTGGCCAGCGCCGGCCCGATGCAGCGCGCCGGCCGGGTGCGATTCATCGGCGTCACCGCGCCCAAGCGGCTGGCAGCCTTCCCGGACATCCCCACCGTCAGCGAAAGCGGCGGCCCGGCCGGCTACGAGATGCAGGGCTGGACGGCGATCGCCGCACCGCGCGGCCTGCCCAAGGCGGTGACGGACAAGATCCAGCGCGACATCGAAGCCGCGCTGGCCGAGCCCGACGTGAAGGAACGCTACGCCACCGTCGGCTACGAGCCCTTCCCGGTGACGCGCGAGCAGTTCGCGGCCTTCATCGCGGCCGAGACGCTGAAGCTGGGCGACGTGGTGCGCCGCGCCAAGGCCAGCCTGGACTGAAGCGCCGCATGTCGCACTTCGAAGCCATCGCCAGCGTCGCACTCGTCGGCTATGGGGAAGTCGGCCGCATCCTGGCCGAAGACCTGCGCGCGCAGGGCCTGGCCGTGGCGGCCTTCGACATCCGCGCCACGGCGGCGATGCAGGCACACGCGGCGCAGCACGGCGTGCGCCTCGTGGCCAGCACGGCGCAGGCGGTCGATGGTGCCGGGCTGGTGATGTCGGCGGTGACGGCCAGCCAGACCGTGGCCGTGGCCGAAGCCTGCGCCCCGGCCATCGGCGCGGGCGCTTTCTTCCTGGACTTCAACAGCGCATCCCCCGGCGCCAAGCAGCGCGCTGCAGCGGTGGTGGACGCCGCTGGCGGCCGCTACGTGGAAGGCGCGGTGATGACCAGCGTGCCGCCTTACCGCAGCCGCGTGCCGCTGCTGCTGGGCGGGCCGCACGCAGAGGCCCTGCGGGAACCCTTGAACGCCATCGGCTTTGCGGCGCGCGTGGCCAGCGTTCGCCTGGGCGTGGCCAGCGCCACCAAGATGAGCCGCAGCGTGATGATCAAGGGCCTGGAAGCCATGGTCATCGAGAGCTTCACGACAGCGCGCCACTACGGTGTGGAAGACGCGCTGATCGCCTCGCTGGTGGAAACCTTCCCCGGCATCGACTGGGAAAAGCAGGCCACCTACTTCTTCCAGCGCGTCATCGAACACGGCCGCCGCCGCAGCGAAGAAGTGCGCGAAGTGGCGCAGACCGTGCGCGAAGCCGGCCTGCAACCCTGGTCGGCCGCCGGCACCGCCGAACGCCAAGCCTGGGTGGCCGACCTGGCCGACGCCGGCGTGTTTGGCGAACGCGGCAGCCCGGGCTTCGCGCGCAGCGCCGACTGGCGCCAGGAAGCGGACCGGCTGCTGGCGCAAGCGCATTCCCCGAAGAAGGACGAAGCCCAATGAGCCAAGCCACCACGGGTGACTTCACCAAGACCGCCGGCTGGCTGGACTGGTTCGACGGCCCCAGCCGCCCGCGCTTTGCGCTGCCACCCGGCAGCGTGGACGCGCACTGCCACGTCTTCGGCCCGGGCGCTGAGTTTCCCTACGCCCCCGAGCGCAAGTACACGCCCTGCGACGCCAGCAAGGCACAGCTGGCCGCGCTGCGCGACCACCTGGGCTTTGCACGCAACGTCATCGTGCAGGCCACCTGCCACGGCGCCGACAACCGCGCGCTGGTGGACGCCTGCATCGCCAGCGGCGGCCGTGCGCGCGGCGTGGCCACCGTGCGGCGCAGCATCAGCGATGCCGAGCTGCAGGCCCTGCACGCGGCCGGCGTGCGGGGGGTGCGCTTCAATTTCGTCAAGCGCCTGGTGGACTTCACGCCCCGGGATGAGCTGATGGAAATCGCCAGCCGCATCGCCCCGCTGGGCTGGCATGTCGTCATCTACTTCGAGGCCGTGGACCTGCCCGAGCTGTGGGACTTCTTCACGGCCCTGCCCACTACCGTGGTGGTGGACCACATGGGCCGGCCCGACGTGAGCCTGCCGGTGGACGGCCCGCAGTTCGCGCTGTTCGAGCGCTTCATGCGCGAGTACCCGAACGTCTGGAGCAAGGTCAGCTGCCCCGAACGGCTGAGCCTGGGGGGCCCCAAGGCGTTGAACGGTGAACAGGCCGCGTATCGGGACGTCGTCCCCTTCGCCCGCCGCATCGTCGAGCAGTTCCCCGACCGCGTGCTCTGGGGTACCGACTGGCCGCACCCCAACCTGAAGGACCACATGCCCGACGATGGCTTGCTGGTGGACTTCATCCCGCACATCGCGGTGACGCCGGAGCTGCAACGCCGGCTGCTGGTGACGAACCCCATGCGCCTTTACTGGCCGGAGGAGACCTGAGCATGGCGCTCGACAAACCCTACCTGGACATCCCAGGGACCACCATCTTCGACGCCGAGCAAAGCCGCAAGGGCTATTGGCTGAACCAGTTCTGCATGAGCCTGATGAAGGCCGAGAACCGCGCGCGCTTCAAGGCCGGCGAACGCGCCTACCTGGACGAATGGGCCATGTCCGAAGACCAGAAGCAGGCCGTGCTGGCCCGCGACCTGAACCGCTGCATCGCCCTGGGCGGCAACATCTACTTCCTGGCCAAGATCGGTGCCACCGACGGCAGGAGCTTCCAGCAGATGGCCGGCAGCATGACGGGCATGAGCGAAGAGGCCTACCGCGCCATGATGGTGGCCGGCGGGCGTGACCCGATGTGGGGGAGAAGCTGATGGAACGCACATCGGCGCGCATCACCGCCTCCGTGTACACCAGCCATGTGCCGGCCATTGGCGCGGCCATCGACCAGGGCAAGACGCACGAACCCTACTGGCAGCCGCTGTTCGCCGGCTACGAGTCGTCGAAGCAATGGCTGCGCGACAACCGGCCCGACGTGATCTTCCTGGTCTACAACGACCACGCCACGGCCTTCAGCCTGGATCTGATCCCCACCTTCGCCATCGGCACGGCCGCCCGCTACCAGCCCGCCGACGAAGGCTGGGGCCCGCGGCCGGTGCCCGCCGTGCAGGGCCATCCGGAACTGGCCGCGCACATCGCGCACAGCGTGATCCAGGACGACTTCGACCTGACCATCGTCAACCGCATGGACGTGGACCATGGCCTGACGGTGCCGCTGTCGCTGATGTGCGGCCAGCCGCCCAAGGAGGCCTTCGCCTGGCCCTGCCCGGTGATCCCGTTTGCCGTGAACGTGGTGCAGTACCCGGTGCCCAGCGGGCGGCGCTGCTTCAACCTGGGCCGCGCCATCCGCAAGGCGGTGGAGAGCTACGACGAACCGCTGAACGTGCAGATCTGGGGCACGGGCGGCATGAGCCATCAACTGCAGGGCCCGCGCGCGGGGCTGATCAACCGCGAATGGGACAACCGCTTCCTGGACCGCCTGATCAGCGAACCCGAAGCCCTGGCCCAGGTGCCGCACATCGACTACGTGCGCGAAGCCGGCAGCGAAGGCATCGAACTGGTGATGTGGCTCATCGCCCGTGGCGCCATGAGCGACAACGCGCCCGTCGTGAAGCATCGCTTCTATCACGTGCCCGCCAGCAACACGGCCGTCGGCCATCTGATCCTGGAAAACACATGACCATCAAAGTGGCCCTGGCCGGTGCGGGCGCCTTCGGCATCAAGCACCTGGACGCGATGCAGCGCATCCCCGACGTGCAGGTCGTGTCGCTCGTCAGCCGCGACCTGGCCAAGACGCAGGAGGTGGCGGCGAAGTACGGCATCCCGCACGTCAGCACGCAGCTGGAAGACAGCCTGGCCATCCGCGAGGTGGACGCGGTGATCCTGGTCACGCCCACGCAGCTGCACGCCAGCCAGACGCTGGCCTGCCTGGCGGCGGGCAAGCATGTGCAGGTGGAGATCCCCTTGTGCGACGTGCTGGCCGAAGGGCAGGCCGTGGTCGAAGCTGCCCAGGCCAGCGGCAAGGTGGCGATGTGCGGCCACACCCGCCG
>JAIXZR010000253.1 GCA_027489455.1 Rubrivivax sp. | reverse complement strand
GGGCGCGGGCTGGGCCGGCGCGCCGCAGCAAACCCTGGATGCGCGCCAGCAGTTCAGAGAACGCGAAGGGTTTGATGAGGTAGTCGTCAGCACCGCTCTGCAGGCCGCGCACCCGATCCTCGACGCGCACGCGGGCGGTCAACATCAGCACCGGCGTCTGCTTGCTCTGCCGCAGGGCGGTAAGCAGGCTCAGGCCATCAATGCCGGGCAACATGCCGTCCAGCACCAGCAGCTCGTAGTCGGACTCCATGGCGAGGTGAAGGCCGTCGACACCGTTGTGCGCAACGTCCACCACGAATCCCTCTTCCGTCAGTCCCTTGCGCAGGTAATCGGCCAGCTTGACCTCGTCTTCGATCACCAGCAGCTTCATTGCGCGCTGCCCTCCGTGAGACCCGGCCAACAACCTGTCCGAACTGTCATCTGCCGGACCTGTCTCTGTTGGAGCGCGATTTTTAGATTACTGCTCATGCCGTCAGGCATCCCGCTGCAGGTTGCTTGCGGGAACTTCCCAACCAAGGAATGGACACCATGAGCTCGTTCAAGTTTGCGTTCGCCACCGTTGCCGTCATCACCGCCATCGCTCTGCCAGGCCTGTCGCAGGCCACGTCGCTGTACCACGCTGCCGGCGGCGAAGCCGGATTGACGTACCACCCGGATCACGCCAAGAACGGCAAGACGCGCGCCGAGGTGCTGGCTGAACTCGATGCCGCCCGAAAGGACGGCACGCTCGCGCTGATGCAGCGCAACGCACCCCTGCCCGTCAAGAGCACCGGTCCGGGCAAGACGCGTCAGGAAGTCATCAACGAGATGCGCAACGAATCCCCTGAAGCGCGGCGGGCACGCCTGGAATCGACTGCTGGCTGATCGGTCGAGGATCTCGGGGCGCGGCGAACCTGGCCTGTTGTCGGGCCACCTCGCCGCTTGCGTTTTGCGGCGCCCACATGCCTCCGGGGACAACGGCGCTGCTGGTGGATGTCGTTCTGCTTCTGCACAGTGCCTTTGGTGCGATCCGACGCGCAGACTTGCCGCGCTGAGGGCGCTTCGCCCGGCCAGAGGCGTCGCCGCCGTCCCGGCGGCCTGAGTCTCTTTGGTTGCGTTGCCTGCGGCTACCGGTTTGGGCCAGCAGCAGCTTGGCCGCCAGTCCCTCGTTCGATACGTTGCTGTCATTCGATGCTCCAGTGTTGATAACAACTCACGGGAGATCGGCAAGCGGCGACACAGGGGTCGCGTCGTGCCCGGTGGCGGCCGCAGACTGCGGCAAGCACTCAGGCGCGAACGGGCTTCAGAGAAGGAAGAGACCCGCCTCGCCGATCAGGCGAGGGGCAGCCACTGAGGGCGTTCGGGTCGGGTCGGCGCGTATGCGCCTTCGGCTTCGTCGAGGATGGCGCTGGAGTGCGCCGCCGAGAGCAAGCCGGGCAGAGCCGACGGCAGCGTCAACATCGCGCTGCAAGTGCCGTGACAGTGGCCGCAGTCCAGGTCCATGGCGCCGGGCGCCTTGTCGCCCTGGACATCGGCGTTTGCAGCCAGATCCGCATCCGGCTCGGCGTCGCCGCCCACGTCCGCATGGTGCTCGTGCTCGTGGTGCCCGAAGTGCTTGACTGCGGCCTGGGTCTCGTGTCCGCAATACGAAGCTACGGCCGCCCAAGTGAACTGAAAAGGCAGAAGGGCAAGCAGGACGATGGCGAGGATTCGACGCACGGGCAAGAGTCTAGCGGCTACAGGGTTGGCCTCGTCGCCTCCAAGGCGACCGGGCTGTGGGGTTTCACCACCGCGAGGCGCGGACGCGCGCGACGTTGCGGTTCATGCGGTGGCGGATGACGCGCTCGTACAGCCAGCGCTTGAGTCCCGAGAGGTTGGAGCCGTGGCGCGCGTAGAAGGCGTCTGGGCATTCGAAGATGCCGAAGTCGTCGGCGATCCCTTCCTTCTGGATGTAGGTGTCCTCGCCGCGCCACTCGACGCCCGGCGCCGACAGGTCGGGGGTGGCGGCGCCGTAGCCGCAGAAGCGCCGTGCCTGCGGGAAACGCCGCTGCAGGCTGGACAGATAGGGCGCATCGAGGATGAAGCCTTCCAGCGCGATCCAGCGGCCTTCCAGGCTGACCTCGACCCAGCTGTGAATGATGCGTTGCGGGGCCAGCCAGTAGGCCAGGCCGGTGATCGCGCCCTTCTGCAGCGGCTTGTCGATGGTGAAGCCGTGGAAGCGGCAGGGGATGCCCACCGCGCGCAGCAAGGCCATCAGCAGCGTGCTCTTGGTGTTGCACTGGCCGATGCCGTCGGCCAGCACCCGGGATGCCGGCAGTTCGTCGCCTTCGTTGTAGCCGAAGGCGATCTCGTTGCGGACGAAGTCGTAGACGGCGCCGATGCGGTCGTAGGGGCTGAGGTTTCGCCAGCCGCGGCTGGCGACCAGGGACTCGATGTCCGGGTGGTGAATATCCAGCAGCGGCGATGCTGCCAACAAGGGGTGCATGGCGTCGGACATGATCTTCTTCCTCTCAAGCGTGCGCCGGGACGGGGCGCAGTTCTGCCCAGGCCTGCTGGATGACGGAGCGCGCGGCGGTCAGCGCCAGAACTCCCATGACCGCGGCGACGGCCAGGTCGGGCCAGCCGCTGCCGGTGCCGAAAACGCCCAGCGCGGCGGCCATCACCGCCAGGTTGCCGATGGCGTCGTTGCGGCTGCACAGCCACACCGAGCGCATGTTGGCGTCGCCCTCGCGCCAGGCGTAGAGCATCGCGGCCACCGACACGTTGGCCACCAGCGCCAGGGCGCCGATCGCGCCCATCGTCACCGGCTCGGGCACGGTGCCAGCGGCGGCCGACCAAGCGGCCCGGCCGAGCACAAACAGACCGAAGGCGCCCATGGTCAGGCCCTTGAAGAGCGCGGCCCGCGCGCGCCAGGTCAGCGCCATGCCCAGCACCAGCAGCGAGATGCCGTAGTTAGCCGCGTCGCCGAAGAAGTCGACCGCGTCTGCCAGCAGCGAGACCGAGCCGGCCTGCAGGCCGCCAGCGAGTTCGATGCCGAACATCGCTGCGTTGATGAACAGGGCCGCCCACAGCACGCGGCGGTAGCGCGGGCTCTGGCTGGCGGGTGGGGCGGCGCATCCGTGGCTGCAGCAGGAGTCACTCATTGGGGGCTTTCGGGTGTCGATGTCTGCATTTGAAACCCTGTAGCCGCTCCAGAGTCAAGCGGCTATGCTGCGATTCGTTGGCCGTCACTCCGCGCACCTCGAGAACCCCGACCCATGTTCGACTTCCTTCGCGTCACAGGACTGTTCTTCGTCACCGCAGTCGCCGAGATCGTCGGCTGCTACCTGCCCTGGCTGGTGCTGACGCAGGGCCGCCCGATCTGGTGGCTGGTGCCGGCGGCGGCGTCGCTGGCAGCATTTGCGTGGCTGTTGACCCTGCATCCCAGCGCTGCGGGCCGCACTTATGCAGCCTATGGCGGCGTCTATGTCGTCGTCGCGCTGCTCTGGCTGTGGCGCGTCGATGGCGTCGTGCCGACCCGATGGGACCTCGTCGGTGGCGCCATCTGCCTCGCCGGCATGGCGGTCATCGCCCTGCAGCCCAGGGCGGCAAGCTGAAGAGGGACACGGCCATCAAGATCGGTGAACTGGCCCTGGCAGCACAGACCCAGGTCGAGACCATCCGCTACTACGAACGCGAGGGCCTGCTGCCGCAGGCACCGCGCAGCGAAGGCAACTACCGCATCTACGGGCCCGAGCACGTCGAGCGGCTGGCCTTCGTGCGGCATTGCCGGTCGCTGGACATGACGCTGGACGAGATCCGCGTGCTGCTGCGGTTCAAAGACGAGCCGCAGGCCGAGTGCGGTGAGGTCAACGCGTTGCTCGACGAGCACATCGGGCATGTCGCCACCCGTATCCGTGAGCTGCGCCAGCTGGAGAAGCAGCTCAAGGCGCTGCGCGAACAGTGCGTCGGCCTGCGAGACGCAGGGCAATGCGGCATCCTGAACGAACTGATGCAGGCTTCGTCACCGACGGGTGCCAGATCGGCAAGCGCTCATGTGTCTGGGGCTCATGGCAACCACGGCCGTCGTGGCCATGGCTCGGCTCCGGAATGACCGCTCCTTTAGTGGACCACCGGCTGCTGTGGGTCGAGACCCGGTGTAGACGAACGTCAGCTCTACGGCAGCCCAACTCGACCGGCAGGTCTCGGGCAACGAGTTCAGCGGATTGGTTGGCCGGACCCGACCCATTGACGACACTCAGACCAAAGATCTCTGCGGCCAAGACCGGTCATCGGCAACAGAGGTGGACTCCATCAACCGAGGCTGGGGGGGTTGCCGACACGGGAGATTGTGCAGTCGCTGAACAAGCAGCAAATCCGGTCAGGCCCGCCAAAAGTTTCCGCGAACTCGTGGCTGCCGACAGGCCGACTGTTCACCCTCCCGGTGTGTGAGCATCAAGCGATCCGTCCTTGAGTCCACTATCGCTGGAGGCAGAATCGCTTGCAGCTGTTGACCTTGCCATTGTCAGAACCTTGACGATGCGCAACATCGAACAACTGCCCGAGGCTTTCATGATCACCGCCGCATCCTCCGAGATCAAGCTACAGGTCACCGGCATGACCTGTGCCTCCTGCGTCATGCGCGTCGAAAAGTCGCTCAAGACCGTGCCTGGTGTCCGGGAAGCCAGCGTCAACCTGGCGACCGAACACGCCTCGGTGCAGGCCGATGCCACCGTGACCGCCGACATGCTGGCCGCTGCCGTGCGCAAGGCCGGCTACGAGATCGCGACGACCGAGACCACGCTGCAGGTCGAGGGCATGACCTGCGCCTCCTGCGTCGCCCGTGTCGAGAAGGCCTTGCTCAAGGTGCAAGGAGTCCAGGGCGCCACGGTCAACCTCTCCACCGAGAAGGCCAGCATCCGGGCGCTGTCGACCGTGCCGGTCGCCACGCTGAAGTCGGCCATCGAGAAGGCCGGCTACACCGCGAAGGAGCTCCAGGAAACGAAGCCGGCACCGACCCCACGTCTGCCGGCCTGGTTGCCGGTCGCCGTGAGCGGCGCGTTGACACTCCCGCTGGTGCTACCGATGCTGCTGCAGCTCTTCGGCATCGACTGGATGCTGGGCGGCTGGCTCCAGCTGGCACTGGCCACGCCGGTGCAGTTTTGGCTCGGCTGGCGCTTCTACCGCGCCGGCTGGAAGGCCGTGCTCGCCAAGACCGGCAACATGGACCTGCTGGTGGCGCTGGGCACCTCGGCGGCCTACGGGTTGTCGGTCTACCTGCTGTTCAAGCATGCAGAGCACGGCATGCCGCACCTGTACTTCGAGGCCTCCGCGGCCGTCATCACGCTGGTGCTGCTGGGCAAGTGGCTGGAACAGCGCGCGAAGCGGCAGACGGCCGACGCCATCCGTGCGCTGAACGCGCTGCGCCCGACCACCGCACGCGTGCGCCGCGGCGACGCCGAGCTGGACGTTCCGGTGGACCAGGTCCTGGTGGGCGACCTCGTGATCGTGCGCCCCGGTGACCGCATCGCGGTCGACGGCGACATCGTCGAAGGCCGAAGCCACATCGACGAATCGCTGATCACCGGCGAGAGCCTGCCGGTGGCCAAGGGCGTGGGCGACAAGGTTACTGGCGGCGCCATCAACGCCGAAGGCGCGCTGACGGTGCGCACCACGGCCATCGGCGCCGAGACGACGCTGGCCCGCATCATCCGCATGGTCGAATCCGCCCAGGCCGGTAAAGCACCCATCCAGCGCATCGTCGACCGCGTGAGCGCAGTGTTCGTGCCGGTGGTGCTGGTCATCGCGCTGCTGACCTTCGTGGGCTGGTTCGGCTTCACCGGTGACTGGGAACAGGCGCTGATCAACGCTGTCGCGGTGTTGGTGATCGCCTGCCCGTGTGCACTGGGGCTGGCCACGCCGACGGCCATCATGGCCGGCACGGGTGTGGCCGCGCGCCACGGCATCCTCATCAAGGATGCCGAGGCACTGGAGGTCGCACATGCCGTCACCGTAGTCGCGTTCGACAAGACCGGCACGCTCACCGAGGGCAAGCCTTCGCTGGCCGCGGTGGTGGCGGCGGACGGCTCGACGCGGGAAGAGGTGCTGCGCCTAGCGGCAGCACTGCAGAAAACCAGCAGCCATCCGCTGGCCGTGGCCGTGATGGACCAGGTTCGCCACGAGCGCCTGCCGGTGCCCGAGGCGCACGATGCGCAGGCCCTGTCGGGGCGCGGCGTGCAGGGCATCGTGCGCGGCCAGACGCTGGCGCTGGGCAGCACGCGCCTGCTGCGCGAGTTGGGTCTCGAAGAAGGCCGACTGCACGCTGAAGCCCAGCGTCTCGAGCAGCAGGGTCGGACGGTGTCGTGGCTGGTTCAGGTGCAGTCGCAGTCCGATGCCGGCCAGCAGCGTCTGCTCGGCCTGCTGGCCTTCGGCGACACGATCAAGCCCGCCGCGGTGGAGGCCGTGTCCCGGCTGCATCAGCTCGGCATCCGCACCGTCATGCTGACCGGCGACAACCGCGGCGCGGCTGAAGCCGTGGCAAAGGAACTGGGCATCGCCGAAGTGCGTGCCGAGGTGCTGCCCGGCGACAAGGCGGCCATCGTCAAGGAACTGCGTGAGGCCGGCGACATCGTCGCCTTTGTCGGCGACGGCCTCAACGACGGCCCGGCCCTGGCCGCAGCTTCGGTGTCGTACGCGATGGCCGGTGGTGCCGACGTGGCCACCGAGACCGCCGGCATCACGCTGATGCGCGGTGATCCGCGCCTGGTGGCCGACTCGCTGGACATCTCACGGCGCACCTACTCGAAGATCAAGCAGGGCCTGTTCTGGGCCTTCGGCTACAACGTGCTGGGCATTCCGCTGGCGGCGTTGGGCCTGCTGAACCCGGTCATCGCCGGCGCCGCGATGGCCTTCAGCAGCGTCAGCGTGGTGCTGAACGCGCTGACGCTCCGCCGCTGGCAGGGCGTCGCCCACGCACGGGCGATTTCGCCGGCAGACCCGACAGGCTCGACAAATCGGCAGCGTGGCACCGTGGCCGCCCTCGGAGAGCAGCGATGAGCATGAACATTGGCGAGGCCGCCAAGGCTTCGGGCGTGTCGGCCAAGATGATCCGGCACTACGAGAGCGTCGGGCTCTTCCCCGAAGCGGCACGCACCGATTCCGGCTACCGGCAGTACACCGCCAAGGAAGTCAGCACGCTGCGCTTCGTCCGCCAGTCGCGCGACCTGGGCTTCTCCATCGAACAGATTCGCGAGCTGCTCGGTCTTTGGCAGGACCGCAAGCGGCCGAGCCGGCAGGTACGCGCGCTTGCGCAGGCGCACATCGAGGAACTCGACGAGAAGCTCAAGGAGTTGCAGTCGATGAAGGCCACGCTCGAGCACCTCGTGCACTGCTGTCACGGTGACGATCGGCCGGACTGCCCGATCATCGACTCGCTCTCCCACGAGACGGCCGCGCCGGCAGCCGGGAGCCACCATGCGGTCGGCAGGACCGCCGGGCTGCAACCGGGGCGCGCGCGCCGCCGGGCCACCTGATCGACCCCACCGGCTGCTGCAAGTCGACTCAGCGCGCCAGGTCGACCGTCAAGCTCACCGGGGCGCTGCCCTTGTTCGTCCACATCCAGCAATAGTCCTGCGCCACGGTGACGTTCAGCGTGTCGCGGCCACTGCTGATCTGTGCCTGCTTGGCCGGGAACACGGCCTCCTTGCCGACGTGGTAGTGGATGTTGAAGTCCACCGGCGCGCCCGCAGCGAAGTTCCAGCGAATGCCCTCCCCCACGGCCAGCTTGCCGCAGACCTCGACGAACTTGCCCGCTGCGATCTGCGCCTTGTGCGCGAAACGGCCATCGGGCGACCAGGCGATGTCCACGATGTGACTCGCGGCCAGCGCGCCGCCGCAAAGCGTGGCTGCAGCACATGCCACGCAGGTTCGGATGTTCTTGATGTTCATGCTGTGAAGCGAGGGTCGGTCGGATCGTGCATCGGGTCTGAGCAAAGCCGAGGGCCCGGCCCATCGAAGGCCGAGCCTGCACGACCTACTGGGCCATCTGCATCTCGGTGACGGTGAACTTGCCAGCGTCGTTGATGGCTTTGAACTTGATCTTGTCGCCGGCCTTGAGCTTGTCAAGCATCGCCTTGTCCTTGACGACGAACACCATCGTCATCGCCGGCATGTCCAGGCTCTTGATGTCGGCATGCTTGAGGGTCAGCTTCCCGCCCTCCTTGTCGACCTTGCGCACCTCGCCATCGGTCATGTCGCCCGTGGCGGCCTGTGCAGTCGCATTGCCATGGGCACCGTGCGATCCGTGGTCCTTCGAGGCCCACGCCGGCATCGCGGCGGCGGCTGAGAGCACCAGAGCCAGACCGGCGGTGCGGAAGAAGTGCTGTGGGTGGTTCATGAACGTTCCTTTGACTTGAAGTAACTATTGAAGACCTGGGTGCTGCCATCGCGGGCGATGAGCAACACGTCGTAGGGGTCCTGCTGATTGTCGAAAGCAGGACCATCCATACCTGGGGAGCCGACCGGCATACCTGGCACGGCCAGGCCGATCGCCTCGGGGCGCTCTTTCAGGAGCCGTTGAATGTCGGCTGCGGGCACATGCCCCTCGATGGCGTAGCGGCCGACCCAAGCCGTGTGGCAGGAGCCGAGCTTGGTAGGCACCTTGAGCCGCGCACGGGCAGCGGTGTTGCCGACATCGTTGACCTTGACCCGGAAGCCGTTGGCTTCGAGGTGGGTCACCCAGTCCTTGCAGCAGCCGCAGGTCGGGCTCTTCCAGACCTCGACGAGCACCGCCTGGCCCTGTGCCCGCAGCACGGCAGGCACAGACGCCAAGCCGGCTGCGCACAGCAGCGAAACCAGGGCACGGCGCCTGTTCAGGCAACTCATGCCTTGCCCGCCGGCGCGACCATGATGGTGCCCACCATGCCGCCCTGGTAGTGGCCGGCGATCAGGCAGGCAAACTCGAACTGGCCGGCGCGGTTGAAGGTCCAGACGATCTCGCCGGTCTTGCCGGGTGGCACATGCGCCATGTAGGGCTCGTCGTGCTCCATGTTCGGATGCTTGACCATCATCTCGGCATGTTTGGCGTTCTCGGCCTTCGTGCCGATGACGAACTCGTGCATCACCTTGCCGGTGTTGCGAACGACGAACTTCACGGTCTCGCCCTGACGCACCTCGATGCGCTCCGGCGTGAAGCGCATGTTGTCGGCCATGCCGACCTCGATGCTGCGCTTGGCGCTCTTGGCATCGCCGGCGATGCCCCAGTCCTTCTGTTCCTTGACGACGGGGCCCGTCTTGGGGGCGTGCGGCTTGTCGGTGTGGGCCTGCGCGGGCGCAGTCAGCAAAGGCAGCGCCGCAGCAGCGGTGGCTGCCGCCATGCGCGTGATGGCGGCGCGGCGGGCGAGCGGGCGTGTGATGGGGTTGTTCATGAGCGTTTCCTTGAGGTGTTGCGATCAAAAGGGGCAGTGGGTCGTGTCCGTGCGGCGATCTCTGCGGACTCTCAGTGGCCCGAGTGGCCACCGGCCGGCTTGCGCACCTTGACCTCGATGTCCTGGGTCGGCTTGGCCACCGGCGGCATCGAGCCAGGTCCTGGGCTGGCCTCGGCCTTGAAACGCGCCGGGTCGGGCAAGGCACCGGTGAACTCGTAGGCCACGGTGCCTGGCGGGTGCTGGTACCAGCCCGGGTCGGTGTAGTCGCCGCGCTTCTGGTCCTTGCGCACCTTCACCACGCTGAACATGCCGCCCATGCCGACCGCGCCGAAGGGGCCCTGGCCGGCCATCATCGCGGCGGTGTTGTCGGGCAGCGGCATCTCCATCTCCGTCATGTCCTTCATTCCGCGCTCGCCCATCACCATGTAGTCGGGGATCAGCTTCGTGATCTGCTTGGCGACACCGCGGTGGTCCACACCGATCATGGTGGGCACGTCGTGGCCCATCGCGTTCATCGTGTGGTGGCTCTTGTGGCAGTGGAAGGCCCAGTCGCCCTCCTCGTCGGCGAGGAAATCCATCT
>JAIXZR010000002.1 GCA_027489455.1 Rubrivivax sp. | reverse complement strand
GTTTGATAGTATGATCCTTGGTTCCTGATCTAGCCCAGATGGCGGAATTGGTAGACGCACTAGTTTCAGGTACTAGCGCTTAACGGCGTGGAGGTTCGAGTCCTCTTCTGGGCACCAAAAGTTGAAAGTCGAAACCCGGCCTGCGAAAGCAGACCGGGTTTTTGCGTTTCAGACGGCAAATTTCTTTGCCAGGCCATCGGGGCGCAGGTTGTCGTAGTCCTCGAACGGCTGATGGATCCAGGGGCTCGTGGGCAGCATCTCGACGAAATAGTCGGGGGTGTAGGTCGACACCCCCTTGACCCAGATGACGGCAGCGCGCAGTTCGCTGATGGACGGCATGCCGCGCAGGCGTTCCACCACGGCCCGCAAGGTCACGCCCGTGTCGGCCAGGTCATCGACCAGCAGCACGCGGCCCGCCAATTCGCCCTTGGGCATCGTGATGTACTTGGCCATGTCCAGGCGGCCCTGGATCGTGCCCGCTTCGGCGCGGTAGCTGCTGGTGGACATGATGGCCAGCGGCTTGTCGAACACCCGTGACAACACATCACCGGGCCGCATGCCCCCACGCGCCAGGCAGAGGATCTGGTCGAACTCCCAGCCCGAGTTGTGCACCTTGAGCGCCAGGCGCTCGGTGAGCATGTGGTATTCGTCCCAGGAAACGTACAGGTGTTTGCCGTCGTCGGTGAGCATCGCGGGGTTCTCCTCGAATCGAAGTGTGTCGGTGGCGCGGCGTCAGGCGCGGAACGGATGTCGCAGCAGGATGGTGTGCACTCGATCAGGCCCGGTGGACACCATGTCGATCGGCACACCGATCAGCGCCTGCATGCGTTCCAGGTAGCGCTTCGCATTGCGCGGGAGCTGCTCCCAGTGCGTCAGCCCGGCCGTGGTCTCGGGCCATCCTGGCAGGGTTTCGTACACCGGCACGCAGGCAGCGATCTCGTCGGCATCCAGCGGCAGCACGTCCAGCGTCTGCGCGCCCAGCGTGTAGCCAGTGCAGATCTTGATTTCCGGCAGGCCGTCCAGCACGTCGAGCTTGGTGATGCACAGGCCCGAGATGCCATTGATGATCATCGACCGCTTCAGCGCCGCCGCGTCCAGCCAGCCGCAGCGCCGGGCCCGCCCCGTGACCGTGCCGCGCTCCTGGCCCACGGTGGACAGGTGATGGCCCACGGTGCCCGGGGTGTCCATCGGCAGTTCGGTCGGAAACGGGCCGCTGCCGACGCGCGTGGTGTAGGCCTTGGTGATGCCCAGCACGTAATGCAGCATGCCCGGCCCCAGGCCGGACCCCGCGGCGGCGTTGCCAGCCACGCAGTTGCTGGACGTGACGTAGGGATAGGTGCCGTGGTCGATGTCCAGCAGCGTCCCTTGCGCACCTTCGAAGAGCAGATTGGCCCCGGCCTGGTTGGCGTTGAACAGCCGGTAGCCGACATCGGCCATCATCGGCCGCAGCTGGTCCGCCGCGGCCAGTGCGTTGTCCAGGATGGGCTGCAGCGCCAGCGGCTGCGCCTTGAGCACGTTCACGAGTTCGGCGTTGTGCAGGTCCAGCAGCTCGCACAGGCGGGCTTCGAAGCGGCGCGGGTGCTTCAGGTCCTGCACGCGCAGCGCGCGCCGGGCGACCTTGTCTTCATAGGCCGGGCCGATGCCCTTGCCGGTGGTGCCGATCTTGCCGCTGCCGCTGCTTTCGCGCAGCGCCTCGCGCGCATGGTCGATGGCCACGTGGAAGGGCAGGATCAGCGGGCAGGATTCGGACAGGAAGAGCCGCGACCGGACATCCACGCCCAGCTGTTCAATGCGCGAGATCTCGGTCAGCAGATGCGCCGGGTCGACGACCACGCCGTTGCCGATGTAGCAGGCGACCCCTTCGCGCATGACGCCCGAAGGGATCAGCTGCAGTGCCGTCTTGCGCCCGTTGATGACCAGCGTGTGGCCGGCGTTGTGGCCGCCCTGGAAGCGCACCACGCCCTGGGCGTTGTCGGTGAGCCAGTCGACGATCTTGCCCTTGCCTTCGTCGCCCCACTGGGTGCCGACGACAACGACGTTGCGGCCGGCGCTGCCGCGCATGTTGCCTACCACTGCTTGCATGTTCACTTCGTAGAAAGAAGGTTCAGGGGGCGCACGTGCCAGCCGTCGGCGTCGTGTACCAGTTCGCGATCCGCCTGCCAGGCCGCGGCCTCGGCAGGGCTGGCGCCCTGCCCCACAGCCAGCGCGCTGATCACCACGTCGCCAGCAGCCCGCAGCTGCCGCACCGCGGCGCGCAGCGCAGGGTCGTCAGCGCATGGCGCCAGGACGGCCGCCGCAGGCAGCGCGGCGGGCGCCACTTCTGACAGCGACTTCAAGTCCAGGCTGAAACCGACGGCAGGCCGACTGCGGCCGAACACCGCGCCGACCTCGTCGTATCGCCCACCACGCGCCAGCGTCTCGCTGCAGCCCTGGGCAAAGATGCCGAACCGCACGCCGCTGTAGTAGGCGTAGCCACTCATGTCGGACAGATCGAAGGACACGCGCACGCCAGGATCGATGGCCTGCAAGCGGCCGGCCAGCCAGGCCAGTTCATCCAGCGCGCGACGGATCAGCGGCCGATCCGGCAGGACCTCGCGCGCCGCGGCCAGCACTTCGGCACCGCCGAACAGGCGCAGCAGCGCAGCCAGGGCCGCCCGCGTGTCGGCCGGCAGCCCGGCACTGCGCGCTGCGAGCGCAGGCGCGTCCTTGCTGGCCAGCGCCCGCGCCAAGTCCTGCAGGCCCTCGGCGTCCAAAGGCACGCCTGCCAGCAGGCCACGCAGCACACGTGCATCGGCCAGGTCGATCATCAGTCGCGGCACCTGCGCCTCACGCAGGCAGTCCAGCGCCAGTTCGGCCACCTCCAGGTCGGCTTCCAGGCCCTCGTGGCCGAAGAGCTCGGCCCCGAACTGCAGCGGTTCTCGCGTGGCGGCCAGGCCCGTTGCCCGCGTGTGGAGCACGGGGCCGCAGTAGCACAGCCGCGTCACGCCCTGGCGGTTCAACAGGTGCGCATCGATGCGGGCGGCCTGCGGCGTGGTGTCCGCACGCAGGCCCAGCATGCGGCCGCTGAGCTGGTCCACCAGCTTGAAGGTGCTGAGGTCCAGTTCATGCCCCGTGCCGCTGAGCAGGGCATCCAGGTGCTCCAGCAGCGGCGGGATGACGAGTTCGTAGCCGTAGCCGCGCGCCCGGTCGAGCAGACAGCGGCGCAAGGCCTCGATCCTTCGGGCCTGGGCGGGCAGGACATCGGCGATGTGCTCGGGCAGGAGCCACGCAGAGCGCATGAGATTTACCGGCCTAAAAACCGGCATTGTAGGCGCCGGGTTCGGCCCGCCGCCCCAGCACTGCGGGGCTGCTTACGGCCGGCTTGGCGCAGGGGCAGGCCCGGCATTGCCGCGCAGGCCGCGGAAGAACTCGCTGCTGGGGTCCACCACCATCAGGTCGTTCTTGTTGCGGAACGTGGCGCGGTAGGCCTCCAGGCTGCGATAGAACTGCGCGAACTGCGGATCGCGGCCAAAGGCTTCGGCATACAGGGCCGAGGCCTTGGCATCGCCCTCACCCTTGATCTTCTGCGAATCGCGATACGCCTCGGCGATGATCACCTCGCGCTGACGGTCGGCGTCGGCGCGGATCTTCTCGCCTTCGGCCGGACCCTGAGAGCGCAGCTCGTTGGCCACCTGCTTGCGCTCGGATTCCATGCGGCGGTAGACGGACTCGGTGATGTCGGCCACGAAATCGACCCGCTTCACCCGCACGTCCAGGATCTCGATACCGAACGACTTGGCCTCGTCGGCCAAGCGCTTCTGCACGTCGGCCATGACGGCTTCGCGCTCCGTCGCCAGCACCGCCTTGACGTCGCGCCGCGTGATGACCTCGTTGAACGTGGCTTGCACGACGGGCGCCAGACGGGTCTCCAGGTTGCGGAAATCCACGCCGTTGTTGCGAATGAACTGGCGGGGCTCGGAGATCCGCCACTTCACCAGCCAATCGATCACGAGGCTTTTCTTCTCGGCAGTGAAGATCGGTCGGGTCTCGGGGCTGTCCAGCGTCTGCACCCGGCGATCCAGGAACACGACGTTCTGGAACGGCGGCGGCAGCTTGAACTGCAGTCCGGGTTCAGTGATGACTTCCTTGATCTCGCCCAGCGCATAGATCACGCCGACCTGGCGTTGATCGACGACGAAGAGCGTGCTGGACAGCAGCATGATGGCCAGCAATCCGCTGGCGATGGTGATGGCGATCTTGTTCATCATGAGGGTCCGTTTCAGCGGCCTTCGCGGGCACGCGAGCGGCTGTCGTCGCGTGACCGGATGTCGGTGCCCGAGGGGCTGGCGACGGGTTCAGTGCTGGCCGGCGTGGGCACCGCCAGCGGCGCCTGCGCCGCCGCGCCTGGCGTGGCCGTCTGCAGCAGGCGGTCCAGCGGCAGATACAGCAGGTTCGACCCGGAACGGCTGTCCACCATCACCTTCGTGACGTTGGAATACACCTGCTGCATGGTTTCGGTATACAGCCGGTCGCGCGTAACTTGTGGCGCCTTCTGATATTCGGTCAGCACCGAGCGGAAGCGCTGCGCATCACCTTCGGCCTGCGCCACGACGCGCGACCGATAGCCCTCGGCTTCCTCCAGCAAGCGCGATGCCGTGCCGCGCGCCTTGGGGATCACGTCGCTGGCGTAGGCCTGGCCTTCGTTCTTGAAGCGGTCACGGTCGGCGCCGGCCTTCACGGCGTCGTTGAACGCGGCCTGCACCTGTTCCGGCACCTGCACGTTCTGGACGTTGACGTTGCTGATCACCACGCCGGCCTTCAGCCGGTCGAGCTGCGCCTGGATGTTCTTCACCAGGTCGGCCGCGATCGCGTCCCGCTGCTCGTACAGCACCTGGTCGACCCGGCTGCGGCCCACGATTTCTCGCACCGCGGATTCAGCCGCCTGGATCACGGCCTCGTCGGGGTTGCGGTTCTCGAACAGGTAGGCTCGCGCATCGCTGCGCCGGTACTGCACCGTGAAGCGGATGTCGACGATGTTCTCGTCCTGCGTCAGCATGGACGAATCCTTCAGACCCGTGGCCTGGGTCACGTTGTTGCGTCCGACTTCGACCGACTGCAGCTGTGTCACCGACACCATCTCGTGCGCCTGCACCGGGTACGGGAAGCGCCACTTGAAGCCGGCATCGGATGTGCTGCTGTACTTGCCGAAGGTCGTGACTACCGCCTGCTGGCCTTCCTGCACGATGTAGAAGCCACTGCCCAGCCAGACGAGTGCAGCGACGACCGCGATCAGCCCGGCACCGATGCCTGCGCTCTTCATGTCAGGCTGGAAGGACGGGCCGCCGCCGCCATCGCCACTGCCGCCCGAACGATTGGGCGGCGTCGGCTTGCCGCCGAACAGGCCACTGAGCTTGCGGTTGAAATCCCGCCAGAGCTCGTCCAGATCGGGCGGACCGTCGTTGCGGTTGTTGTAGACGAGACCATCGCCGGCGGCGGGCAGCGCACGCCGCCGGCCTGCCAGCAGACCGCGCACCAGGGCGCCAGCAGCTGCAGCCACGGCACTCAGCCGTGCGGTCCAGCGGGGTGGAAACTCGGAATGGGATTCACGCATGCTCATGCCGCTGTAGGGCCTCGTGTTTCGGGATCGACGGCTGCCATGCCGAAGCGCACGTCGTCATCTGGGGCTGCCGCGCCGGCGTTCAAGCGCGCGGTGGCAGCAGCCTCGGCAATTGCAGCACGCAGCAGGTCCAGGCCAGCGCCCGTGCGTGCACTCACGAAAACCCGTCGGCGGCGCGTGCCGCCGGGGGCTTCAAGCCAGTCCTGGGCGTCGCGCGGGCGCGCCGCGTCGTCCAGCAGGTCGCATTTGTTGAAGACCAGCAACTGGGGTACCTGGGCTGCGCCGATGTCTTCGAGCACGCGCTCGACCTCGGCCTGCTGTTCGGCCCGCAACGGGCTGGCAGCATCCACCACGTGCAGCAGCAAGTCGGCGTCAGCGGCTTCCTGCAAGGTGGCTTCGAACGCGTCCACCAGCTTGTGGGGCAGATCGCGAATGAAGCCCACGGTGTCGGACAGCGACACCGCGCATCCGGCCTGCTCCAGCCAGAGTGCGCGGGTCGTGGTGTCCAGGGTCGCGAAGAGCTGGTCGGCCGCGTAGCTGCGTGCCTTCACCAGGCTGTTGAACAGCGTCGACTTGCCGGCGTTGGTGTAGCCCACGAGGGAGACCCGGAACGTGCCGCGCCTCTCGCGCGCCTTGCGCTGGGTACCACGCTGTCGCTTGACCTTCTCCAGGCGCGCCTTCACGGACTTGATGCGGTCGCCGATCATCCGCCGGTCGAGCTCGATCTGCGCCTCGCCCGGGCCGCCCCGGTTGCCGATGCCGCCCCGCTGCCGCTCCAGGTGCGACCAGCGCTTGACCAGCCGCGTGGCCACGTACTGCAGCCGCGCGAGTTCGACCTGCAGCTTGCCCTCGTGGCTTTGCGCGCGGTCGGCAAAGATGTCCAGGATCAATGACGTGCGGTCCGCCACGGGCACGCCCAGGTGACGTTCCAGGTTGCGTTGCTGCGCGGGGCTCAGCGCCTGGTCGAAGATCACCCCGTGGGCCGCCGTCTCGGCCACCAGGGCCTTGATCTCGTCGGCCTTACCCGACCCGACGAACAGCGCCGGATCGGGTGCCCGGCGCTTGGCAGTGACGCGTGCCACGGCCACATCTCCAGCCGAAGCGGCGAGCAAGGCGAGTTCCTCGAGTTCGCCATCGAAAGCGGCGTCGTTGCCGAAATCGACCCCCACGAGCACCGCGCGCGTGAGGGCAGCGCCACCCGTGGCGCCCGGTGCAATGGTGGAACTCAAGGCAGGAGGCAATCGGATGCCGGGTGGCTTGGCAGCATCAGGCTGCGTCAGGCGATTCGTTGGCGTGGAAGTTGACGGCGCGGCTGGGCACGACAGTGGAGATGGCGTGCTTGTAGACCATCTGCGTGACGGTGTTGCGCAAAAGGACGACGTACTGGTCGAAGGATTCGATGTGGCCCTGCAGCTTGATGCCGTTTACCAGGTAGATCGACACCGGCACGTGTTCCTTGCGAAGCAGGTTCAGAAAGGGGTCCTGCAAAAGTTGGCCTTTGTTGCTCACGATATTCTCCGTGTTGGGTAGTTACCCGAATGCGGGGACCTTATCACACGGTCCCTGTCCATCCGGTGGCGGGGCCTTTGTGTCAACGAGACTTGTCGTCGAAGGGGTTGGGGGCGGACTTCATCTCGATCCGCATCGGCGTGCCGACGAGTTTGAAGTGCTCGCGGAAGCGCCCTTCCAGATAGCGCTTGTAGGTGTCGGTGACGTGCTCCAGCGCATTGCCGTGGATGACCACCAGCGGGGGGTTCATCCCGCCCTGGTGGGCATAGCGAAGCTTGGGCCGGAAGCGCCCCTCGCGCCGCGGCGCCTGGTGTTCTACCGCCTCCAGCAGCAGCCGCGTGAGTACGGGCGTGGGCATCTTCACCGTGGCTGATGCATGGGCCTGCAGCAGGGCCTTCCAGACCGCGGACAGGCCGGTGCGGCGGATGGCCGAGATGTGCAGCACGGGGGCGTACTTCAGGAAGGCCAGGCGCGATTCGATCGACCGTTGCAGCGTCTGGCGCTGATAGTCGTCGGTCGCATCCCACTTGTTCACCGCCACCACCACGGCGCGCCCGGATTCGAGGATGTAGCCGGCGATGTGAGCGTCCTGCTCGCTCACGCCCTGGGTGGCGTCGATCAGCAGCAGCACGACGTTGGCATCGGCAATCGCTTGCAGGGTCTTCACCACCGAGAACTTCTCGATCGCCTCGAAGACCTTGCCGCGGCGGCGCAAGCCAGCCGTATCGATCAACTCGAAACGACGGCCGTCGCGCTCGAAGGGCACGTGGATCGCATCGCGCGTGGTGCCGGGCTGGTCGTAGGCGACCAGACGCTCTTCCCCCAGCCAGGCATTGATCAGCGTGCTCTTGCCCACGTTGGGCCGCCCGGCCACGGCCAGCCGGATGGGCGCGCCGGCATCACCTGCTGCTTCGTCGTCGTCGGGCTCCGGATACGCTTCCAGGGCAGCTTCCAGCAAGCTGCGGATGCCCTGCCCGTGCGCCGCCGAGATCGGGTGAGGTGCACCGATGCCGAGTTCGAAGAATTCCCCGAGCAGCGGCGATTCGATCATGCCTTCGGCCTTGTTGGCGGCCAGCAGCACCTTCTTCTGCGCACTGCGCAGGTAGCGGGCGATGTCGTGGTCCTGGGCCGACAGACCGCCGCGCACGTCGACGACAAAGATCACCGCGTCGGCTTCAGCCACGGCCTGGCGGGTCTGCTTGGCCATCTCGGCCACCACGCCGGTGGGCTTGTCGGGCTCGAAGCCGCCGGTATCCACGACGATGAATTCGCGCGCGCCCAGGCGTGCGTCGCCATAGTGGCGGTCACGCGTCAGGCCGGCGTAGTCGGCGACGATCGCGTCACGCGTCTTCGTGATGCGATTGAAGAGTGTCGACTTGCCGACGTTCGCCCGCCCCACCAGGGCGATGACCGGCTTCAAGGCCGCACCCGGCCCGCCCGGGCCGGCCATCGTGCCGCCCGTCCAGCGCTGCGGCGCACCAGCGAACGAAGCATCACTGCGGTCGGAAACCGTACACGCCGCCCCGGCGCGTGATGACGAGCAGGGTCGTGCCGCTCAAGGCCGGCGTGCCGATCACGCCCGAGCTGTCCGTCGGCAGGCGCAGCTGTGCTTCGCCAGTCGCCGAAGCCAGGAAGTGAACCGTGCCGTCGCTGTCGCCAAAGACCACCGAAGGGCCCAGGGCCAGCATGCCGCTCAGGCCGCGGTAGAGGTACTTCTCGCTCGTCCAGGCCACATCGCCGTTGCTGGCACGCCAGGCCGTCAGGCGGTCGCTGGCGTCGGCACCGAACACGAGCTCGGCATCGCTGCCCACCGCCGCCAGCCCGCCCACATTGCGCGACCACAGCAGCGTGCCCTTGGCCGCATCGGCGCAGGCCACGGCCGACTGGAAGGCGCGCGCGCACACCCGGTCGCCCACGCGTGCCGGCGGGCCGAGCAGGTCGGCCAGACGCTCGACTTCATTCGTGCCGCGTGGCGCGGCCATCGAGACCTCCCACTGCACCGTGCCGCGCAGGGGGTCGATCCCGGCGAGCCGGGCACCTTGCCCCAGCAACAGCGTGTTCTTGTAGGCGGACAGCACGCTGGCCTGGGACAGGGTCAGCGGATCACCTGGCCGCTGCAGTGTCCACAGGCGCCGGCCGTCCAGCACATCAAAAGCCTGCACGGCACGGTCCACGCCCTTCACGAACACGCGCTCACCGGCCACCAGCGGCGGCGTCACCACCGCGGACGGCACTCGCTTGCGCCAGATCTCGCGCCCTGCGTCCAGCACCACGACTTCGTTGCCGCGCGTCACCACGGCGGCATAGCGGCCATCGCTGCCGACGCCAGCGGACAGGCGGTCGTTGACACGGGCGCGCCAGCGCTCGGCCCCAGTCTCGGCATCCAGCGCCAGCACCGTGCCGTCGTCACTGGCCACGACGAACTGCCCGGCGCGCACGGCCGGCAGCATCGGGAAGCCGATGCTGCCGATGCTGGCCGCCCATACCTGGCGGCCGGCGATCTTGGGCTGCAGGCTTTCCAGCGGCGTGGGCTTGGGCCGGTCGCTGCTGCAGGCCGCCAGCAAAAGCCCCGCCAGCGCCAGCGCAGCCAGGCGCCCGGCGCGCATCACTTCGACGCCCCGGAGGCCGCCGCCGACGCGGCCGCTGCCACTGGCGCCGGTGCCGGCGGGGCGCCCAGGGCGGTGAGCTTGGCCTCGACGACGCGCCGGTAGTCCAGCGTGGCTTCCATGCCGGCCCATGCGGCCTGGTATGCGGTGCGGGCTTCGGCCGGCTTGCCTTGTGCCAGCAGCACGTCGCCGCGACGGTCCGCGACCAAGGCCTCGAAGCCCGCAGCCTTGGCGGCGTCCAGCACGGCCAGGGCCTCGTCGTGCTTTTTCTCGGCCGATAGCAGCGCAGCCAGGCGCAGCCGGGCGATGGTGCGGGCTTCTTCCTGCACGCCCTTGTCGGCCACCCAGGCCAGACTGGCACGGGCGGCGTCGAGTTGGCCCTTGTCGAACTGCACCCGCGCAGCCAGCAGCGTGCCCTGCTCCGCAAAGCTGGTTTTCGGGAAGCGGGTCTGCAGATCGGCCATCACGCGCTGGGCCTTTTCGGCGTCGCCAGCAGTGGCGGCACGGTCGAGTTCGTCGTACAGCGCGCCGGCCTTGAAGCCCTGGTCGCGCTGCCAGTAGCTCCAGCCATTCCAGCCCGCGTAGGCGGCGAGTGCAGCGATCACCGCCCAGGTAAGCAGGTTGCCGTACTGCTTCCAGAACGCCTTGAGGGAGTCGAGCTGTTCCTGCTCCTGCAGGTCGAGTTGGGTGGCCATGGATGCGCTTGCAGTGGGGTCGGCAAAAGGGCGGATTATGGCTTGCGCAGCAAGGCCGCCCAGGCTTCGGGCTGGGCCAGCGGCTGCAGCGTCTGCACGGCAGCCGCATCGCGCAGCGGCTTCACAGCCACCTGCCCGGCCGCCAGCTCGTCAGCCCCGAAGACCAGCGCATGGCGCGCGCCGCTGGCATCGGCCTTCTTGAACTGCGACTTCATGCTGCCCGGGCCGTCCCGGCCAGCGGCGTGCAACACCACGGAAACACCCGCGCTGCGCAAGGCGTCCAGCGCCACCAGCACGGCCGGCAGCGGCACGCCTTCACCCACCACGGCATAGGCGTCGGGGCCTTGCGGGGGCAGCGGCAGCTGAAGCTCCTGCAACAGCAGCAGCAGCCGTTCCACGCCCAGGCCGAAGCCGATGGCCGGCGTGGGCTTGCCGCCAAGCTCTTCAAACAGGCCGTCATAGCGGCCGCCACCACAGACCGTGCCTTGCGATCCGAGGTGATCAGTGACCCATTCGAAGACCGTCAGGTTGTAGTAGTCCAGGCCGCGCACGAGGCGCGGATTGATGCGGTAGGGCAGCCCGGCGGCATCGAGCACGGCACAGACGGCGTCCAGGTGCGCTTTCGATACCGCGCCCAGGTGGTCGGCCAGCTTGGGCGCGGCCTCCACCAGGGCCTGCAGGGCCGGGTTCTTGGTGTCCAGGATGCGCAACGGGTTGCTGTGCAGGCGCCGCTGAGAATCCTCGTCCAGCTGCGCCGCGTGCTGCGTGAAATAGGCCACCAGTGCAGCGCGGTGGGCGGCTCGCTCATCGGGCTGGCCCAGGCAGTTCAGCTCCAGCCGCACGTGCTGGCCGATCACCAGGCCCAGGGCCTGCCAGAGGCTGCGCACCATCAGGATCAGCTCGGCATCGACGTCAGGCCCGGCGCAGCCGAGGGCCTCGACGTCCAGCTGGAAGAACTGCCGGTAGCGGCCTTTCTGAGGCCGCTCGTGCCGGAACACTGGCCCCAGGGACCACACGCGCAGCGGGCCGTTGTAGAGGGCGTTGTGCTCCACCATCGCCCGCACGATGCCGGCGGTGATCTCGGGCCGCAGCGTCAGCGCATCGCCGTTCATGCTGTCGTGCCAGGAATACATCTCCTTCTCGACGATGTCGGTGGCCTGGCCGATGCCGCGCACGAACAGCGCGGTGGGCTCGACCACCGGCGTCAGCAGGTACTGGTAGCCGTGGCGTGCCATCACACCATCGACGGTGCGCTCGAACCAGCGCCAGAGCGCTGAATCGGGCAATTTGTCCTTGCGCGGCACGCCAGCCGGCAGGATGTCGTTCATGCCTTTGACGGCAGCAAGCTTGTCAGCCATGAGCAGTGGTGGGGGTCGTCGTCCGCGGTCTGCCGCGGCGGGGCCGCGGCTAGGCGGGCTGGCCGTACCGGCGTTCGATGTAGGTTTCGACGAGCTTGTGGAATTCAGTGGCGATGTGCTCGCCACGCAGCGTCAGCGCTTTTTCGCCATCGATGAACACGGGTGCCGCTGGCGCTTCGCCAGTACCCGGCAGGCTGATGCCGATGTCGGCATGCTTGCTTTCGCCGGGGCCGTTGACGATGCACCCCATCACGGCCACCTTGAGCGTCTCCACACCGGGGTACTTGGCCTTCCAGACCGGCATCTGCGCGCGCAGGAAGTCGTCGATCTGCTTGGCCAGTTCCTGGAAAGTGGTGCTGGTGGTACGGCCACACCCTGGGCAGGCCGTGACGCTGGGGTTGAAGCTGCGCAGGCCCAGGCTCTGAAGGATCTCGGCGGCCACCACCACTTCCTGCGTGCGCGCCTCGCCGGGCTGCGGCGTGAGGCTCACGCGGATGGTGTCGCCGATGCCTTCCTGCAGCAGGATGGACAAAGCCGTGGCGCTGGCCACCGTGCCCTTGGTACCCATGCCGGCTTCGGTCAGGCCCAGGTGCAGGGCGTAGTCGCAGCGCCGCGCCAGGGCACGGTAGACGCTGACGAGATCCTGCACCCCGCTGACCTTGCAGCTGATGATGATGTTGTCCGGGTTCAGGCCCAGCTCACGCGCGTATTCGGCCGATGTCAGCGCCGACTGGATGAGCGCCTGGTACATCACCTGCTTCGCATCGACCGGGGGCGTGCGGCGGGCGTTCTGGTCCATCAGCTCGGCCAGCAGTTCCTGGTCCAGGCTGCCCCAGTTCACGCCGATGCGCACGACCTTGTCGTACTTGGCGGCGGCCTCGATCATCATGGCGAACTGGCGGTCGCGCTTGTCGCCCTTGCCCACGTTGCCGGGGTTGATTCGGTACTTGCTGAGCGCCTGCGCCATCGCCGGGTGCTCGGTCAGCAGGCGGTGGCCGTTGTAGTGGAAATCGCCCACCAGCGGCACCGCGATGCCCATGCGGTCGAGCTGATCGCGGATGTAGGGCACCGCGTCGGCCGCCTCGGGCGTGTTGACGGTGATGCGCACCAGCTCGCTGCCGGCCTGCGCCAGTTCCTTCACCTGGATGGCGGTGCCGATGGCGTCCACCGTGTCGGTGTTGGTCATCGACTGGATGCGCACCGGCGCGTCGCCACCGATGGTGACGACATGGCTGCCCCAGGCCACGCGGGCCTGGCGCGAGCGCCGTGCTGCGGGCGCGGCGGCTTCGATGATGTCCAGCGGCTCGGGGTGGTTCATGGCGGGGTCTTCAAGGCAGCTGCAGGCGGGCGACATTGTCACGTGTGAGCGCCTGCAGATCGACACGCTGCTGGCGGAAGTTCAGCGTCACGCCCGCGGCATTGCCGATCACCAGGCGGATCGGCTTTTCCCCGTCCAGCGCGAGATCCTCGCCCGCGGCCACGAGCCGCGACAGCAGCACCCGGCCTTGCGCGTCGCGGGCTTCCACCCAGCTGGGCTGCACGGTGACGATCTGGATCACGTCGCCAGACGCTGCAGGTAGCGTGGCGGAAGGAACGGACGCCGGCGCCGCCGCAGGGGCGGTAGTCGCCAGAGCCACTGCCGATGGTGGGGCGGACGCTTCGGACGCGGCAGCCGCGGCCGCGGATGCAGCTTCTACTGCTGGCGCTGGGTCGGCTGGCCCGGCACCCGAAGCCTGAGGCGCCGCCGGCTCGGCTGGCAACGCCATGCTGACAGGGGCAGGCGGGGCCTCGGCCGTGACGGCCGCCCCGCCCGGCCGCAGGAACGACCAGCCCCCCTCCGGCATCAGCAGCACCGCCAGCGCGGCCAGCAGCAGCAGGCCACCGGCCCAGATCATCGGTCGCACCGCTGCGCCCAGCCCGCCATGGTCGGCCGGGCTGCCGCGCTCGCGGAACGGGGTGTTGAGTGTCCCGGCGACGTTCTCCAGCTTTCCGGCCTCGACGGCGGGCAGCAGGTCCAGCACCGGCTTGGCGTCGATCTTCAGCGTGCGGCACACCGTCTGCGCCAGGGCGCGGGTAAAGGTGGCGTCGGGCAGCTCGCTCCAGCGGTTGTTCTCCAGCGCGTCCAGCTTGCGCGGCGCCACCTTGATGGCCGCAGCCAGCGCGGCGATGTGCAGGCCCTGCTTTTCGCGCGCGGCCCTGAGCAGGCCGCCGGCGCCTTCAGGGCCGCTGCGCTCGGGCTCAGTCATCGAAGCGGCCCCGTTCGTAACGAAGAGCCTCGGCAGACTGCGGGAAACGGCCTTGCAGCTGGCGCCCGAAATCCTGCACGCCCGCGACATTGCCCAGACGCCGCTCGATGCGCGCCGCCAGGAACAGCGATTGCGCGCTGGCCAGGTCGCGGTTGGCATTGATCCGCCCCACGTAGAAGCGCGCGCGCTCCAGTTCGCCGCGCTGCAGCAACACGTCGGCCAGGTTGTAGGCTGTCACCGGGTTGCCCGGATCGAGCTCGTAGCTGCGCGTCAGGGTGTTTTCGGCGTCGGCCCAGCGGCCCGATCGCGCCTGGCACACGCCCTGCGCCAGCAGGGTGCGCATCTGGTCGCGGTACTGCGGCTGGGCCAGGGCGCGGATGAAGAGTGCATCGGCCTCGCTGTAGCGCTGCTGCTGGCACAGCACCCAGCCGAAGTTGTGCATCGCGTCGGCATCGCGCGGGTTCAGGTCCAGGGCGCGCTTGAAGCTCTGCTCCGAGCGCGCCGTGTCGCCCAGGCTGGCATAGACCAGACCGCGCAGGCTGTAGGCCTCGGGCATGTCGGGCTGGGCCTGCAAGGCCTGGCGCAGTTCTTCCAGCGCCGTTTCGGCCTGCCCGCGGGAAAAGTACAGCCCGGCCAGTTCCAGCCGCAGCCGGGCGCGGCGCACCGGATCGGCGTTGTCGGCCGCAGGCCGCGCCTCGCGGCCGGGGTTGTTGGGGTCGGGCTCGGGCACGCTGACACAAGCTGCCAGCACGGCGGTCAGGCCGACGGCGGCGGCTACCGCTGATGTGCGCCATGCCAGCGGCAGACGGGTCTGGGAACGCGATGCTCGGGTCATGCGGCGATCAGGGGGGGCTGCCAGCCACGGATGGCAGCGGGCCTGCGGCCGTCGCTGCGATCGGGATCACTTGCCGCAGCCGGGCCATGCGGTCCTGCACCTGGGTGCGGTCCTGCACCTCACCGGCCAGCTGGCCGCAGGCGGCGTCGATGTCGTCGCCACGCGTCTTGCGCACGGTGGTGACGATGCCGGCATCCTGCAGCACCTGGGCGAAGGCCTGCACGCGTTCGCGCGGCGAGCGTTTCAGGCCCGATGCCGGGAAGGGGTTGAACGGAATGAGGTTGAGCTTGCAGGCCACGCGCCCCTGCAGCAGGCGCAGCAGCGCACGCGCATGTTCCGGGCTGTCGTTCACGCCGTCGAGCATGCAGTACTCGAAGGTGATGAAGTCGCGCGGCGCCTTCTCCAGGTAGCGGCTGCAGGCCTGCAGCAGCTCGTCGATCGGGTATTTGCGGTTCAGCGGCACGAGGTTGTCGCGCAGCGCGTCGTCCGGCGCATGCAGCGAGACTGCCAGAGCAACCGGGCAGTCTTCGCGCAGGCGATCGATCATCGGCACCACACCGGAGGTCGACACCGTCACGCGACGTCGCGAGAGCCCGTAGCCATGGTCGTCCAGCATCGTGCGCAAGGCCGGCACCAGGGCGTTGTAGTTCTGCAGCGGCTCGCCCATGCCCATCATCACGACGTTGTCGATCTGGCGCGGCACGGGCCCGATGCCCGCCGCGGCCGCGTTGCGGGCCCGCAGCCGGTGCTCGGCAAACCACAGCTGGGCGGTGATCTCGCCCGTGCCCAGGTTGCGGCTGAAGCCCTGGTGCCCGGTCGAACAGAACCGGCAACCCACCGCGCAGCCCGCCTGCGAAGACACGCACAACGTGCCGCGGTCGGCTTCGGGGATGTAGACGGTCTCGACCGCGTTGCCCTGGCCGACGTCGAACAGCCACTTGATGGTGCCGTCGGCCGAGACGTGCTCGCTGATCAGCGGCAAGCCCTGCACCACCGCGCTGCTGGCCAGTTTGGCCCGCAGGCTCTTGGCCAGATCCGACATGGTGTCGAAATCGGCCACGCCACGCTGGTGGATCCAGCGGAACAACTGGACCGCGCGAAAGCGCTTCTCGCCCAGCGTCGAACAGAAGGCCGTCAGTCCCTCGAGATCGAAATCCAGGAGATTGACGGCCATGGACGGGGCGGATCAGGTCCCGGGAAAGGTCAGCGCGGGTAGACGTTCATGCCCGGGAAGAAGAAGGCGACCTCGGCGGCGGCCGTCTCCGGCGCGTCGCTGCCGTGCACGGCATTGGCGTCGATGCTGTCGGCGAAATCGGCGCGGATGGTGCCTTTCTCGGCCTTCTTCGGGTCAGTGGCGCCCATCAGTTCGCGGTTCTTGGCGATCGCGTTCTCGCCTTCCAGGGCCTGGATCATCACCGGGCCGCTGATCATGAAGCTGACGAGATCGTTGAAGAACGGGCGTGCCTTGTGCACGGCGTAGAAGGCCTCGGCTTCGCCGCGCGACAGGTGTGCCATCTTGGCTGCGACGACCTTCAGGCCGGCGCCTTCGAAGCGGGCGTAGATCTGGCCGATGACGTTCTTGGCCACGGCGTCGGGCTTGATGATGGACAGGGTGCGTTCGATGGCCATGAAAATTCTCCGTGAATCAATAACTTGGCAAAGCCTCGGATTCTAGCCCGCAGCGCCGCCGGGGCCGACTGCAGGCGCACTGCGCCGGCCTGCCTTGCAGCAGGCCACCGGCGACAGCGCACCACGCCTACTTCGGGCGCCCGCCGCGGTTGCCGCCACCGCCCCGCGGGCCGCCTTTCGGGCCGCCCTTGCCGCCCCCCGGACGCCCTGGCCCCCGGCCGCCCGCGCCTTTGCGCAGGAAGGCGTCGCCACCGATGAAGCCCACCGATGTCTGCATCGGGTCGGGCTCCCGCCCGCCGGTGCCGGCGGGCTTGCCGGCGTTACCGCGGGCCTTGCCGCGCGGCGCCCCGGGGCCAGCCGGCCCGCCAGCGCCGGCACGGGGCCCGCGTGGCCCCGCAACAGGCTGGCCGCCCTTGGGCCCCTTGCCGCTGCCGGGGGCATGGCCGCCTTTGCCAGCGCCACCGCCAAAGCCGCCGGGTCCGGCGGCTGCCTTGCGCCCGTTGCCGGGCTTGCCGGTCTTGCCCGGCTTGCCGCCGCGGCCGGCCTTACCGCCATAGCCTGCGCCTGGCCCACCACCCTGCGCAAAGCGCTTGTCGTAGGTTTGCTGCAGGGGGTTGGGAATCGGGCCGTCGTCCGGGATGTCGCGCTGCGGCGCCCGGTCGCGCATCAGGGCGCGCTGGTCGTAGGTCTGCTGCAGCGGGTTGGGGATCGGGCCGTCCTCGGGCAGGTCGCGCTTCTGCGCGCGTTCCAGCTGGATGGCGCGCTTGTCGAAGGTCTGCTGCAGCGGGTTGGGGATCGGGCCAATGTCGGCACCCTCGGCCGCGTCGTCGAAGTCACGGCCATCGTCGCGCATGCCACGGGCAGACGTCTCGGCCCGCAGCGCCCGCAGGCGCTTGGGGCCCAGGCCGGGCAGCGATGTCTGCAGGGGATCGGGGATGAAGCCATCGGGCAGGTCGTCGTCCAGCGCCCCCACGCTGCGCGGCGCGACTGCGGGCTGGCTGCGCGGCATGCCGTCGGCGGCGCCCGGTGCGGCGCGGCCGCCGCGGCGCTTGCGGGGGCCGCGCCCATCGCGGCCTTCGCGGCCACCCGGGTCGGCCGCCTGCGGTGCGCGTTCGCTGCGTTCAGGGCGCGGCAGTGCCTGGCTGGCCAGGCCGCGCAAGGTGCGCAGGTCGCGCTCGTCCAGGTCGACCCAAACGCCCCGCTTCAGGCCGCGCGGCAGCACCACCGACCCGTAGCGGATGCGGATCAGCCGGCTCACGGCATGGCCCACCGCATCGAAGAGCTTGCGCACTTCGCGGTTGCGGCCCTCGGTGATGACGCAGCGGTACCAGTGGTTGACGCCTTCGCCGCCGCCGTCTTCGATGCTCTTGAAGGCGCAAGCCTGGCCATCGATGTCCACGCCGGCCAGCAACCGGGCCTTGGATTCGGGGCTGAGCGTGCCCAGCGAGCGCACGGCGTATTCGCGCTCCACGCCAAAGCGCGGGTGCATCAGCTGGTTGGCGAGTTCGCCGGAATTGGTGAACAGCAGCAGGCCTTCGGTGTTGATGTCCAGCCGGCCCACCGATTGCCACTTGCCCTGCGGAAGCCGCGGCAGGCGGCGGAAGACCGTGGGCCGCTGCTGCGGGTCGTCGTGGGTGACGACTTCGCCTGCCGGCTTGTGATAAGCCAGCACGCGGGGCGGGGGCGGCGCGATGCGCACCCGCACCGGCTTGCCATCGATGGCAACGCGGTCACCGAAGGAAATGCGCTGCCCGATGTGCGCGACCTCGCCATTCACCGTCACGCGGCTGTCGTTGATCATCTGCTCGAGATCGCGGCGCGACCCGGCGCCCGATTGCGCCAGCACCTTGTGCAGCTTGGGCGCATCGGGCTCGGGCAGCAGCACGCGCTTGCCAGCGGCTTCCGGCCCCGGCAGGGGGTGGGCATCGGCCGTGGCTTCGGGCGGCTCGCCCGCGATTTCGCCGCCGGTCGCGGCAGCGGCCGGTGATGGCGTGCGCTGCACTGCTGCGGCAGAACCCGCGTCGACCGGATGGCTGCCCGCTTCGGCAGCAGCCTCGGAATCTGCCCCAGCGTCGGCCTCGGCATCGAAGCGGCCCGCCAGCACCTCGGCAAACAGCTCGCCCGCCTGCACGGGCGGCGGCACGGCGACGCGTGGCCCGTGGCCCGATGGGCCGGCGTCAGCGGCCAGTGACGGGGCGCCATCGGGGCGCTTGTCGCCGCCACGCCGGCCGCGCCGGCGGTTGCGATTACGGCGTGCGCTGCGGGTGGACGGATCGCTGCCCGCCGCTTCGCCGCCGTCTGCCCCAGCGGGGCCACCGGCATCGCCGTTGCCAGGCGCGTCTTCGCCAGTGGGCACAGCGGCTGAGATCGTGGCGGCCCCCACTGCCGACGCCTCGGCGGGTCCAGGCGCAGCATCGCCCGACCGCTGCGGGCGCCGCCGAGGCAAGGGCTCGACGGCGCCTTCCGCACCTTCGGGCGAAGGCGCCAGCGAGTCCGCGTCCGCAGCCGCCCGCCGAGCCGCCGCCTGGCCAGCGCCCGAGCGGGCGCGACGTGGCGCAGGCGACGCAGACTCAGCGGCCGCCGAGCCGGCCGCAGGCACCGCCGCGGTTGGCGGCTGCGCCACCAGCGCGTCGGTGCCGGCGTCCGGCTGCGCGGCGTTTGCCACGGTCTTGCGCGGCGCGCGCTTGCGCTTGGCAGGGGCGGCAGACGACTCGGGGGTCGGCGCGGTCGGCTGGGAATCGGCGTCTTGATCGTTCATGCTGGCGGGTCGGTGGGGGCATCGCCCGGGGGGGTGAGGAGCGCTGGGGTGTCGGGCCCGGCGGGCCCATCGACGGGGGCCGGTGTCGGAACGTCTGGCGGGGCCTCTGTCGCGGCCGGGTCTTCGCTGTCCAGCGGCAGGCGGGCTTGCGGCGCATCGTCGATCAAGGCCGGGTGGGCTGCCAGCGCATCGATTGCGGCCTGGGGCCCGGCGCCGCCATCGATGGCGGGCAAGTCGCTCAGGCTGGCCAGGCCCAGGTCGTCGAGGAATTGGCGCGTGGTCGCGTAGAGCGCCGGGCGACCCGGGGCTTCGCGATAGCCGATGGCGTCGATCCAGCCCCGGTCCTCGAGCTGTTTCATGATCTGGCTGCTCACCGTCACGCCGCGGATGTCTTCGATGTCGCCTCGCGTCACGGGCTGGCGATAGGCGACGATGGCCAGGGTCTCCATGGCCGCCCGCGAATACCGGGGCGGCTTCTCGGGGTGAAGCCGGTCCAGGTACAGCCTCATCTCGGGCCGGCTCTGGAAGCGCCAGCCCGAAGCCAGCGCCACCAGCTCCACGCCCCGGCCTTGCCAATCGTGCACGAGCTCGCCGAGCAACTGGCGCAGGGTGTCCGCCCCGATCTCCCCTTCGAACAGCGTGCGCAGCTCGTTCAGGGTCAGCGGGGCGGCGGCACAGATCAATGCCGTTTCGAGGACACGCTTGGCCTCTTGAGTGTTCATGGCCTCGGGTTCATGGCCTGCAGTTCATGGCCTGGATGTGCGCTGGCAGCGCACCGGGGCGCTGCGGCGTGGGTGGGGTGGATGTCAGGCCCGCGCCGGCATGGCCAGGGCGCAGGGAGCATGTCGGTCAGGGGCGGTCGGGGCGCCGGGTGAGGGCCAACCGCCAGGACAGTCTCGGGTGTCCGTGTGGCGCTTCTTGGCGGGCTGCCTGCGACGGACGACGGCCGGAGTGTAGCGCGTTGCACCGCAGACCAGGGCGCCGGGTTGCGCCGTGGCGCCAGCACCACGACACAGCCGGGCCGAGGCCGCCGACTCAAGCCTCCGGCAGCCCCAGCAGCCCGGCCACGGCGGCCCAGGCGGCTGAGAAATCGCCGGGCGGCAAGCAACGGAAATGCAGCGGGGCGCGTGTGACCGGATGCGCCAGCGCCAGCTCGGCGGCGTGCAGCGCCTGCCGCGACAGGCCCAGCGCCGGGCGCCCGCCGTAGACGGCATCGGCCACCAGCGGCAGGCCGCTGTGGGCCATGTGCACGCGGATCTGGTGCGTGCGCCCGGTGTGCAGGCGGCAGGCATAGGCGCCGATCCGGCCGTCGTGCGCCAGCAACTGGACATCCGTGCGCGCCGGCTTGCCCCCGGCCGCCACGCTGACGACGGCCATCCGCACGCGCACCTGCGGATCGCGACCGATGGGTGCATCGACCGTGAAGGCCGGCTCGGCGGGCAGGCCATCGGCCAGCGCCAGGTAGCGGCGCTGCACGCTGCGGGCGGCGATGTCGCGCACCAGGGCCGTGACCGCGGGCAGGGTCTTGCCGACCATCATCACGCCAGAAGTGTCCTTGTCCAGCCGGTGCACGATGCCCGCGCGTGGCAGTGCCGCCGCCGCCGGGTGGTGCGCCAGCAGCCCGTTGAGCAGCGTGCCGGACCAGTGCCCCGGTGCGGGATGCACCACCAGACCGGCCGGCTTGTCCAGCACGAGCAGGTGCTCGTCCTCGAACAGCACCGCCAGGTTCATGGCCTGGGGGCGGAAGGCCTGGCTTTCCTCGGTGGGCACCAGTTCCAGCTGCAGGCGCTGGCCCAGGCGCACGCGGCGCGCAGCGGTGTCGGCCACCTGCCCGTCCAGCCGCACGTGCCCGCGGGCCAGCAGGGCCTGCAGGTGGCTGCGGCTGAACTCGGGGGCCATCGCCACCAGGGCCTTGTCCAGCCGCTGGCCGTGCAGGCTGTCGTCGACGCGCTGCTCGCGCAGCTCGGCCGCATCGGCCGTGGGGTCGGCCACTGGCACGGCCAGCAGGTCGTCGTCGGCCGGCACGGCCGACGCCGGGGCAGACGGGTCGCCTTCGCCTTGCCTATAAACTCGCCTGCTGGACTTCGGGGCCCTGGTGCCTGGTGACGAGATGACGGGTTTCCTTCTGCGCCGCGCGGCGCTGCTGGGTCTGACGACTGCCTTGCTGTGGCTGGGTGGCTGCAGCACGCCGCCGAAGACAGAAACGGCGAATGCTACTGCCGAGCGTCTGTACCGCGAGGCCAAGGAAGACGCCGAATCCGGCAGCTTCGAGCGGGCGATCAAGCTCATGGAGCGCGTCGAGGGCCTGGCCGCCGGCACGCTGCTGGCCCAGCAGGCGCAGCTGGACATGGCCTACTACCAGTGGCGCAGTGGCGAACGCGAAGCCGCGCTCACGGCCGTCGACCGCTTCATCAAGCTGAACCCGTCCAGCCCGGCCTTCGACTACGCGCTGTACCTGCGCGGGTTCATCAACTTCAACGACAACCTGGGCCTGCTGGGCACGCTGGCCGGCCAGGACCTGTCCGAGCGCGACCAGCGGGCTTCGCGCGATGCCTTCCAGAGCTTCAAGCGCCTGGTGGACCAGTACCCGAACTCGCTCTACACGCCCGACGCCAAGCTGCGCATGGACTACATCGCCAACACGCTGGCGCAGTACGAAGTGCACGTGGCGCGCTACTACCTGCGCCGCGGCGCCTACGTGGCCGCCGCCAATCGGGCACAGCAGATGGTGGCGGAGTTCCCGCAATCGCCCGCCACGGAAGAAGCGCTGGCCATCATGGTGGACAGCTACCAGAAGCTGGAACTCACGACACTGCGCGACGGCGCGGAAAAGGTGCTGCGCCTGAACTTCCCCAACAGCCGCTACCTGGGCGGCACCGGTGCGACGGCCAGCGGCGACCCCTGGTGGCAGCGCCTGAAGTTCTGGTGATGACGCGCCGGCGCTGGCTGAGCGCCGGCGGCTACCGATGGGCCAGCGCCAGCTCGGCCAGCCAGGCCAGCGCGGCGTCTTCCTCGGTCAGCCAGCCCATCGGTGGCAGCGCAGCGCGCAGCCGCCGGCCATAGCCCATCTGGCGCATGCGCGGATCGCACACCACGAGCAGGCCGCGGTCGGTCTCGGTGCGGATGAGCCGCCCTGCGCCCTGCTTCAGCGCCACGGCTGCCTCGGCCACGAAGTAGTCATCGAAGGGCTCGCGCCCGGCATCCTGGATCTGCCGCACCCGCGCCTGCACCAGCGGGTCGTTGGGTGGCGGGAACGGCAGCTTGTCGATCAGCACGCACTGCAGCGCGTCGCCGGGCACGTCGATGCCTTCCCAGAAGCTGGCGGAGCCGATCAGCACCGCATGGCGCCCGTCGCCGAAGCGCTGCAGCAGGCTGCGCCGCGGTTCGCTGCCCTGCACCAGCAAGGTGAGCTCGCTGCCCTGCAGCGCGGCCTGCTCGCGCAAGGCCTCGGCCACCAGGGGCAGCGCCCGCAGCGTGGTGGTCAGCACGAAGGTGCGGCCGCCCAGCGCACCGGCACAGCGCGCAGCCAGCTGGCCCACCGCGCGCGGGTGGCCTGGCTCGTTGGGCTTGGGGAAGCGCCCCGGCACCCACAGCCGGGCGTTGTGCGCGTAATCGAAAGGACTGCCCACGCGCAGCTTGGCAGCGTCTTCCAGCCCGGTGCTGGCGGTGAACCACGACAAGGCTTCGTCGTCCCCCAGCGTGGCCGAGGTGAAGACCCAGGTCTTGGGCGCCAGCTGCCGCTGCTCGGTGAGCATCTCGCGGATGTCCAGCGGCGACTGCACCAGTCGCGCCTGCTGCGGCGACAGGTCGATCCAGCGCACCTGCCCCGGCGGCGTTTCGTCGGCGAACTTCGGCGCCAGCGCCGCCAGCGCCAGCGCGCGCTGCGCGAGCTTGGGGAAATCCGGCGCCACTTCGGCCACCGCATTGACGCCCTCCGCCAGCGCGCGGGCGGCATCGGCCAGGTCCTGCAGCGGCTGCAACAGCGCACCGTGGGCGGCGCGCTCTTCCCACCGCAGCTTCACGATGCCGCGCACGTCGTGCAGGCTGCCCGCGCAGACCAGCCGCAGCTCGCGCGCGGCGCGCTCCAGGGCCGCCGCCAGGTCGTGCCAGCTCTGCAGGCCCCGCGCGTGCTGCAGGCCGGCAGCCAGCGCATCACGCGCCAGGTCGATCGCCTGACCGGTGGCCAGCGTGGTGCCCAGGAACTGCACGCCTGCTTCGACCAGCTGATGCGCCTCGTCGAAGACCGCAGCATCCACGCTGGGCAGCAGCTCGGCCACGCCGCTGTCGCGCAGCGCCATGTCGGCAAAAAAGAGATGGTGGTTCACCACCACCAGATCGGCGGCCATGGCCTCGCGCCGGGCCTGCATCACGTGGCACTGGGCGTGCTCGGGGCATTCGGTGCCCAGGCAGTTGTCGCGCGTGCTCGTCACCAGCGGGATCACCGGTGATCGGTCGTCCAGGCCGTCGATTTCGGCCAGGTCGCCGCTGCGCGTCGATGGTGCCCAGGCGGCCACGCGCGCCAGCGCGCGCAACGCGAAACGGTCGCCCTGCGTGGCGCCGTGCAGATCGGCCTGCGCTTCCTGCAGCCGCCAGCGGCACAGGTAGCTGGCGCGCCCCTTGAGCAGCGCCATGCGGAAGGGGACGCCGAGGGCGTCGCGCAGGCGCGGCAGATCGCGCAGGAAGAGCTGGTCCTGCAGGCTCTTGGTGGCGGTGCTGACCAGGGCGCGTTGCCCGGAAAGCAGCAGCGGGACGAGGTAGGCGAAGGTCTTGCCGACCCCGGTGCCGGCTTCCACGACCAGGGCTTCACGGGCACTGATCGCCTGGGCAATGCGACCCGCCATCGCGTCCTGCGCCGCCCTGGGCAGGAAGTGGGGATCGCTGCGCGCCAGCGCGCCGGTGGCGGCAAAGGCCTGCGCGACGGCCTGGGCCAGCGCGTCCCTCACGCCGGCTCGGGCGGTTGCAGGGCCATCTCCAGCCGGGCGATCTGGTCGCGCAGCAGGAGCCGGCGCTTCTTGAGCCGGCGCAGCGCCAGATCGTCGGACGTCAGCGTGGGCAGGTGGCGATCGATCAGTTCGTCCAGGTCGGCGTGTTCCATGCGCAATTCGATCAGGCGCCGCTGCGGTGAATGCAGGTTGTCGTCCATTGCTGCACGGTTACAAGACCAAGGTCGAGTTTATATTCAGTGCGATGTCCAGAGCCGCGCAAACCTACCGCCTGAGTGCTTCCACCGGCCTGCACCGCGGCGACCGCGCCTACCAGCAGGACCAGGTGGAGGTGATCGTTCATCCCAAGGCCAGCGGCTCGGTGCTGGGCGTGGTGGCCGACGGCATGGGCGGCAAGAGCGGTGGCCGCAAGGCCGCCGACCAGGTGCTGCTGACAGCGCGCCAGGTGTTCGAGCGCTTCGTGCCCAGCGAAGACGATGCCGCCGAGATGCTGCGCCAGCTGGTACAGGAAGCGCACCTGATGATCAAACTCACGGCCATCACCGCCGAAGAAGAACCCCACAGCACGGTGGCGGCCTTCGTCATCGGCCCGGCACTCGAATGCGACGTCGTGCACGCCGGCGATTCGCGCGTCTACCACTTTCGGGGCGCCGAGATGATGCAGCGCACCACCGACCATTCCTTCGTGCAGCGCCTGATCGACGAAGGCAAGCTCACCGAGGAAGCGGCCAACAGCCACCCGCAGAGCAACCTGCTCACCGGCTGCCTGGGCACCCAGGCCGATCCGCCGCTGACGCTGTGGCACATCGACAAACTGGCCTTCGGCGACACCATGCTCGCCTGCAGCGACGGCTTGTGGCACTACTTCACGCCCAAGGAAATCGGCGCCATCCTGCACGCCCTGCCCCCACGCGAAGCCAGCGAGATGCTGATCAGCAAGGCCCGGCAGCGCGCTCGGGGTGGTGGTGACAACCTCAGCCTGGCGCTGGCGCGGGTCGACCCGATCCGCTGAAGCCCCCGGCCGCGGCCCAGGGCCGCCGGCGGGCCCGGCACATCAAGGCCGCAGCGACGATGCTGCCGGGGCTGGCGGCAAGGGGGCTGGCAGCTTGGCTGTACCCTGGCGCTCAGCCAGTCGACGGGCGACCTCGGCCTGGCGCTGTGCGGCCTGTGCCTGGCGCTCACGCGCCTGCGCTGCACGCTGCGCGGCTGCCGCCTCGCGCTCGGAAGCCTTCGACGCCGCTGCTTCGGGCGCAGCTTCTGGTAGCGGGCGCGGCGCAACCGGCGGAAGCATGCGCTGACGCGGCCCGCGCGCACTGGCGCTGGCGCTGCTGGCGGCCGCCTGGGCAGCAGCCATGCGCTCGGCACGCAGGCGGGTCTTAGCGGCCAGTTCCTCGCGCCGGGCGGCAGCGCGCTGCTGACGCTCGGCCTCGTCGATCTGCAACAGCCGCTCTCGCACCGGCGCCAGGGCGGCACGCCGGCGCTGCTGCACTTCATCGACGCAGGCGGTGACGACGAAGCGGTCGCGGCAGGCTTGTTCCTCGGCGTCGAACCGCGCGCCCAGCTCGGCCTGCCGGGCCAACAGCGTCGACCGCTCGTCCGCGGCCAGCGCCGGGCCGGCCCAGGCCCACAAACCGGCCAGGCAGGCCAGGCCTGCCAGCGCCACAGGCAGGCCATGGCGCAGCAGGTGCGGCAGGCGCCTGGCAACGGGCCGGGGCTCAGGTGAGCGAGGTGTCGACATCGCGCCGCGCCAGGGCCAGGAACTCGGCCGACTGCATCTCCTGCAGGCGGGAAACGGTGCGCGGGAATTCATGCGCGAGGGGTCCTTCGTTGTACAGCGCATCGGGCGGCACAGCCGCCGAGACGATGAGCTTCACGCGCCGGTCGTACAGCACGTCGACCAGCCAGGTGAAGCGGCGCGCTTCGCTGGCCAGCCGCGGCGGCATCTGCGGCACGTTGCTGAGCAGCACGGTATGGAAGCGCGAAGCGATCTCGAGATAGTCATTCTGCGACCGCGGCCCACCGCACAGGGTGCGGAAGTCGAACCACACCACGCCGCCGGCGCGGCGCACGGCACGCAGGCTGCGGTGCTCGATCTGCATCACTGCGTCTTCGTCGCGCGCCTCGGCCAGGCGTTCGAAGGCGGCTTCCATCGCGCGTTCCGCGGCTTCGCCCAGCGGGCAGTGGTACATCGCCACCTGCTGCAGGCTCCGCTGGCGGTAGTCGGTGCCGGCGTCGACGTTTACCACTTCCAGGCGGGCCTTCAGCAGCTCGATGGCCGGCAGGATGCGATCACGGTGCAGGCCGTTGGGGTACAGCCCGTCGGGGTGGAAGTTGCTGGTGGCGATGATGCTGACGCGGTTGTCGAACAGCGATTGCAGCAGCCGGTGCAGGATCATCGCGTCGGTGACGTCGGCGACATGGAACTCGTCGAAGCAGATCAGCCGGAAGCGCCGCGCGATGCGCCGGCCCAGCTCGTCCAGCGGGTCGGCCGTGCCCTTCAGGTCCTGCAGCTCGCGGTGCACCTCGCGCATGAATTCGTGGAAGTGCAAGCGCGTCTTGCGCTGCAGCGGCACGGCCTGGAAGAAGCAGTCCATCAGGAAGCTCTTGCCCCGCCCCACACCGCCGTACATGTACACCCCGCGCGGGATGGGCGGGCGGCGCAGGAGCTTGGCAATGGCGTTGCCGCGTCGGGCCTTGTAGTTGGCCCACTCGCGTTCGCAGCGTTCCAGCGCGGCTACGGCACGCAGCTGGGCGTCATCGGCACGGTAGCCGCGTTCGGCCAGCGTTGCCTGATACAGCTGCCTGACCGCGGCCACGGGCTCAGAAGTTCAGCGTGCGCTTGTCCACGGCCAGCGCGGCTTCCTTCGTGGCTTCGCTCAAGGAAGGATGGGCATGGCAGATGCGCGCGATGTCTTCGGCGCTGGCCTTGAACTCCATCGCCACCACGGCCTCGGCGATCAGTTCGCTGGCCATCGGGCCGACGATGTGCACGCCCAGGATCTCGTCCGTCTTGGCGTCGGCCAGGAACTTCACCATGCCCGTGGTGTCGCCCAGCGCCCGCGCGCGGCCGTTGGCCATGAACGGGAAGGTGCCCGCCTTGTAGGCCCGCCCGGCGGCCTTCAGCTGCTGTTCGTTCTGCCCCACCCAGGCAATCTCGGGGCTGGTGTAGATGACCCAGGGGATGGTGTTGAAGTTGACGTGTCCGTGCTGGCCTGCAATGCGCTCGGCCACGGCCACGCCCTCTTCCTCGGCCTTGTGCGCCAGCATCGGGCCGCGCACGACATCGCCCACGGCCCACACACCCGGCAGGTTGGTGCGGCAGTCGTCATCGACGACGATGGCGCCGCGCTCGTCCAGCTTCAGGCCCACGGCCTCGGCGTTCAGGCCGGTGGTGTTGGGCACGCGGCCGATGCTCACGATGAGCTTGTCGGCCTCGAGCACATGGTCGGCGCCGTTGGCGTCCGCATAGGCCACGGTCACGCCCTTCTTCGTGGTCTTGATCTCACCGACCTTCACGCCCAGCTCGATCTTCAGGCCCTGCTTGACGAAGGCCTTGTGCGCTTCCTTGGCGATCTGCTCGTCCACGGCGCCCAGGAAGGTGGGCAGGCCTTCGAGCACCGTCACCTCCGCGCCCAGGCGGCGCCAGACGCTGCCCATTTCCAGGCCGATGACGCCGGCACCGATCAAGGCCAGCTTCTTGGGCACTGCCGGGATGCGCAGCGCCCCGTCGTTGCTGAGGATCTTGTCTTCGTCGAACGGCGTGCCGGCCAGCGCGCGCGGGCTCGAGCCGGTGGCCACGATCACCTGCTTGCCGACCAGCCGCTCTTCACCCACCGCGATCTCGTGGCCGCCATCCACAGCGGCCACGAACGAGCCGCGGCCATGGAAGAAAGTGACCTTGTTTTTCTTGAACAGGTAAAGGATGCCGTCGTTGTTCTGCTTCACGACGGTGTCCTTGCGGCCCAGCATCTTCTTCACGTCGATGCTCAGGTTCGACAAGCCGATGCCGTGGTCGGCAAAGCTGTGGCCGGCATGCTCGAAGTGTTCGCTGCTCTGCAGCAGCGCCTTGCTCGGAATGCAGCCTACGTTCGTGCAGGTGCCGCCCGGGGCCGGACCGCCGGCGGCGTTCTTCCACTCGTCGATGCAGGCCAC
>JAIXZR010000289.1 GCA_027489455.1 Rubrivivax sp. | reverse complement strand
CCTGCTGGCCGTGATCGAGACCCTGGAACCCCCGGCCGACCTGGCCGAGGCCGTGCAGGACCTGGTGCGCGCGCTGATGCTGATGGCCGACGTCACGCGCCCACGCGCCGCCGCCCCCGCCTTGCGGCCCCGCGGCCCGCGGGGCGGTGCGCCGCGCAAGGGCCCCCCGCCGCGAACGCGGCGCTGAACTGTTCCGCGAACGCGGCGTTGACGTTTTTCGCGTACGCGGCGCTGAACTGTTTCGCGACCGCGGCGCGCCCCAACACGCCAGGCCCGCCTGCCCCACACTCGGCGCCACGGCATGCCGCCGTGTGAACAGGACCGCCCGATGACCCGACCCACCCCCGCCCTGCACCGCGCCGCTCTGGCTGGCCTGTTCCTGGCCGTGCTGGCTGCCGCGCCCGCCCAGGCCGCCGACAGCGAACCCGCGCCCGCCCCCGCGCCGCGCGCCGCACCCGCAGCGGTCTCGCCGCTGGCCCCGGCACGCGCGCAGATCCAGGCCAAGAACTGGCCGGCCGCGATCGACACGCTGAAGAAGCTCAACGCCGTGAACGACGCCGACTGGAACAACCTGATGGGTTTTGCGCTGCGCAAGCAGGCCACGCCCGACCTGGACGGCGCCCAGCGCTACTACGACGCGGCGCTGCGCATCAACCCGCAGCACAAGGGCGCGCTGGAGTATTCCGGCGAACTGGCGCTGATGAAAGGCGACCTGCCCACCGCCGAAGCCCGCCTGACGGTGCTGGCCAAGCTCTGCCCCAGCGGCTGCGAGGAATACGCCGACCTGAAGCAGGCCGTCGCCCGCTTCAAGGCCACCGGCAAGCTGTAGAGGCCCGCTGGCCAGCGGGCCAGCCGGGATCACCTGAACACGGCTGCAGCGTGCAGGCCCAGCCCCTGGGCCACGCTGGCGAAGCGGTCGCCCCGCACCCGGGCCGCGGTCGGGAATCTGCTGCCGATGCGTTCCACCAGCGGCAGCAGGCCCGTGCTGCCGCCGGTGAAGTACAGCACGTCCACTTCCGCCGGCGCCACGCCCGCCAGGCGCGCGGTTTCCAGCGCCGCGGCCACGATCCGCGCCAGGTCGGCCTCGATCGCATCGGCAGCCTGGGCCTCGGCCAGCGCACTGGCCAGGCCGCGTTCCACCAGCGACAGGTCGATCAGGGCCTGGCCCCGGGTGGCGACCTCGATCTTCGCCGTCTCGGCGGCAGCGGCCAGGGCATGGCCCAGGCGTTCGTCCAGCGTCGTCATCAGCCGCGCGTGGTGGCGCGGGTCGGCGTACCAGTCGCGCATGCGGCGCAGTTCGGCCACGCGCTGCGGGGCGTAGACGGTGTTGATCAGGTGCCAGCTGGCCAGATCGAAGTACACCCCGCTGGGCACTTCGGGTGCGGTCGCGGCGCTGGCCGCGCTTTCGCCGCGCCGCGGCGGGCGCCGCGCGCGGTAGCCCAGCAGCGGCAGGATCGCGGCCAGCTCGACGTGGCGGTCGAAATCGGTCCCCGCCAGGTGCACGCCGTGGCTGGCCAGGATGTCGTCGCGGCGGTCGGGCCGGCCGGCGGCGCGGCGCACGCGCTGCGGGCCCACGCGCACGAGCGCGAAGTCCGAGGTGCCGCCGCCGATGTCGGCCACCAGCACGCGCTGCTCGTGGTCGATCTGGCTTTCGTGGTCCAGCGCGGCGGCGATCGGCTCGTACTGGAACAGCACTTCGTCGAAGCCCACGGCGCGCGCCGCGGCTTCCAGCGCCGCTTGCGCCTGGGCGTCGCGCGCCGGGTCGTCGTCGACGAAGAACACCGGCCGGCCCAGCACCACGCGCCGCAGCGCGGGGCCGGCGGTGTCGCGTTCGGCCAGGTGCCGCAGCTGGCGCAGGAAGCCGGTGATGACGTCGCGGTAGCGCACGCTGCGGCCGCCGCCGACATCGGTGCCCTGGTCCAGCAGGCTGGAGCCCAGGATGCTCTTCATCGACCGCATCAGCCGCCCGTCTACGCCGTCGACATAGGCGGCGATCGCGGCGCGGCCGTACAGGCGTTCGGGCTCGGCCTGCGCGGCGGGCGTGTCGGCGCGGTAGAACACGGCCGTGGGCATCGTCGGGTGCGCGCCTTCCAGCGGCACCAAGCGCACGCCCCCGCCGGGCGCCGGCAGGGCGATGGCGGAATTCGACGTGCCGAAATCGATGGCGGCAAAGCCGGCGTGCGGGGCACCGGCAGGTGGCCGGCCGGGTTGCTGGGCCATCGGTCGTTCCCGTGCGGGCTGGGCGCGCCAGTGTATCGGCGCGGTGGCCGTGAATTGCCGCACGTCGACCCAGCTTCTCCCGGTGCAGGCGCCCTCTGGCGCGCCGACACTGCAGTGGCGCCTATGACGGCCCGCCCCTGCCCCCGCCACCGCCATGACCAAGCACGCCTCCCCAGCCCGCTGGTACGCCCCCTGGCGTCTGCCCGCGCACCCCGCCAGCGACCCGGCCGACCTGGGCACCGCCTTCGGGCTGGACCTGAGCCTTCAGGCCCCGCCGGTGGCGCTGCCGCGGCCTGCCGACCCACGCGCCGGCAACTGGATGCAGCGCTGGGCGGCGCGGCGCCGGCCAACGGTCTGATATCCACCGGCGGGTATCGCCTGCCGCCCGCCGCAATAGAATCGCCCTATGGCCAGACTGTCGTTCAGAGAGCAAGTGCTGCGCGTCCGAGAGGATGCGATCGTCGCCGCCGTCAACCGGCTGCTCGCCGACAAGGGGTTCGACCTGATGACGGTGGACGAGGTCGCGGCCGACGTCGGCATCGCCAAGGCCAGCCTGTACAAGCACTTCCCGTCCAAGGAAGCGCTGGCCGCCGCGGCGATGGTGCGGCTGCTGCAGCGCACGCTGGCCGTGGTGGACGAGCAGGCGCAGGTGGAAGGCGCCCGCGCCGTGCAGCGCCTGCACGCCGTGGTGCGCTGGGCGCTGGAAGTGCAGCTGGCTGGCGAGATGCCCAGCCTGCCTTCGCAGAACTCGTCGCTGCGCGCCGAGCTCATCGGCCACAAGGAATACCTGGACCTGCTGATGCAGGTGAGCGAGCACCTGGGCGCCTGGATCGTGCAGGCCCAGGCCGATCGCGACATCGACCCCGGGCTGCCGGCGGAAGTGGTGCTCTACAGCGTCTTCGCCCGCGCCTGCGATCCGGTGCCCGGCTTCCTGAAGGCCGGGGGCCAGCATGGCGACGAGCAGATCGTCGCCTGGGTGCTGGACCTCTTCTTCCGCAGCCTGCGGCCGCCGCGCTGACGCCGCGCGGCTGCTGGCGCCATCAGCGCACCAGCAGCACCGGCACCTTGCACTGGGCGATGACCTTGGTCGCCACCGACCCCATCACCAGGTTCATCAGCGAGCTCTGGCCGTGCGAGCCCAGCACGACCAGGTCGAACGGGCCCTTGCCGGCCTGCTGCGCGATCACGTCGGCGGCATGGCCGACCTTGGCCACGAACTGCGCCGTGACGCCCTGCTTGGCGAAGAAGGCGCGGATGGGCTTGAAGACTTTCTCGCTTTCGGCTTCGTAGTAGGCCTTCAGATCGGCCTTGTCGATCACGGCCGCAGCGCGCGGCGGCACGGCCGGCTGCACGTTCAGCACGGTGTAGGCGTGCTGGCTGCCCAGCCAGTCGTCATGGGCGGCGATGTAGGCGAGCATGCGCTTGGTGTAGGCGCTGCCGTCGACGGGGGCGAGGATCTTCATGCGGTCTCCTGTGCGGGGGTGGGGCCCAGCCGGGCTGGCGAGCCGGCGAGCCCAGCAGAGACCGAGTGTGGCAGCCCGCGACAGATGGGGCCTTGATGCGCCTCAGTTCAATTCGATCAGCTTGCCGGCGTCGAAGCCCTGGTCTTCGCCCTTGCCGGCCAGCCCGCGCGCCTGGCACACCACGCGCGAAGGCAGCCGTCCGGCCCGGGGCACGGTGTAGTCGTGCCGGCAGTGCAGGTGCCCGTGCAGCCACAGGTCGGCCTGGGCCAGCAGGTCGTCGTCGGCGTTGCAGAAGCTGGCCGTGCCCGGCTGCTTGCCGTAGCGGGGGTCCGCCGAGCGCAGGCTGGGTGCAAAGTGTGTGATCACTAGCGTGCGATCCCAGTCGCGGCCGGCGGGGCGCTGCAGCTCGCCTTCCAGCCAGGCGCGGCAGGCCAGGCCTTCGGCGCGCACGCCGGCGGCGTCCAGCGGGCGGCCTTCGCGCGTGGCGGCCATCAGGCGCAGGAAGTAGGCCGCGGCGCGCTCGGCACGCGGGCGCTGCGCGGCGCCGAACAGATCGAAGTCGCTCCAGCGCGTGGCGCCCAGCACGCGCACCCGCAGGCCGCTGGCGGAGGTGACGACCGTGGCCTGCCGGTGCAGCAGCTGCAGCCCGTGGCGGGCGCAGAGCGCGCGCAGGTCATCCGGCACGCGACGCAGTTCGCGGTCGTCGTATTCGTGGTTGCCGGCGACCACCAGCACCGGCACCGGCCAGCCGGCGAAGCGGGCATAGCCTTCCCAGGTGGCGTCGATATCGCCGGCCAGCACCAGCAGGTCTGCGCCCGGCGCCGGCACCGGGTCGAAGGTCTCGGTTTCCAGGTGCAGGTCGGACAGCAGCTGCAGTTTCATGGCGGCCGCCGGCCCCGGGCGGCCGGCCGGGGCGCCATCAAGCGCCCAGGCGCTCGGCGATCTGCTTCTGCGTGGCCGGCAGGGCCGCGGGCAGGCGCTGTTCCAGCATCTTGAAGAGATCGCTGTGCAGCGCCAGTTCCTGCTGCCAGGCGGCCTTGTCGATGCCGATCACGCTGTCGTACTGGGTGCGGCTGAAGGCCAGGCCGTCCCAGCGCAGGTCTTCATAGCGCGGGCTGAAGCCGAAGACGTTGTCGGCCCCGCCGGCCGTGCCTTCCAGGCGGCCCACCAGCCATTCCAGCACGCGCATGTTCTCGCCGTAGCCGGGCCAGACGAACTTGCCATCGGCGCCCTTGCGGAACCAGTTCACGCAGTAGATGCGCGGCACGGCGGTCGTCTTCTTCGCGAGCTGCTCGCCCAGGTTCAGCCAGTGCTGGAAGTAGTCGGCCATGTTGTAGCCGATGAAGGGCAGCATCGCGAACGGGTCGCGGCGCACGGCGCCGTTGCCGCCGGCCATCGCCGCGGTGGTCTCGCTGCCCATGGTGGCGGCCATGTAGACGCCTTCGGCCCAGGTGCGGGCCTCGGTCACCAGCGGCACGGTGGTGCTACGGCGGCCGCCGAAGATGAAGGCGTCGATGGGCACGCCGGCGGGGTTGTCCCATTCGGCGTCCAGCACCGGGTTGGCGGTGGCAGCGACCGTGAAGCGGGCGTTCGGGTGGGCCGCCTTGGCGCCGGTTTCCTTCGCGATGGCCGGGGTCCAGTCCTTGCCTTGCCAGTCGATCAGGTGCGCCGGGAGCGTGTCGGTCATGCCTTCCCACCAGACGTCACCGTCATCGGTGAGCGCGACGTTGGTGAAGATGGCGTCGCGCTTCAGCGATGCCATGCAGTTGGGGTTGGTCAGGTCGTTGGTGCCGGGCGCGACGCCGAAGTAACCCGCCTCGGGGTTGATGGCGTAGAGCTTGCCGTCGGTGCCGGGCTTGATCCAGGCGATGTCGTCGCCGATGGTCGTCACCTTCCAGCCGGCGTAGCCCGCGGGCGGCACCAGCATGCTGAAGTTGGTCTTGCCGCAGGCGCTGGGGAAGGCCGCCGCGACGTGGTACTTCTTGCCGGCCGGGCTGGTGACGCCCAGGATCAGCATGTGCTCGGCCAGCCAGCCGGTGCCGTCCACGGCCGCGGCCTGGCGGCCCATGTTGGAAGCGATGCGCAGTGCGAAGCACTTCTTGCCCAGCAGCGCGTTGCCGCCGTAGCCCGAGCCGTAGGACCAGATCTCGCGCGTCTCGGGGTAGTGCACGATGTACTTGGTGGCGTTGCAGGGCCAGGGCACGTCCTTCTGGCCGGCCTGCAGCGGCGCGCCCACGGTGTGCACGCAGGGCACGAAGTCGCCATCGGCGCCCAGCACGTCCAGCGCGCCGCGGCCCATGCGCGTCATCGTGCGCATGCTGATGGCCACGTACGGGCTGTCGGTGAGCTCCACGCCGATGTGGCTGATGTGCGAGCCCAGCGGGCCCATCGAGAACGGCACCACGTACATCGTGCGGCCGCGCATCGCGCCCCGGAACAGGGCCTGGTCGCCGGTCTGCAGCAGGGTGCGCATCTCGGCCGGGGCCATCCAGTTGTTGGTGGGGCCGGCGTCTTCGCGCTGGGCGCTGCAGATGAAGGTGCGGTCTTCCACCCGCGCCACATCGGTGGGGTCGCTCAGCGCCAGGAAGCTGTTCGGGCGCAGTTCCGGGTTGAGCTTCTTCATCGTGCCCGCAGCCACCAGCTGGTCGCACAGGCGGTCGTACTCCTCCTTGCTGCCGTCGCACCAGTAGACGTCGCGCGCCTCGGTCAGCGCGGCGATCTCGGCCACCCAGTTGACCAGCCGGTGGTGCTGGACATGGGCAGGGGTGTTGAGCTTCAGGCCTTCGAAGGCGGGGCGGTTCATGGGGATCTCCAGGAAGTGCAAAGACAAGGGATGCGGTTTTCGGCCAGGCCCCGCGCTGCGGGTGGGCCTGTTCAGGGCCTGGCCGAAGGCCGCATCCCGGCCGGCTCGGGCGCCTTCTGGGCGCCGGCAAGCGGCCGGGGGTGTGCATTGTCAAACCAATGTAATCGCCCCGTAACCATCAGCCCGCAGGGGCGCATGCAAGATCGGTATGGCGTGATGCATGCCACGCAGCGCGCCTTGCGGCGGGCTGACTCAGCCCGGCCCTCTGCCTATCTGCCTATCTGCCTATCTGCCCCGCTGGCCGGCAGGGCCTCAGCAGTCGGACTGGAACCGCACCCCGCGGGCGCCGACGGGGGTGAGGCCTTCGCTGGCCTCCACCCGCACGGTCCAGCGCGCCCGGAAGGCGCGCGGCCCCTGGAAGTTGCCCAGCGCAGTGATCTCGTACATCGGCTGCGGCGTGGCGAAGGGCTGCTCGGCGATGAATTCGGCGCTGTAGCCATCGCCGCTGCCGCTGAAGCGCGCCAGTACCACCACGCCGCTGCCCTGCGGCTGGACGCGGAAGCTGGCGGTGCCCAGCATGTTGATCTCGGTGCCGGCGCAGCCGGCCCGCAGGCGCCAGTTGGGGATGCTCAGCTGGCCCCGGGCCGGCGCGGCCGCCTGCGGCGGGCCGGCCGGACTGGCCAGGGCGCCAGGCTGCGCCGGCACGGCCGCCGACGGAGCGGCGGTGTAGCCGGCGGCACGCTGAAGGCGCTTGGTGGCTTCCTCGCTGCGCTGGGTCTGCACGCTGGCAGCCTGCCGGGCCTGCTCGGCCGCCAGGCGCGAGGCCTCGGCGGCGGCCAGCTTGGCCTCGGATTCCAGGCGCGCCTTTTCCTGTGCAGCGCGCAGCTCGGCGGCTTCGCGTTCGGCGCGGGCCTTTTCCTCGGCCGACGCCAGTGCGGCGGCTGCAGCGGCTTTCTCCTCGGCTTCCACCAGCGCGCGCTGGGCCACGGCGGCGGCTGCGGCGGCTGCAGCGGCTTCGTTGCGCGAGGCCTCTTCTTTCAGGCGCGCCGCCTGGGCGGCAGCTTCTGCGGCGCTGGCAGCTTCGGCCGCCGCTTGCGCCTGGCGCTGGAAATCCTCCAGCCGCCGGTTGGTCTCCACCAGGTTGTAGCCAAACAGCCCCAGCGCCGCAGCCACCGTCAGCCCCAGGCCCAGCATGGCCCAGCGCAGCCAGGGCGCAGCACCCTCGCCGGGCAGCCGGCGGCGCTTGCCGGCGCGCGCCACGGGCCCGCGGGTGGGTTCGGCGGCGGGGTTCATGATGTCCTCGATGTCGGCCACCAGGGCTTCCAGGTCGCCGTCCCAACGCTGGTGGCTCAGCGGCACGGCGTTGCGGAAGACCAGGTCCTTCAGGTCCGGCGGCAGGTCCTTGGCTTCGGGCATGCGCGCGCCGCCCACCAGCACCGGCACGACGGTGATGTCGGGCTTGGCCAGCGCGGCGCCGGTTTCCAGGCGCACGAAGTCGGCCGGATCGTCCAGCCGGCGCTGGCCGGCGGTGTCGCGGGCTTCCAGCCACTGCCGGCCGATCAGCACCAGCAGCACGGCGCAACTGGCCACGCGTTCTTCGATCTCGCGCCGGAAATCGCGCCCGGCGCGGATCGCCGCCACGTCCATGAACACGCGGTCGTCGCCGAAGTGCGCCGCCAGGCCTTCGTACAGCCGCCCGGCCTGGCCTTCGGTGTCGTCGCGGCGGTAGCTGATGAAGATCGACCGCTTGGCCATGGTCGGCCCCTTCCTGCGTACTGGGTGCGCGATTGAAGGAGATGCGCGCCGGCTTGTCCAGCCAGTCGGGAAAATTCACGCGCCCGTGGCGCTGTGCGGTGCCGGCGGCTTCAGGCCGCGGCCGATGGCAGCGGCGTTGCCATGCCCAGCAGGTCGCGGGCCAGGGCCTCGGCCACTTCGATGCCGTCCACGCCGGCCGACATGATGCCGCCGGCATAGCCCGCGCCTTCGCCGGCCGGGTACAGGCCGGCGATGTTCAGGCTCTGGTAGTCGCGGCCGCGCGTGATGCGCAGGGGCGAGGACGTGCGCGTTTCCACGCCCGTGAGCAGCGCGTCGGGCATCGCGAAGCCCTTGATCTGGCGCTCGAACGCGGGCAGCGCCTCGCGGATGGCGTCCAGAGCGTAATCGGGCAGGCTGCCGTGCCCGGGCGCGGCCAGGTCGGTGGGGGTGACGCCGGGCTTGTACGAAGGCTGCACGGTGTCGAAGGCCGTGGACGCCCGGCGCTGCAGGAAATCACCCACGCGCTGGCCCGGTGCGCGGTAGCCGCCGCCGCCCAGCTCGAAGGCGCGGCTTTCCCAGAAGCGCTGGAACGCCATGCCGTCGAGCGGGTTCACCGGGCCGGCCTGCTGGCCGTCCTGGCGGTAATCCTGCGGGTTGATGCCCACCACGATGCCGGCGTTGGCATTGCGCTCGTTGCGGCTGTACTGGCTCATGCCGTTGGTCACCACGCGGCCGGGCTCGCTGGTGGCCGCCACCACGGTGCCGCCCGGGCACATGCAGAAGCTGTAGACCGAGCGGCCGTTGCTGGCGTGGTGCACCAGCTTGTAGTCGGCCGCGCCCAGGATCGGGTGGCCGGCGCTGGCGCCAAAACGCGCGCGGTCGATCACGCCCTGCGGGTGCTCGATGCGAAAGCCGATCGAGAACGGCTTGGCTTCGACGTGAACCCCGCGCCCGGCCAGCATCGCGAAGGTGTCGCGCGCGCTGTGGCCCAGGGCCAGCACCACGTGGCGGGCGTCGATCTGCTCGCCGCTGTCCAGCACCAGGCCGCGCAGCTGGCGGCGGCCGGCGGCGTCGGCCTTGATGTGCAGATCAGTCACGCGCTGGCCGAAGCGGATCTCGCCGCCCAGGGCCTCGATCTCGGCGCGCATCTTCTCGATCATGCTCACCAGCCGGAAAGTGCCGATGTGCGGCTTGGCGACGAACAGGATCTCTTCCGGCGCGCCGGCCTTGACGAACTCCGTCAGCACCTTGCGCGTGAGGTGGCGCGGGTCGCTGATCTGGCTCCAGAGCTTGCCGTCGCTGAAGGTGCCGGCGCCGCCCTCGCCGAACTGCACGTTGCTGTCGGGGTTCAGCACGCCCTGGCGCCACAGGCCCCAGGTGTCCTTGGTGCGCTCGCGCACCGGGCGGCCGCGTTCCAGCACGATGGGCGCCAGGCCCATCTGCGCCAGCACCAGGGCCGCGAACAGCCCGCAAGGCCCGAAGCCCACGACGACCGGCCGCGGCCGGCCGCTGGCACGGAAATCCGCCGGCGCCTGCGCGACAAACTGGTAGCGCGTGTCGGGGCTGGGGCGCACGTGCGGGTCGCCCTGGAAGCGGCGCAGCAGTGCGGCTTCGTCGACGCTGGGCGCGAGCGCGCAGTCCAGCGTGTAGATGAGCACGATGGCCGCCTTCTTGCGCGCGTCGAAGCTGCGCTTGAAGACGGTGATTTCCTTCAGCTCGGCATCACGCAGGCCCAGCCGCGCGAGGACGGCCGGGCGCAGGTCTTCCGCCGGGTGGTCCAGCGGCAACCGGAGTTCGGTGATGCGGATCATGGGCGCGGCGGCGATGCAGGGGGTGCACGGGGGGCCGGCCGGGGCGCACGCGGCTGCTGCGCCGGGGGCTGAAGCGAACTCAGCCGCCCTTGCCGGGGCGCTTGCCGGGGTTCTTCTTGCTGCGGGTGTGCGAGCCGCGCTCCAGGCTGACGCGCTGGCCGCCGCCGTTGATGCGCGAGTTGGTGCCGGGGATGGGGGCCGGGCGCGGGGTGGCCTTGCGGTCGGCTTCGGTACGGATCTTGTTGGCCATGTCAGGCTTTCAGGGAAATTGCGGACAGCCCGCGATTAGGCCACAGACGCGCCGTTGGGCGGTAGCTGGCGTCAGCTGATCGCCAGCCGTGCCACCACCTCGGGCCGCTCGCTGCGGCCAGCGCTGCGCAGCAGCAGGCCTTCGCCCGATGTCGTGCTCACACCCACCAGGTCGTTCAGCACGAACTGGTGCGTGACCCAGACCTCGAAGCGCGCCGGTTGGCGGCTGGCCGCGGCCACCGCAGCAGCCAGTGCGCGCAGCGATTCGGCGTTGGTGCTTTCGCTGGCCCCCCGCGGCGACCCGAGCGCGGCCCAGGCCTCGGCGCGGCCGAAAGCCAGTGTGGCGGTGTCCATGCAGCGGCACCAGGGGCTGCTGCGCACGGCCGCCGGCACCAGCCGGCGGTCCGCCAGCCAGGCGCCCATGCGGCGTGCCTGGGCCCGGCCTTCGTCGCTGAGGTTGCGCTGCGTGCTGCAGTCGCCCAGCTTGAACTGCGGCGGGTCGAAGGTGCCGGGCGCCAGTGCGTGGCGGAAGGCCAGCACCAGCGCACCTTCGCGCAGCAGCGCGGCGGTTCGCTCATCGGCCTGGGCAATGGCGCGCCCGGCCAGCGACAGGGCCGGAAGGGCAGAAACGGCGGAGAGGATCAGTCGGCGGCGCTGCATGGCAGGGGCGTCAGGGGGGGTGGGGATGCGGGCAGATCTGCGCGCAATGCTCGCCCAGGCGCAGCGCTTCAGCGCCCGCCCAGCAGCTTGTCCTCAGCCAGCGCCAGGGCTTGGGGCAGGCCGCTGAGCACCAGGGTGTCGCCGCCGCCCAGGGTCAGGTCGTCGCTGGCGGGCAGCACGCCGCCACCGTGCCTGCGCACCGAGACCACGCTCACGCCCACCGCGTGCAGCGCCAGCTGGGCCAGGGTCTGGCCGGCGCAGCGCGCGGCTTCGGGCAGGGTCACGCGGCGCAGCCGGGCCTGGTTCAGCTCTTCCACCGTGTCGTCGTCGGCGCCATGGAAGTAACCGCGCAAGAGGCCGTAGCGCGCATCCCGCGCATCCCGCGTGATGCGCACCACGCGCGCCATCGGCACGCCCACCAGGGCCAGGGCGTGGCCGGCCAGCATCAGACTGCCTTCGATGGCTTCGGGCACCACTTCGGTGGCGCCGGCGGCCCGCAGCTTGTCGATTTCGCTGTCGTCGATGGTGCGCACCACCACGGGCACCTTGGGCGCATGTTCCTGCACCAGGCGCAGGATCTTCAGCGCGCTGGGCGTGTCGTGGTAGCTCACCACCACGGCGCTGGCGCGCGCCAGGCCGGCAGCCATCAGGCTGGGCAGGCGCGCGGCATCGCCGAACACCACGCTCTGGCCGGCGGCGGCGGCCTGGCGCACGCGGTCGGGGTCCAGGTCCAGGGCCATGTAGGGGATCTTCTCGCCCGCCAGCAGCCGCGCCAGGTTCTGCCCGCTGCGGCCGTAGCCGCAGATGATGACGTGGGCTTCGGTGGCGATGGCGCGTTTGGCGATGGT
>JAIXZR010000240.1 GCA_027489455.1 Rubrivivax sp. | reverse complement strand
TGGGCTGTGGTGGCGCCTTGCCCACCCTGCTGCAGTGGCAGGGTGTGCACCCGGCGCAGGCCATGCCGGCATCTGGCGTGACGCTGAAGAGCCTGGCGCTGCGCGGCGTGCCCGATCGCGACCGCGATGTGCTGCGCCTGCGCGGCGTGGCGGTCTCGGCGGCCGCCGGCACCGCTGTCACGGCGACCTTGGACACGCCGCGCGGCGAGGTCGTGCTGGTCAGCGCCTGAGCCGGCGTATTGACCGCCGGCCGGGCGCTGGCAGCGGGGCCCTTACGGGTTGCGGAAGTCGTCGTGGCAGGCCTTGCAGGTGCCTGCGGCGGGGCCGAAGGCGGCCTTCAGGGCGTCCAGGTTGCCGGCCTTGGCGGCGGTGACGAGCTTGGCCACTTCGTCCTGCATCTTCTTGGCGCCGGCGTCGAACTTGGCGCGCTCTGTCCAGACGTTGGCCTTGGGCGTGCCCTTCTCGGTGCCGGCCGTGCCTTCGACGAAGCCGGCGAACGGCAGCTTGGCGAGGTCGTTGACGATCTCCGCATTGGCGGCCGCTGCGGCGGCGTCGTAGGGCACGCGGCCCTGGGCCATCGCGCCCAGGCGGCTGAAGTGCGCGGCCATCAGCGTGAAGCCGGCCTTGCGGTACTTGACGGCGTCTTCGGGCTTCTGGAACTGCGCCGTGGCCGGCAAGGCGGCCAGCAGGCCGACGGTGGTGGCAACGGCAAGGATCAGACTCTTCATGCAGGTTCTCCGGACGGGACGAGGGTGTGGCAGGCGGAACCGTTGCCGAAGGCTGGCTGGGGTCGGGGTGGGCCCCGGCCACGGCCACGGCCCCGGCAACGCGGCGGCGGGTTGCACAGCACTTCGCCCAACGCCTGCGCCGCAGTGTACGCAGGCAGCGCTTGCGGCATGGCACGATGGCTGCAAAGATCGTCTGCATGACACCCGAGCCCGCTGCCCCTGCCCCGCCCGCCGCCGCCACGGTGCCCGTTCGCATCTGGGATCTGCCCACGCGCGCCTTCCACTGGGCGCTGGCCGCGGCCGTGCTGGGCAGCGTCGTCACCGCCAAGATCGGCGGCAACGCGATGGTCTGGCACTTCCGGCTGGGCTATGCGGTGCTGGCGCTGATCGCCTTCCGACTGCTGTGGGGGCTGGTGGGCGGGCGCTGGAGCCGCTTTGCCAGCTTCATCTACGCCCCGGCCACGGTCTGGCGCTACCTGCGCGGCCAGCTGCGGCCGGGCGAGCACCTGGACGTGGGGCACAACCCGCTGGGTGCGTTCTCGGTCTTCGCGCTGCTGGCCGTCCTGGCCGTGCAGCTGGGCACTGGCCTGGTGGCCGACGACGAGATCGCCAACATCGGCCCCTTGAACCGCTTCGTCGAGACCGACACCGGCCTGGCCGCGACCAGCTGGCACAAGACGATCGGGCAGTGGACGCTGCTGGGCCTCGTGGGCCTGCACGTGCTGGCCATCGCCTTCTACGGGCTGGTGCGCAAGACCGACCTGCTGCGGCCGATGCTGGGCGGCGACAAGCTGCTGCCCCCCGGCACGCCGGCCAGCGCCGACGGCGCCGGCAGCCGGCTGCTGGCGGCCCTGCTGGCCGCCGGCTGCGTGGGCCTGGCGGTGTGGGTGGCGCGGCTGGCCCCGTGAGCAGCCCGCCCCGCGGCAGCGGCACGGCAGCCGCTGACGACGACGCCGACGGCGGCACCCCACCCCGCATCAGCCTGGTGGCTGCCGACGACGAGGGCGTGGCCATCGGCCCCTTTCTGGACGAAGTGCGCCCGCTGCTGCGCGATTACGCCGCGAGCCTGCAGGTGGACCTGTGCTTCCAGGGCTTCGACGCCGAGCTCGCCGGCCTGCCGGGCGATTACGCCGCCCCCGCGGGCGCGCTGCTGCTGGCAAGGGTGGACGGCCTGCCCGCAGGCTGCGTGGCGCTGCGTGCGCTGGCCGATGTCGACTACGCCAATGCCTGCGAAATGAAGCGGCTCTACGTGCGCCCGGCGTTCCGCCGTTTCGGCCTGGGCCGGCTGCTGGCGCAGGCGCTGATGGACCGCGCCACCGAAGCCGGCTACTCGACCCTGCTGCTGGATACCCTGGACGACATGGAAGCCGCGCGCGGCCTGTACGCCAGCCTGGGGTTCGTGGAAGTGCCGCCGTACTACTACAACCCGATTGCCGGTGCCCATTACCTGAAGGCCGATCTCGGCCCCGGCCTGTCGCGCTGGTAGCAGCGCGCATGGGGCATCATCGCTGCCGAGACCGGCCCCCCACCCCCGCAAGAACAAATCATGACTGCACCTGGCATCGAGATCACCGCCGGCGACCTGCGCCTGGCCCTGCGCCCTGACCTGGGCGGCGCCATCGCCGGCCTGTGGCTGGGCGGTTTGCCGGTGCTGCGCAGCACTGAGCCGGCCGACCTGGCCGGTGCGCGCAAGTCGGCCAGCTACCCGCTGGTGCCCTATTCCAACCGGCTGGGCTACCGGCGCTTCCGCTGGCTGGGGCAGGACCACACCACCCAGCCCAACTTCGACGACAACCCGCACTCGGTGCACGGCGTGGCCTGGCAGCGGCCCTGGCAGGTCTTCCGCCACGACGCGCAGCAGGTCGAGATCGGCTACGCCCACGTGGCCGATGCGCACTGGCCCTTCCCCTTCGACGTGCGCCAGCGCTTCGTGCTGTCGCCCAGCTCGCTGGAGATCCATCTGTCGTTCACCAACCTGGCGCCGCACACCCAGCCCGTGGGCCTGGGCTGGCACCCGTACTTCCCGAAGCGCCCGCACAGCCGGCTGCACATCGAGCTCACCGACCGCTGGGAAAGCGACGCCAGCGGACTGCCCACACGCAAGGTGCCGCAGCCCGGCATCGATGGCGATGTCTCGCACCTGGCGTTCGACAACTGCTTCGAGGGCTGGAAGGGCCCGGCCCGCATCCGCGACGACAAGCTCTCGCTGCGGCTGACCTCGTCGCTGCCCTACCTCGTGGTCTACACGCCGTCCACCAGCCCGTACTACTGCGTCGAGCCGGTGAGCCATGTCAGCAATGCCATCCACATGACCGAGCCCGGCGCGCATGGCCTGCGCACGCTGGACGCCGGTGCCACGCTGGACGCCTGGATGAAGCTCGAGGTCGCCCCGGCGTGAAGCACGCGGCCCTGGGCGAATTTCTGGCCCTGCCCGGTCCGCCCAGCCTGCTGGGCGAATCGCCCTTCTGGCACCCCGACGAAGGCGCGCTCTACTGGTGCGACATCCCCGGCCGCGCCCTGCACCGCTGGGTGCAGGCCAGCGGGGAGCACCGGCAGTGGGATTTCGACACCGAGCCCACCAGCTGCGCCCCCACGCCCGGCGGCGGCCTGGTGCTGGCGATGCGCGACGGCCTGTGGCGCTTCGACGTGGCCAGCGGCCGGCGCGAGCGCCTGGCCGATGCGCCCTACGACACCGCGCTGCTGCGCTTCAACGACGGCAAGGCCGACCCGCAGGGCCGCTTCTGGGTGGGCTCGATGTACGAGCCGCGCACGCAGCCTCTGGCCGCGCTGTACCGCTGGGCCGGTGGCCAGCTGGACCGCATGGCCGGGGACATCACGCTCAGCAACGGCCTGGTCTGGTCGCCCGACGGCCGCACGATGCTGTGGACCGACACCACCACGCACCGCATCCACGCCTTCGATTTCGACGGCGCCAGCGGCAGCCTGTCGCGGCAGCGCTGCTTCCACCAGTTCGCGCTGCGCGACCCGGCGCAGCCGCTCGATGCCTACGAAGGCCGCCCCGACGGCGCCGCCGTGGACAGCGCCGGCACCTACTGGGTGGCGATGTACGAAGGCCAGCGCCTGGTGCGGCTGGCGCCCGACGGCACGCGGCTGGCCGATCTGCCGCTGCCCGTGCGCTGCGCCACCATGCCCTGCTTCGGCGGGGCCGACATGCGCACCCTGTTCATCACCACGGCCCGCATCAACCGGCCTGAAGCCGAACTCGCCGCGCAGCCCCTGGCCGGCCGCGTGCTCACGCTGCGCGTGAACGTGCCCGGCCTGCCCGTCAACTTCGCGGGATGAGCACACCGCTGCCGCGCGACGCGCTGCTGGCGCGCTTGCGCGAAGCGCAGGACTGGGACCTGGCCGTCGTCGGCGGCGGAGCCGTGGGCCTGGGCGTGGCGCTGGACGCGGCAGTGCGGGGCTTCAGTGTGGTGCTGCTGGAATCGCGCGATTTCGCGGCCGGCACCTCGTCGCGCGCCACCAAGCTGGCCCATGGTGGCGTTCGCTACCTGGCGCAGGGCGACATCCCGCTGGTGCGCGAAGCCTTGCACGAACGCGGCGCGATGCTGGGCAACGCCCCGCACCTGGCGCAGCCGCTGCCCTTCGTGATGCCCGGCTACCACTGGTGGGAGCGCGGCTTCTACGGCGTCGGCCTGAAGGCCTACGACGCGCTGGCCGGCCGCCAGGGGCTGGGCGGCACCGAATGGCTGAGCGCGCAACGCACGCGCGAGCTGCTGCCCGGCGTGCAGCCGCGTGGCCTGTGGGGCGGGGTGCGTTACTGGGACGGGCAGTTCGACGACGCCCGCCTGGCGCTGGCCATCGCGCGCACGGCGGACGCGCGCGGCGCGCTGCTGCTCAATCACTGTGCCGTCACCGGCCTGGCGCACGACCGCGGGCAGGTGCGCGGTCTGCACTGGCGGTGTGCCGAAAGCGGCGAAGAAGGCCTGCTGCGGGCACGCTGTGTCGTCAATGCCACCGGCGTGTGGGTGGACGCACTGCGCGGGATGGACGCGCTGCCCGTGCCGGGCGCCGATGGCCGTGCCGAGGGTGGCCGCGCGGGCCGTCCGGGCATCTCGCCCCTGGTCGCCCCTAGCCAGGGCGTGCATCTGGTGGTCGACCGTGCCTTCCTGCCCGGCGGCCATGCGCTGTTGGTGCCCAAGACGGCCGATGGCCGGGTGCTGTTTGCCGTGCCCTGGCTGGGCAAGACGATCCTGGGCACGACCGACACGCCGCGCAGCGATCTGGCGCTGGAGCCCGAGCCCTTCCCCGAGGAGGTGGCCTTCATCCTGCGTGAATCGGCGCGCTACCTGGCGCGTGCGCCCGGGCGGGCCGACGTGCGCTCGGTCTGGGTCGGCCTGCGCCCGCTGGTCAAGCCAGTGGGGCCGGCGGGCGCTGAAGCTGCGGTGCAGGGCACGCAGTCGCTGTCACGCGAGCACACGGTGCAGATCGCGCCCACCGGCCTGGTGACGGTGACCGGCGGCAAGTGGACGACCTATCGCGCGATGGCCGAAGACGTGCTGGCCCGGGCCATGGCGCGCGGGCTGTTGCCGCAGCGGGCGGGCGGCGCGACCGCGCGGCTGCGCCTGTTGGGCGCTGCGCCTGGGCGGCCGCTGTCGGAGCCGCCGGGCGAGCACCTCTACGGCAGCGAGGCCGCGGCCCTGCGCGCGCTGCCCGGCGCCGACCGCTGGCTCTGGCACGACGCCGAGACCGGCCGCGGCGCCTGCAGCGAGGCCATGGTGCGCTTTGCCGTGCGCTTCGAGTACGCCCGCACGGTGGAAGACGTGTTGGCCCGGCGCAGCCGGCTGCTGTTTCTGGACGCGGCAGAGGCCGCACGCCAGGCTCCGGCGGTGGCCGCCATCCTGGCCGACGAACTGGCCCGGCCGATGGAAGACATCAATGGCTTCCTGCAGCTGGCCGGGCAGTACCAGCGGCTGCCCGCCTGACCGGCGGGGGGTGTGGGGCGTCAGGCGCCCGTCGCGTATTTCACCGAGCAGCCGTAGGGCTGCGTCGAAGGCTGCGACACCGGCTTGCCGGCCAGGGTCTCGGCCAGGGCCTGCTTGACATAGTTGGTGGCCGCCGGGATGTCGGCCGGGTTCGCGCTGCGGTTGCTGTCGATCGCGCCGGCATACACCAGCGTGCCGGCGGGGTTGACGATGTACATGTGCGGCGTGGTGCGCGCGCCGTAGGCCTTGCCGACCTTGCCGTCGTCGTCCATCAGCGTGGCCGTGGCGGCGGCGTTCTGGCTCTTCATCCAGCCGGCCAGGTCGGCGGGCTTCTTGTAATCGCTGGCCTCGGGCGCCGTGCTGCTGATCGCCAGCCACACCACGCCCTTGGACGTGGCTTCCTTCTGCGTGCCCTGCATGTTGCCGGGCTTGTAGTGCTTCTGCACGAACGGGCAGCCAGGGTTGAGCCATTCCAGCACCACGTGCTTGCCCTTGAAATCGGCCAGCGAGACGGGTTTGCCGTTGGTGTCCACGGCCGTGAAGTTGGGTGCGGGCTGGCCGACGGTGGCGGCCAGCGCCGCGCCCGATGAGGCAAAGAAAGACAGGGCCAGGGCCGAGACAAGGGTCAAGCACTTCATGGGGGTTCTCGTGGGGGTGGTCGGTGGTGGAACTCGAGTCATCAGCTGGCGCCGGCGGCCAGAGCTTGGCGTACTTCGGAGACGCTCAGAATCTCGCTCAGAACCTGTGGCCTTGCTGCGCCCGGGGCATAGACCAGGTACACCGGCACGCCGTTGCGGCCAAAGCGCGCCAGTTCGGCAGTGATGGCGGGGTCTCGGCGCGTCCAGTCCGCGCGCAGCAGAAGCACGTTGCGGGCCTTGAAGTCGGCCTTGACCTCGGCATCTGACAGCGTGGTGCGCTTGTTGAACTGGCAGGACACGCACCAGGCCGCCGTGAAGTCGACGAACACCGGCCGGCCTTCGGCCTGCGCCTGGGCCACGCGCTCGGCGCTCCAGGGCTGCCAGTCGTCGCTGGCGGCGGTGCTGGCGGCGCTGCTGGTGCCCGCCTGGGCCTCTTGCCGCAGCGTGGGTGCGCCCCACACCAGCGCCGCACCCAGCAGCAGCACCGCCGCGGTGCCGAAGCCGGCGCGTGCTTTCGGGCCCAGGGCAGGCGAGCCCAGCGACCAGGCCACGAAGGCCAGCGCCACCAGCAGCGCCAGCAGCACGGCCACGCCGTCGATGCCGGCCTGCTGCCCCAGCACCCATACCAGCCAGACGACGGTGGCGAACATCGGGAAGGCCATCACCGTCTTGAAGTGCGCCATCCAGACGCCCGGGCGCGGCAGCGCACGCGCAACTGCTGGCCAGGCGCTGGCAGCCAGGTAGGGCAGCGCCATGCCCAGGCCCAGCGCTGCAAACACCGCCAGCGCCTGCACGGCCGGCAAGGTGACGGCCAGGCCCAGCGAGGCGCCCATGAACGGTGCCGTGCAAGGGGAAGCCACGGCCACCGCCAGCACGCCCGTGAGCGCTGAATCCACCAGCGGATGGCGCGCCCTGGCCGCCGCCACGCTGCTGGGCAGCACCGATCCGAACTCGAACACGCCGGCCAGGTTCAAGCCGATCAGCGTGAACAGCGCCGCCAGCGCCGCCACCACGGCCGGGGACTGCAGCTGGAAGCCCCAGCCCAGCTGTTCGCCGCCGGCACGCAGCGCCAGCAGCAGGCCGGCCAGCGCCACGAAGGACAACACCACGCCGGCGGTGTAGGCCAGCCCGCCGGCCAGCAGCTGGCGGCGGTCGTGCGCGTGGGCCGCAAAGCCCAGCACCTTGAGCGACAGCACCGGGAACACGCAGGGCATCAGGTTCAGCAGCGCGCCACCCAGCAATGCCAGCAAGAGTGCCAGGCCAAAGCCAACCGGCGCGGCAGCGGTGCCCGTGGCCGGGCTGCCGGTGACCGTGCCTTCGCCCAGCGCCGGCAGTGCGCCGGGCTGCGCCGGGCCTGGCGTGGCCGGCCAGGGCGTCGTCACCTGCACCTGCAGCTGGCCGCCGGGCATGACGCCTTCGGCCACGAGCACGGCGGGCAGCACCGTGGGGCCTTCGGTGCGCTGTGGATCGAGCGGAATGCGGGCCGACCAGTCGCCGCCGGCCCAGTCGCCGGGGGCCTTGGCGGCGTTGTTGATCACGCCCGCGGTTTCCGGGAAGAAGGCCAGCGGCTTGCCCCGCCAGGCCGCCGGCAGGCCGGCCACGCGCACCAGCAGTGCACCGTCGCGCACCTCGGCCGTGGCCTGGGCGCCGGCCAGCGGCGTGGGCTGCGCGCGCTGCGCGGCGTCGAACAGCGCGGCGTGGCCGGCCGTCGCTGCCTGGGCCGGCACCTGCAACGCGAAATCGCCGCCTTCCGGGATGCACACCTCTTTGCACACCAGCCAGTCGGCCCGCAGCCGCACGTCCAGCGTGCCGCCCGCGAAGCCGGCCGGCACCGTCACGGCCACGGGCAGCAGCAGGGTGTCTTCGTAGCCGTAGTTCATCAGCGGCCCGATCGGCAGCCGCTTGGGCGTGGGCCAGGCGATGTCGCCGGCCTGCACGCCGGCCGGCAGGGTCCACTGCAGGGTGGTGGGCAGGCCCGAATCGCCCGGGTTTTTCCAGTAGGTGTGCCAGTGCGGCTGGTGCTCGATCTTCAGCCCCAGCCAGACTGGCTTGCCTGGGGCGACGCCCTCCGGGGCGTGCGCGACCAGTTCAGCCCGCACCTGCGGCGTGGTGACGACGGCCGTGACGGGGCTGCCAGCGCTGCCCTGCGCCAGCGCCGCGGAAGGGGCGGACAGGGCCAGGAGAGTCGACAAGACCAGACGGGGAACCAGGGTGTATGCGGGCATGGCGAGGGTCAGAGCGTGAGACCGGGGCTGGGTTCCGTGGGGGGTGGCGCCCCTGGGCAGGCCGGAGCAGCGTCAGCGAATGGCCAAGGACAAGGGGTGGGCAGCGGCTGGCCTGGGGTGTGCCGTCTGCCCGGATTGTTTCAGCTAGTTTCGGCCTCTGCGGGTTTCTTCGTATAATCCCGAGGCTTTGCTGGTCTCGTTGAGGTTTTTACATGGCGAACACACCGGCGCTGAAGCGGGGGGGCGATCCAGCCCCCGAGCCCCGCGCCCAGGCGGCAGGGGCAACGGTTCAGCCCCTGGGGTGGGACGATGTCGACGCCGCTGAAGAGGCCAGGAACCCGGCACCGAAGGCACTGACGCGAGAACAAGCGCAGGCCTTGCGGGCCCAGGACCCACCGGTATCGCCGTGGCGGGTCGTGGGCGTCCAGGCCGGGGTGGGGGTGGTGGCCGCGCTGTCGATCGCGCTCGTCACCGGCAAGCAGGAATGGGCGTGGTCGCTGCTGTACGGGGCGGCCACGGTGGTCGTGCCGGGTGCCTTGATGGCGCGCGGCATGACCAGCCGCCTGTCCAGTGTGTCGCCCGGCGCCAGCGCTGTCAGCTTCATGCTATGGGAGGCGGTGAAGATCGTGGTCTCGGTCGCCATGCTGGTGCTGGCGCCGAAGCTCGTACAGCCCCTGAGCTGGCCGGCATTGCTGGTGGGCTTGGTGTTGTGCATGAAGGTGTACCTGCTGGCGCTCTTGTGGCGGCCGGCAGCGAAGAAGCAATCGACAACGTAATCCAAGGCTGGTCTCTCGCATGTCAACCCCCGCTGGACAAGAACTCACCGCAGGCGAGTACATCCGCCACCACCTCGGGCATCTGCAAACCAGCAAGCAAACCGGCATTGCCGACTTCACGGTGCTCAATCTGGACTCGGCCTTCTGGGCTTTGGCCATGGGTGTGCTGGGTTGCTGGTTCTTGTGGCGGGGCGCGCGCAACGCGACGGCTGGCGTTCCTGGCCGCTTCCAGGCGGCCGTCGAGATGCTGGTGGAGATGGTCGACGCGCAGGCCAAGGGCATCGTGCACAGCGCCGAGAGCCGCAAGTTCGTGGCGCCACTGGCGCTGACGGTTTTCGTGTGGATCTTCCTCATGAACGCCATGGACCTGCTGCCCGTGGATCTGATCCCCAGCATCTGGCACTCCGTCGGCCCTGCGCTGGGCTTCAAGGACTACATGCGTGTGGTGCCCACGGCCGACCTGTCGGTGACAATGGGGCTGGCTCTGGCCGTGCTGGTGATCTGCCTCTACTACAACGTGAAGATCAAGGGCGCAGGCGGATGGGCCCACGAACTCGTCAGCGCACCCTTTGGCTCTGCCTGGTACCTGGCCCCTTTCAACCTGCTGATGCAGGTCATTGAATTCCTGGCCAAGACCGTCAGCCACGGCATGCGGCTGTTCGGCAACATGTACGCGGGCGAGCTGATCTTCTTCCTCATTGCACTGATGGGCGGCGCGTTCACGCTGTCCCTGACCGGTGTCCTGCTGGGTGTGGGTCACATCATTGCCGGCACCTTCTGGGCCATCTTCCACATCCTGATCATCACGCTGCAGGCCTTCGTGTTCATGATGTTGACGTTGGTCTACATCGGGCAGGCTCACGACAAGCACTGACTGCGCCCCGACCCTTTTCCTACTCATCGTCGTTCTCGTTCTTTCCTGTCCTTCCCTCTCTCTTTCTTTCTCTCTCACTTCGTCCTTACTGGAGCATAAAAATGGAAGTCATCAGCTTTGTTGCCATCGCCGTCGGCCTGATCATCGGTCTGGGCGCGCTGGGTGCTTGTATCGGCATCGGCATCATGGGCAGCAAGTACCTTGAAGCGGCTGCGCGCCAGCCCGAGCTGATGGGCGAACTGCAGACCAAGATGTTCCTGTTGGCCGGCCTGATCGACGCGGCCTTCATCATCGGCACGGGTATCGCGCTGTGGTTCGCCACCGTCAACCCGTTCCTGGCGCAGATCGCGAACCTGCCCAAGTAAGCAGGTCAGCCCAGTAGCGGCTGCCGCCGCTCCCCTCGAGGGGCAACGCCCAGGGCCCGGCAAGGCCGGCTTCGTGGCGTTGCCCCGGTGAGAGCCCTATTCACGCGAGGCAATGCAACGTGAGCATCAACGCGACACTGTTTTTCCAGATGATCGTGTTCCTGATCTTGGTCGGGTTCACGATGAAATACGTTTGGCCGCCGATTGCCAAGGCACTCGACGACCGAGCCGCCAAGATCGCCGAAGGCTTGAGCGCTGCTGACAAGGCCAAGGCCGATCTGGCCATGGCCAACCAGCGTGTCGAGCAGCAGCTCTCGGCTGCGCGCAACGACGCTGCCAAGCGGCTGGCGGATGCCGAGCGCCTGGGCCAGCAGATGATCGAAGAGGCCAAGAGCCGTGCCGCTGAAGAGGCGGCCAAGATCGTTGCCGCCGCCCGCGCGGAAGCAGAGCAGGAATCGGTGAAGGCGCGCGAGACGCTGCGCGAGCAGCTGGCAGGCTTGGCCGTCAAGGGCGCGGAGCAGATCCTCAAGCGCGAGGTCAACGCCAGCGTCCACGCTGAACTGCTGGGCCGTTTGAAGGCTGAGCTCTGACATGGCCGAGATCGCGACCGTCGCACGGCCCTACGCCGAAGCGCTCTTCAAGAGCGTGGGTGCAGACATGGGCCAGGGGCAGGCGCTTGCGGCGCAGCTCGCGAGCCTGGCCACGCTGGCCCGCTCTGCCGAGCTGCAGCAGTTTGCCGACAACCCCAAGGTCAAGCCGGTACAGGTCTTCGACATCATGGCAGGCGTGGCGCTCGGTCAGGGCCTGCAAGTCGACCCCAAGGCAGCCAACCTGTTGCGTGCCGTCATCGACAACGGGCGCCTGGCAGCCCTGCCCGAGATCGCGTCGCAGTTCAATGCGCTCGTCAACGCCAGCCATGGCGTGTCCGACGCCGTGATCCAGAGCGCCTTCCCGATCGACGCCACGCAGCTGGCCGATGTCTCGGCAGCCCTCGAGCGCCGCTTCGGCCGGAAGCTCAACCCGCGGGTCGAGATCGACCCCGAACTCATCGGCGGCATCCGTGTCGTGGTGGGCGACGAGGTGCTGGACACCTCGGTGCGGGCCCGGCTTGAACAAATGAGGACGGCGCTGACGGCTTGACGCCTGCCAGCCGACCGCCGCGCGCCCCATCCAGGAGAACACCATGAATCTGAACCCCGCAGAAATTTCCGAGCTGATCAAGAGCCGCATCGAAGGCCTTGGCGCAGCTGCCGACATCAAGAACCAGGGCACGGTCGTGTCCGTCACCGACGGCATCGTGCGCGTGCACGGCCTGTCCGACGTGATGGCCGGCGAAATGCTGGAGTTCCCCGCCACCGCCAGCGGCCAGCCGACCTTCGGCCTGGCGCTGAACCTCGAGCGCGACTCGGTGGGCGCGGTGATTCTGGGTGAGTACGAGCACATCAGCGAAGGCGACACCGTCAAGTGCACGGGCAACATCCTGTCCGTGCCCGTGGGCCCCGAGCTCATTGGCCGCGTCGTCAACGCGCTCGGCCAGCCGATCGACGGCAAGGGCCCGATCAACGCGAAGATGACCGACATCATCGAGAAGGTCGCCCCGGGCGTGATCGCGCGCAAGAGCGTGGACCAGCCGCTGCAGACCGGCCTGAAGTCGATCGATGCGATGGTGCCCGTGGGCCGCGGCCAGCGCGAACTGATCATCGGCGACCGCCAGACCGGCAAGACCGCGGTCGCGATCGACACCATCATCAACCAGAAGGGCCAGGGCGTGACGTGCGTTTACGTCGCCATCGGCCAGAAAGCCAGCTCGATCAAGAACGTCGTGCGCGCGCTGGAACAGGCGGGTGCGATGGACTACACCATCGTCGTGGCGGCTT
>JAIXZR010000068.1 GCA_027489455.1 Rubrivivax sp. | reverse complement strand
GCCCTGCGCTTCGAAGCGCAGGGCCACGCCCTGCTGCTGCGCGCGTTCGGCGAATCGCAGGGCAATGTCGTCCAGCATCTCGGCCAGGTCCAGGCGCAGGGGCTTGATCTTGAACGTGGGCTCGTCCAGCAGGGCCAGGTCGCCCAGTGAACGCACCATGCCGGCCGCATTGCGTGTGTTGCGCAGCGCCACCTGCACCAGCTGGCGGTCGCTGCTGCGCGCTGCGTCACCGGCCCAGCGCTGTTCCAGGGTTTCCAGGCAGGCCACGGTGGCGGTGAGCGGGCTGCGCAGATCGTGCGAGAGGTTGGAAACGCTCTCGCGGCGGAAGTGGTCCATGCGCTGCAGGGCGTCCCACTGGCTGCGCAAGGTGCCCAGCAGGGCGCGAAAGCCTTGGCGCAGGTGGCCGAATTCGTCCTTGCCGGCGCTGGCCGCAGCCGCGTCAACCAGGCCTGACGGGCCTGGCGGGGCGGCCACCGCCGCGGCACTGAAGCCCGCACGCGATGCCGCAGCCACTTCGTCGCTGAGCACGCGCAGCGGGCGCGTGACGGTGCCGATGATCCACGCCGCCAGCAGCGAACCCAGCACGATGAGCGCAGCCACCACGGCCAGGGCCGGCCCGGCCAGGCTGCTGCGGAACAGCGCCGGCCCCGCCCCCGGCAGGCCGGCCTTGCGGCACACCAGGTACAGGTAGCCGGCGATGGGTTCGCCCGCGCGGATGAGCGGGCGGCGCAGCGCGCGGGCGGCCACCACGGCGTCGGCGTCCATGCGCTCGGGGTCGTCGCCCATCACGTAGGCGGCGCGCTGGCGGGCCTGTGCGTCGCCCCCTGCCGCGGCCGACTGCTGCACCGGCCCCAGCGCCACCTTGAAGCCCGGCGGCAGCTGCGCCTGCCCGGTGTGGACCAGCACGGTGCCGTCGGCCGCCAGCAGGTAGAGCTGGCTGTCGGGTTCGAACAGCAGCAGGCTGCCCAGGAACTGGCGAAAGCCGGTCGGGTCGCGTTCCTGCACATCCAGCAGGTCGTCGTACTGGGCCACCACGCGGCCCAGGAATTCGTCGGCTCGCAGATAGGCGCTTTCGCGTTCGAAGCGCTGGAAGGCCAGGGCCAGGGTGGCGACCACGCCCAGCACGGTGAGCACGCCAGTGAGCAGCACCGTCAGCGCCAGGCGCAGGCGAACCGTCATGCCGGCCCCTGGCCGGTGATGCTGCGCAGCCGCTGGCTCACGCCGGCGCGTCCCGCATCTTGTAGCCGGCGCCGCGCACGGTGAGGATGAACTGCGGCTGCATCGGATCGGCCTCGAGCTTGGCGCGCAGGCGGTTGATGTGGGTGGTGACGGTGTGCTCGTAGCCTTCGTGCGTGTAGCCCCAGACGGCGTCGAGCAACTGCGCGCGCGAGAACACGCGCCCGGGATGGCTGACGAAGTGCAGCAGCAGGTCGAATTCCAGCGCGGTGAAATCCAGCACCTGGCCACGCACGCGGGCTTCGCGCCGGCTGGGCTGCACTTCCAGCGCACCGTTGCGCAGCGTGTGCGCGGCCAGGGCCGGCGCCTGCGCCGCGGCGCGCAGAAGCTCGGCCCGGCGCAGCAGCGCCTTCACGCGCGCCAACAGCTCGGCCATCGAGAAAGGATTGGTCAGGTAGTCGTCGGCGCCCAGCTCCAGGCCCAGCACGCGGTCGAGCTCGGTGCTGCGGGCGGTGAGCATCAGGATGGGCGTGGCCCGGCCGCGCGCGCGCAGGGCCTTGCAGACGTCCAGCCCGTCCATGCCGGGCAGCATCAGATCCAGCAGCAACAGGTCGTGCGAGGGCTCGGCCTGGCTGGCCAGCGCGGCCGTGCCGTCGGCCACGGCCTGCACGCGGTAGCCGGCCTGCTGCAGGTTCAGCACGATCAGGTCGCGGATGTCGGCCTGGTCTTCGGCCACGAGGATGTGCGCGGGGGGCATGGCTCAGTGTCGCGCAACGGCGCCTGGTCTTGCGGCCGCGCCGCGGCCGGGCTGCGCGCGGCGATGTGATCTGGCTGTGATCTTCGGTGAGCATGCCGCGAGGGCCCGCGGCGACAGTGCCTGCACCGCCCCACCGGGGCGCAACGGCCAGGACGGACCCCCATGCACGCTGCCACCCACGCCCCCACCCCCTGCGCCGCCGGCGCCACCGCCGGGCCCGCGCTGCCGCTGGGCTGGGCCGACCTGGCCCCGCACACGCCCGCCTTGTGCAGTACGCCCGCCGGCGGCTGCTGGACCCGGCGCTGGCCGAAGACCTGGTGCACGACGTCTTCGAAGCCGTGGTCACCGGCCGCGCCCGCTTTGGCGGCCACAGCGCGCTGCCCACCTGGCTGGTGGGCATCCTCAAGCACAAGATCGTCGATCTCGTGCGCCAGCGCAGCGGCCATGACAGCCTGGACGCCCAGGACGACGATGACGATGGCCGCAGCGGGCTGCACGGGTCGCTGGTGTGCCCACGCCCGCGGCCCGACGAAGCCGCCGAGCAGCGCGAGCGCCTGGCCAGCACCCTGGCCCGCATCGCCAGGCTGCCCGCCACGCTGCGCCAGGTGGTGGAAATGCGCCTGCTGCACGAACGCAGCAGCGAAGAGGTCTGCCGCACGCTGGCGATCAGCGAGCAGAACCTCTTCGTGCGCCTGCACCGGGCGCGCAAGGCGCTGGCATGATGAGGGGCCCTGGCGCCTACGGCTGCGCCCTCAGCGCTTGATCTCGCAGCTCTTGACCTTGTTCGGGTACGGGTCGCCGCCGAAGCTGCGGCTGTCGCAGGCCACGCCGCCCCAGGCATCGCGGTAGTAGTAGCGGCCCAGCGTGCCGTAGCGCACCTGGGTGCGGCCGCTGAATTCGCAGCGCTGGCCTTCGCTGGCGCAACGGCTCCAGGCCTGGACGCTGCCACCCGATCCGCCCGCGCCACCCCAGCCCGAGGATTGCACCTCGCAGTGCTTGAGCTTGCCGAAGGATGGATCGCCGAACAGCTGGGTGCTGCAGCTCACCTCGCCGCTGACGGTGCGGGTGACATAGCGCTGCCCGTCGCCGAAGCGCACCTGCGCGCGGCCGTTCACACGGCAGGTCTGGCCTTCGGCGGCGCAGTAGCGCCAGTTGGTGTCGCCACCGCCCCAGGATCCACCCGAACTGCCGGACCCCCCCGAGCCGCCCCAGCCGCCGCCGAGCGCCGCTTCACGCCGGACTTCGCAATGCTTGGTCACGCCATAGGCGGGATCACCGAAATCGCTGACATCGCAGCGCACGCTGCCAAAGGCGCGGCGGATGACGTAGCGGTTGCCTTCGCCAAAGCGCACCTCGGAAGCGCCACGGAAGCGGCAGGTCTCGCCTTCAGGCGCGCAGAACACCCATTCGCTGTTGGACCCGCCACCGCCGCTGCTGCCACCGCCGCCGTAGCCTGCAACTTCGCAGCGCTTGGGGGTGTTGGGGGCCGGATCGCCGAAGGCTTCGTTGCTGCACATGATGTCGCCCCGCACCGAGCGGGTGGACCAGTTGCCCGGCACGCCGTAGCGCACCACGCCCCGCTCGCTGACGCGGCAGACCTCGCCCTCGTTCGCGCAGTCGCGCCAGCCGTATTCAGCGGCCTGCGCCGACGGCGCCAGCCACGGCAGGCATGGCAGCAAGAGCAAGGCGAACCCTCGCCGCAGCAGGCCCAGACAACGATCGCTGACACACGGGAGCATGGTCGACTTCCTTTCACCGCTAGACATCAAGCCCGGCGACGTCCGGGCCCGCGACCATGCTAGCGGGCAAATCCAGGCTCGGCGAGGGTGCATGTACGGGCCTGAAACACCCGGAAACGACAAAGCCCGGCAGGACGTGCCGGGCTTTGAGGGGGGGTGTTCTGGTGGCCTGGGGCGGAATCGAACCACCGACACGCGGATTTTCAATCCGCTGCTCTACCAACTGAGCTACCAGGCCAACGAAGCCCGACAGTATAGCCGGCTTGCCCCGCAGCGCGGCGACAGCGGGCGGGGCCGGTTCGGGCAGTCCTAGGCGCTGCCGCGCTTGTTGCGCGTCAGATCCACGCCCAGCTGCTTGAGCTTGCGGTAGAGGTGCGTGCGCTCCAGGCCGGTCTTTTCGGCCACGCGCGTCATGCTGCCGCCTTCCTTGGCCAGGTGGAATTCGAAGTAGTTCTTCTCGAAGGCGTCGCGGGCTTCGCGCAGCGGGCGGTCCAGGTCGAAGCTCTGGCGCGCCTGGGGGCCGGTGGGGGCGGCAGGCAGCAGCGATGCGGGTGCGCTGGCGTACAGGGGCGGTGCAGCCAGCTCGGTGCCCGGGGCCTGGCCGGGGGGCAGGGCATCGGCTGCGGCTGCGCCCGGGCGCGCCGCCGGCCGCACCAGGGCCTGCTCGACGGCGCGCAGCAGCTTCTGCAGCGTGATGGGCTTTTCCAGGAAGGCGCTGGCGCCGAACTTGGTGGCCTCCACTGCGGTGTCGATGGTGCCGTGGCCGCTCATCATGATCACCGGCATGCCCAGCTGCCCGCCGGCCGACCATTCCTTCAGCAGCGTGACGCCGTCGACGTCGGGCATCCAGATGTCCAGCAGCACCAGGTCGGGCCGCACTTTTTCGCGCATCAGGCGGGCCTGGGCGGCGTTTTCCGCCAACTCGACGGCATGGCCTTCGTCACTGAGGATCTCGGACAGCAGCGCGCGGATGCCCAGCTCGTCGTCTACTACAAGAATCGTTGCCATGGGCCCTTGCGATTCATCCTTGAGGGGTTGTTGTTGTGGTCGTGGTCACGGTGCCCGGCGGCGCCAGGGCGGGCTGTGGGTCCGGCGCAACATTCGAAAATGATAGCGAAACGCGGGCCCCGATCACCGGGCCTTCGCTGCCATCCCCAAGGTGCAGGTTGGCCACGCGCAGCCGGGCGGCGTGCTCGTCGGCGATCTTCTTCACCACCGCCAGGCCCAGGCCGGTGCCCTTGACCTTGGTCGTCACGTAGGGCTCGAAGGCACGCTTGAGCACGCCTTCGGCAAAGCCCGGGCCGTTGTCGATCAGGCTCAGCCGCACGGCGCGCAATTCGCCGTTTTCGCCGCGGGCGCTGGCGGTGCGCAGCTCGACGCGCGCGTCGGCCCGGTCGGCCACCGCGTCCAGTGCGTTCTGCACCAGGTTGTGGATGACCTGCCGCAGCTGGGTGGCGTCGCCCATCACGCGCGGCAGGCCGGGCTCCAGCTGCGCCACCAGCACGCGGCTGTCCAGCGCCTGGCCGTACAGGCCCAGCACTTCGGTGGCCAGCGCGTTCAGGTCCAGCGGCTTGAGCTGGGCCGCGGGCAGGCGCGCGTAGTCGCGGAACTCGTTCACCAGCCGCTGCATGGCCTGCACCTGGCTGACGATGGTGGCCACGCTGCGCAGCAGCAGGGCCTGGTCCGTGCCCTGCAGCTTGGCTTCCAGCTTCATCTGCAGGCGTTCGGCCGAAAGCTGGATGGGCGTGAGCGGGTTCTTGATCTCGTGCGCCAGGCGGCGCGCCACTTCCGACCAGGCGGCCGTGCGCTGGGCCGAGACGACTTCGGTGATGTCGTCGAAGACCATCAGGCTGGCGCCGCCGGGCAGCGTGGCGCCGCGCAGCAGCAGTGCCAGCTGCGAGCCGTCCCCGCGCGGCAGGTCGAAGCTTTCCTGCCACTGGTCGCGCTCGCCGGCCTCGGGGCTGGTGGCCAGCAGCTCGAAGCGCTGCTCGACCTGCTGGCTCAAGGCCGCCAGCTCGGGGATCTCCGACAAGCGCCGCCCCTGCCAGGCCGAGACCGGCATCTGCAGGATGCGCGTGGCGCCGGGGTTGACGGTGTCGATGCGGCCTTCGCGGTCGAACACGATCACGCCGGCGGTCAGGGTGTCCAGGATGGTCTGCAGCCGCGTGCGCGCGGCTTCCAGCTGCTGCACACCGCGCTGCACCTGGCTGCGCGCATCGGCCACCTGGGCCGTCATGGCGGCGAAGCTGCGCGTCAGGCCGCCGAGTTCGTCGCTGCTGGGGAAGACGGGCTTGGCGGTCAGGTCGCCCGCCGCCACCTGGCGCACGCCGTCGGCCAGCAGCAGCAGCGGCCTGGCCAGCTGGTTGCCCAGCACGATGGCCAGCAGCACCGCCACGAACACCGCCAGCACCAGCGCCAGCGTGAGCGTGCCGATGTACATGCGGCGCAGGCTGTCGCGGGCCAGCGCCCGCTGCTGGTATTCGCTGTACGCGGCCTGCACGGCCAGCGCGTTGGCCGCCAGGCTGCGCGGCATGCCCTGCACGACGAACAGGTAGCGTTGCTCGCGGCTGCCCAGGGCGATGGTGTTGTCGGGCAGGATGGCCAGCGCGCGCACGCTGGCGCCGGCACCGCTGGGGGCCAGGGTTTCCTCGTCCAGGCCGTCCAGCTGGCTGGCCACGCCGCCCAGCCGGGCCTGCTGCAGCAGCAGCGCGTTCGGGCGCTGCGGCAGGCCGGCCTGGATGCTGGCGCCGGCCATCTGCAGCACCTGGCCGTTGGGCCCCACCACCGAGACTTCCAGCGCACCCAGCTGTTCGCGCAGGCGCTCCAGCGCCAGGGGCATGCTGCCGCCGCTTTCGCCCAGGCGCTGCGCCGCCAGGCGCGTCTTGGCCGCGACATCGATGCGCAGCGCGTCCAGCGTCTCCTTGCCCAGCTTCAGGCCCGAATCCAGCGCGCCGGCCACGCCGACGTCGAACCAGGCCTCGATGCTGCGCGACACGAACTGGTAGCTGACGGTGTAGATCACCATGCCCGGCAGCAGGCCCACCAGCGCGAAGATGCCGGCCAGCTTGATGAGCAGCCGGCTGCCGAACTTGCCGCGCCGCGCGCGCACCACCAGCCGCACCGCCGCCAGCGCGATGACCAGCGCCAGCAGCGCGGCCACGGCCACGTTGACCCAGAACAGCCAGAAGAAGTGGCGCTCGTAGAAGCCGCTGTCCTGGCTGCCGAAGGACAGCACGAAGGCCAGCACCAGGGCCGCGCCCGTGGCGGCAACGACCGAGATCGTCCAGGCCCAGCGCGATGAGGAACGCATGCCAGGCCCGCTAGTCCACGCGCACGCTGCGCTCGACGCCCACGGCCCATTCGCCGCCGCCGCCCAGGCCGAACTGCATCGGCCCCGGCAGCTGCGAGGTGTCCAGCCGGTAGCTGAAATCCACGTACAGCCGGCTGTCCGCATCGATCTGGGCCAGGTCGGCCAGGCGCCAGCCGGCGCTGCGCGACATCACGGCCAGCGCCTCTTCCAGCGTGCCGAAGGTCTGGTTGATGCCGGCCAGGCCCACGCGCCAGTTGCCGGTGAGCGGCTGGTAGGCCAGCCGCCACTGACGCGTGACGCGGGCCACGCGCTCGTCGCGCCAGTACCAGCGGTTGCGCTTGAGATCGGCCTGGGCGACGAAATAGATCGGCACGCCGTGCTGAAGCGCGTCTTCCACGGCCTTGGGCAAGGTCACGCGGGCCGCGAACTCCAGCGTCAGCGCGCCGTCACGCCGGTCGGTGGCCAGGGTGGCGAGCTCGACGCCCTGCGCCAGCGCCGTGGCCGCGCCGGACAAGGCCAGGCAGAACCACGCCAGCAGGAGCCCCAGGCCCTGCAGGATGGTTTGTCGGACCCGCAGCAGGTGCATGGATGGCAGGGGGGCTTCAGGTCTTGTGCAGAAGGGCGATGTAGAAGCCGTCGTGGGTCAGGGGCAGGCCGGGCACGGGGCCGGCCGGACTGAGCGGGCCTGGTCCGGGATTGTCGGCCAGGGGCAGCAGGTGCCCGGGCGAGGCGGGATCGAGCCGGGCCGTGCCAGACGGCTGGCGTTGCAAAAACGCATCGATCTGGTCCTGGCCTTCGGCACGGAACAGCGAGCAGGTGGCGTACACCAGCCGCCCGCCGGGCTTGAGCAGCGGCCACAGCGCATCCAGCAGCTCGGCCTGCACGCGCGCCAGGGCGCCGACGTCGTCGGGCCGGCGCAGCCAGCGGATGTCGGGGTGGCGGCGCACGATGCCCGATGCGGTGCAGGGCGCGTCCAGCAGGATGGCATCGAAGGGCTGGCCGTCCCACCACTGGCGCGGCTGGCGGGCATCGGCAGCGCGCAAGGCCACGCGTCCGCGCGTGCCCGCGGCGGGCAGGCCCAGGCGCAGCAGGGTTTCCTGCACGCGCTGCAGGCGCTGGGCATCGCTGTCCAGTGCCTGCAGATCCACATCGGCGCGCTCCAGCAGCTGCGCAGTCTTGCCGCCGGGGGCGGCGCAGGCGTCCAGCACGCGCGCGCCGGCGGGCAGCGGCGGGCCGCGCAGCAGCCAGCCGGCGGCACGCTGGGCCGAGACGTCCTGCACCGAGACCTCGCCCTGCTCGAAGCCCGGCAGCTGCTGCACCGGGCAGGGCTGCGCCAGCAGTACGGCCTGGCCAGCCAGCACGGCGTCGGCATCGGCCACCAGGCTGGCCGCGCGGCCGGCGGCCTGCAGGCGCTGCACGTAGCCGGCCCCGCTGTGGCGCCGGGCGTTCACGCGCAAGCTCATCGGCGGGCGCTCGTTGGCGCTGGCCAGCAGCGCCTGCCAGGCGCGGGGCCAGTCGCGCCGCAGGCGTTCCACCCACCAGGCCGGGTGGTTGTAGGCGCCGGTCACGCCCTGCCGCACCTGAGCCACCAGCGCCGGGCGTTCGCGCAGGAAGCGCCGCAGCACGGCGTTGACGAAGCCGGCCGCCCCGGCCACCTGCGGGCCGCGCTGGCGCACGGCCGTCACCGCCTGGTCCACCAGCGTGTGCTCGGCGTAGGGGGCGGCTTCGCCCGGCCACAGCAGCGCCAGGGCCAGCACCAGCAGCGCGTCCACGGGCGGGGCCGGCGTCTTGGGCGCGAGCAGGCCGCGCACTTCCAGCGCACTGCCCAGCCAGCGCAGGCCGTGGAAGCTGAGCGCCTGCACCCCCGGCCGCTGACCGGCGGGCACGCGGGCCAGGGCGTCGTTCAACGAAGTGCCGCTGCGCACCGCCTGCACGGCCTGGGCGGCCTGGTCCAGCAGTTGCCACAGCGGCGGGCCGGCGGCCGCATGGCTGCCTGGCGCCACGGCCGGCTGGCCGACCGGCGCCAGCAGGGGCACGGCACGGGGGCCGGGCAGCGGGGGAATCGACGGCGGGTTGGGCACCGATGCAGTCTATGCGCTGGGCCTGCGCAGCCCGGGGCCGGGCCGGCCGCGCCGGCGCGTGGCAGGCGTGAAGGCGCACAATCAAGCCCTTCTGTCACGGACGGTTTACATGTCGAGAGCCAGCCAGCGCCCCCCCAACGCCATCTTCCGCAGCGAAGAAGAGCTGGCCCAGCTGCCAGCGTCCGAGCGCGTGCGCTACCGGCTGGTGCAATCCGGCCGCCGCTACCACGCCAACGACAACATCGCCGCGTTCGTGCGCGAGGGCGAGATCGATGAGCTGAAGGCCGAGGTGCAGGCCAAGATGCAGGAAGTGCTGCAAGCGCTGGTGATCGACACCGAGAGCGACCACAACACGAACGAAACGGCCAAGCGCGTGGCCAAGATGTACATCGAGGAAGTCTTCCGCGGCCGCTACGTGCCGATGCCGGCGGTGACGGAGTTCCCCAACGCCGAGCGCCTGAACGAGCTGATGATCGTCGGCCCGATCACCGTGCGCAGCGCCTGCAGCCACCACATGTGCCCGATCTTCGGCAAGGTCTGGATTGGCATCCTGCCCAACGAGCACAGCAACCTGATCGGCCTGAGCAAGTACGCGCGCATCGCCGAATGGATCATGAGCCGGCCGCAGATCCAGGAAGAGGCGGTGACGATGCTGGCCAACGAGTTGCAGGAACGCGTGCGCCCGGATGGGCTGGGCATCGTGATGGAAGCCGACCACTTCTGCATGCACTGGCGCGGCGTGAAGGACAGCGATTCGGCGATGGTCAACAGCGTCATGCGGGGGGCCTTCCTGAAGGACGCCAACCTGCGGCGCGAATTCCTGTCGCTGCTGCCGCGCCGCCAAGGCTGAAACCGGGGAACCCCATGCTTGTACGACTGATGTATGCCAGCCGCGCCGTGGCGTCGGTGGACCAGGAAGAGCTCTTCGCCATCGTGCGCAAGAGCAAGGCCAACAACCCCAGCCTGGGCGTGACGGGGGTGCTGTGCTTCAGCGAAGGCATCTTCCTGCAGGCACTGGAAGGCGGGCGCAGCGCGGTGAACAAGCTCTACAACCGCATCGCCACGGATTCCCGCCACACGCAGGTGGAACTGCTCAGCTATGAAGAGATCGGCGAGCGCCGCTTCGCCGGCTGGAGCATGGGCCAGGTCAACGTGACGCGGCTGAACCCGGCACTGCTGCTGAAGTATTCGGAGCGGCCGACGCTGGACCCGTACGCGGTCTCAGGCGCGGTGTCGATGGCGCTGTTCGAAGAGCTGATGGCCACGGCCAGCATCGTCGGCCAGCCCTGAGTGGCCGGCGCGGGGGGCATGCCCGATCAGGGCGCGCCCTTCAGCACCCACACCGCCAGCGCCCGCGCATCGGCCGGCGCCAGGCGCGGCTGGGCCGGCATCGCCACCGGCCCCCACTTGTTGGCGCCACCGGCGCGGATGCTGGCGGCCAGGCTGTCCACCGTGGCCTGTTCGGCCTGGGCGTAGCTGGCGGCGTAGCGGCGCGCAATGTCCCGGAACGACGGGCCGACCAGCTTGCGCTCGACGTGATGGCAGGCCGTGCAGAGCTGCTGGCGTGCGAGATCGGCGCTGGCCCGGGCCGGCGCGGGCAGCATCGCGGCGGCAGCCGCGGCCAGCAGGCAGACCCGTGCGATGCCCACGCGCTCAGCCGACGGTGGTCTCGTCGCTGCGGCTGGTGCCGCGGTTGTCCTTCCAGCGCACGGCCAGCTTGTCGCCGGGCTTGCCACCCTTGAAGCTGAACTGCAGGAACGGATCCTTGGACACCGCGGCCCCGAACTGGGCGCTGAGCACGGTCTTGCCGTTCAGCGTGGCCACCACTTCCTGGATGTGCCAGGCCGGGATGAGTTTGCCGGCGGTGTCGCGGCGCACGCCGCTTTCCATCTCGTGCAGCATCAGCACGCGCACGAGCGTCTTGTCGCCGCTGGCCTGGGCGCGGATGCGCATGGGCTGGGCGGCGGCGGGGGGGCTGGCAGTGGTCATGGGGGTGCTCCGTGGGGTGGCCGGGCTCAGCCGCAGCCGCCGAGGGTGACGCGCACGTCCTTCTTCGCGAACAGCACGCGGCCGTCGCCCAGCACGGCCACCGCGTAGACGTCGGACGACTGCGCCATCTTCACGCGCGTGGCGATGCTGGCTTCGGTGCCTTCGGGGATGTCGAACAGCGCTGCCAGCACCGAGGGGTTCTTCTCGACCACCAGCATCAGCCGGCGCACGCCGGGCAAGCTGCACGCCAGGCTCATGGCCACGATGGCGCCGTTCTCGGCCACGTCGGGGGCGGTCAGCTGCACGTCCTTGCTGGCCGCAGGCGCGGCCACGCCCAGCGCCGTGGCGATCTCGCCCAGCGTGTTGGCATCGAAGGCGCGGGCTTCGTAGGCCGCCTGGGCCGCGGCCGGCAGCAGGCCTGCTCCGCCCAGCAGGGCGGCCAGCCTGGCGGCCTGGACGATGGCTTCGCGACGGTTGGGCATGGGAATCTCCAGTGGCGGCAGCGGGCCGGCGATGGGCGCGCCAGCCCGCTGCCAGGGCGCGATGATGGCGCAACTGCCAAACCCCGGGCGGGCGGCGGGGCGCGGGGGGCTGGCGATGGCGCCTTCAGGCCACCGGCGGCTGCAGCACGCGCAGCGTGCCGGCGTCGGCATCGATCTCGGCCAGCGCGCCCACCGGCAGCGTGAGCTTGCGCCGGATGTGGCCGAAGCTGGCACCGCTGTAGACCGGCACGCCCAGGGGCTTGAAGTAGTCGTCGAAGACCTCGTCCAGCGTCAGCGTGCCGTAGTTGCCATCGCCCGGGCCGCAGTTGGTGAAGGCGCCCAGCACCACGCCGGCCAGGCGGCTGAAGGCCCCAGCCAGCTGCAGCGTGCCCAGCATGCGGTCGACGCGGTAGATGTATTCGTTGATGTCTTCCAGGAACAGGATGGCGCCGTCCAGCCGCGGCCAGTGGCCGCTGCCGGCCAGGGCCGAGAACACCGCCAGGTTGCCACCCACCAGCGGCCCCTGCGCGCGCCCGCCGCGCAGCGTGGTGATGCGGTTGGCCTTGGGGGCGAGCGCGTCTTCCTTGTCCTGCGGGTTGGACAGCAGCAGCGGCGCGGCGTCCATCACCATGGCGCGAAAGTGGCGCACGCTGAAGTCGTTCCATTCCGAAGCGCCCATCGGGCTGTGGAAGGTGATGAGGCCGGTCCTGGCGTGCACCGCGTTCACCAGCGCCGTCAGGTCGCTGAAGCCGCCCAGGAACTTCGGCGTGCGGCGGATGGCGGCGTAGTCGATGAGCGGCAGGATGCGGTGCCCCCCCGAGCCGCCGGTGACGGCCAGGATGCCCTGCACGCCGGGGTCGGCGAACATCGCGTTGATGTCGCTGGCGCGCTGTTCGGCGGTGCCGGCAAAGTGGCCATAGCGGGCACGCAGATGGGGCGCTTCGCGCACCTTGAAGCCCAGCGCTTCGATGTTCTCGCGCGCGATCTCGTACGGCATGCGCTCGTAGATGGCGCCCGAGGGGTTGACCAGGGCGATGGTGTCGCCCGGCTGCAGGCGGCGCGCGCGCAGCGATGCCAGCGCGGCGCCAGGCTGCGCGTGCAGCGGCCGGGCCAGCCCCAGCAGCGGCAGGGCCAGCGCCGCGGCGCCACCGTGCAGCAGGGTGCGGCGACGGACGGTGAAGTGAGGGACGGCAGCCATGCAGGGGCCTCGCGGAGGGTGATGTCGGCATTGCGGGCGCGCGGGCCCGGTGGCGCCAGGATATCTGCCAGGCGCATAAGCAAGTACCGTTTTCGCACTTGCCGACGCGCCGCGGGTCTTGGACATTCCACGGCTCTCCGGAAAGCATTGCGATGACCCTGAAGTCCCTTTTCATCACCGCGGCCTGCCTGGCCGCTATTGGCGCGCAGGCGCAGACCCCCGACCGCCAGGCCCGCGTCTGGGCCGCCAGCTGCGCGGCCTGCCATGGCACCGATGGCCGCGGCAGCCTGGGCGCGCCGGGCACGGCGATCCCGCCCATCGGGCGCGACGCCGAAGCCACCTACCGCGCGCTGATCGAGTTCAAGACCGGCCAGCGCCCCGCTGCCACGGTGATGCACCAGCACACCAAGGGCTACACCGACGACGAGCTGCGCCGCATCGCGCAGTTCTGGGCCAGCCTGCCGGCCAAGTGAGGACGCGACCATGAGCCTGAATCGCAGACACCTCCTGCTCGCCGGCCTGGCGGGCACATCGGCCAGCCTGATGGGTTGCGCCAGCGTGGGCGGCAGCAGCAAGCCGATCGCCCGCGTCGTCGTCATTGGCGGCGGCTTCGGCGGCGCCACGGCTGCCAAGTACATCCGCCTGTGGGAGCCGCGCATCGAGGTCACGCTGGTCGAGCGCAACCCCGAGTTCATCAGCTGCCCGATCAGCAACCTGGTGCTGGCCGGCGACAAGGAGCTCGCCGACATCACCGTGCCCTACGGCGGCCTGGCCAAGTACGGTGTGCGCGTGGTGCGCGACGAAGCCACGGCCATCGACCTGGAAAAGAAGCAAGTGCGCCTGGCCCGCGGCGACGCCCTGCCCTATGACCGGCTGGTCGTGGCCCCGGGCATCGATTTCCAGTTCGACAAGATCCCCGGCCTGCTGCAAGCCCACCAGACCGGCACCGCCTTGCATGCCTGGAAGGCTGGCGCCGAGACCATCGCCCTGCGCCAGCGCCTGCAGGCACTGCCCGATGGCGCGGTGTTCGCCATCAGCATCCCGAAGGCGCCCTACCGCTGCCCGCCCGGGCCTTACGAACGCGCCAGCCTGGTGGCCAGCTACTTCAAGCGCAACAAGCCGCGCAGCAAGGTGCTGATCCTCGACGCCAACCCCGACATCGTCTCGAAGAAGGGCCTGTTCACCAAGGCCTGGGAAGAGCTCTACCCCGGCATGGTGGAGTACCGCGCCAACGCCGAGGTGCTGGAGTTCGACGCCCGCGGCAACGTCGCCAAGGGCGCGGTCGAGGACTACAAGGCCAGCCTCTTCAACATCATTCCGCCGCAGCAGGCTGGCCGCGTGGCGCAGCCCTTCATCAACGTCAACAAGCAGTGGGTGGGCGTGGAGTTTCAGACCTGGGAATCGACCCAGGTACCAGGCGTGCACGTGATCGGCGACGCGATTGCCGCCGCGCCGGCCATGCCCAAGAGCGGCTTCATGGCCAACAACCACGCCAAGGTGGTGGCCGACGCCGTGGTGGCGCGCCTGACGGGCCAGCCGGTGAACGAGGCCCCCATCATCGCCAACACCTGCTACAGCTTCGTCAGCCCGCGCGACGTGGTGCACGTGGCCAGCGTGCACAAGTGGAACGCCGAGCAGAAGACGCTCACCGCCGTGCAAGGCGCCGGTGGCCTGAGCAGCGCACGCAATGAGCTGGAAGCCGCCTACGCGCTGAGCTGGGCGCGCAACATCTGGGCCGACGCGCTGGCCTGATGCGCCGGGCGGGGCGGGCGGGCTGGGCTCAGTCCACCCGCGGGTAGCGGCGCCGCACGGCGTCGCGGTCGCCGTGGTCGAAGTGCCACCACTCGGTGGGGATGCCGGCAAAGCCGCCCGCCGCCATCGCATCGCGCAGCCGGTCGCGCAGCGCCACGTGCTGCGGCGTCAGCCGCCCGCTGGCCAGGTGTTCGGCGTGCAGCGCGGGGTGCGACGAGAGCGCCATCTCGTCGAAGCCGCTGCCCATGTCGGCTTCCGCGCCTTCGGGGCTGACCAACGTCACGTCCACCGCCATGCCGTAGCTGTGGATGGACCCGCGCGCCGGGTCGGCAAAGTACATCGCCATCGGCGTGCCCACCACGTCGGCCCAGATGGCTTCCTGCACGCGCTGCGGGCGCAGGGCGTCCAGCACGCGCAGTTGCCAGCCGGGGTGCTGGCGCTGCAGCCAGGCGGCGGCAGCTTCCAGGCCGGCGGCGGCCTCGGCACGCAACCAGGCGCAGTCGATGCCGCGGTAAAGCACACAGCCCGCGAAGTTGTTCGTGCTGGCGTAGCGCAGGTCGTGCTGCACGCCCTGCACGCCGGCCAGCGGGCGGAAGGCCGGGTGCCCGGGCACGTCTTCGACGCGGATCACGGCGGCGGGCTTCATGTCGGCGTCATTCCCGCCAGACGCCTTCGAAATCCACGCTGCCGTCGGGCGCCATCACGAAGCCGCGCACGTCCTTGCGCAGCGGGATGTAGATCGACGAATGCGCCATCGTGATCCAGGGGCGCTCACGCTTGAAGATGTCCTGCGCGCGTTCGATCAGCGCCAGGCGCTTGGGCACGTCCACCTCTTCGCGTGCTGCCTGCAGCAAGGCGTCGAATTCGGCGTTGCAGAACTTGATGCCGCCGCGGCTGCTGGCACAGCTGAGGTTGGGGGCCAGGAAGTCATCGGCCAGGGGCACGTCGCTGCTCCAGCCGCTCATGTAGACGTCGTGCTCGCCGTTGTTGGCGCGTTTCAGGTATTCGCCCCACTCGTAGCTGCGGATGCGCGCGTTGATGCCCACCTGGGCCCAATCGGCCTGGATCAGCTGCGCCATCAACTGCCCGTTGGGGTTGGTGGGCCGGCTGATGGGCAGGGCCCACAGGTCGATCGTGGTGCCCGGCGGTACGCCGGCCTGGGCCAGCAGGGCGCGGGCGCGGGCCGGGTTGTAGTCGTTGCGCAGCCGGGTATTGAAGCCCGGCACGCTGGGCGGAAACGCGCTGACGGCCTGCAGCGCGTCCCCGCGCGGGAACAGCACGCGGAACAGCGCGTTGCGGTCGATCGCGATGTCCAGCGCTTCGCGCACTTCGCGCCGGGCCAGCAGCGGGCGCTGCAGGTTGAAGGCCAGGTAGCTGATGTTCAGCGCCTGCGTCTTCAGGATCTGCACCTGCGGGTGGCCGGTGAGCGACGTGACATCGACATCCCGGATGGCCGCCGCGATCTGGCATTCACCGCGCGCCAGCTTCTGCACGCGCACGTTGGGTTCGCGGCTGATGGCAAACACCAGCGCGCGCGGCTTCTGCGCCCCGCGCCAGTAGGCGGGGTGGGGCTGCAGGCGCAGCACGTCGTCCTTGCGGTAGCTCTTGAAGCGCCAGGGCCCCGTACCCACCGGCTGGTTGTTGATGGCGCTGGCCCGGCCGGCGGCCAGCAGCTGCGCGGCGTATTCGGCCGAATGGATGGACGCGAAGTTGCTGGCCAGCAGTGACAGGAAGTTGACGTTCGGCCGGTGCAGCCTGAAGCGCAGCGTGTGGCTGTCGATGCGGTCGATGCCCGCCACCATCGCCGGCAGGCCCAGGCTCTGCGCGTGCACGTAGGTGGCCGGGAAGGCCAGGTGGAAGGGGTGCTGCGCATCCAGCATGCGCTGGAAGGTGAAGAGCACGTCGTCGGCATTGAGCGTACGCGTGGGCGTGAACCAGGGCGTGGTGTGGAAGGCCACGTCGCGGCGCAGGGTGAAGGTGATGCTGCGCGCGTCCGGCGCTGCCTGCCATGCCGTGGCCAGTTCGGGCCGCAGCGTGGACGTGCCGCGCTGGTAGCCCACCAGGCGATTGAAGATCTGGCTGGTGGCGTTGCTGGTGGCGCTGCTGTCCCACAGCGACGGGTCGAAGCCTTCGGGGCTGGCTTCGGCGCAGAAGACCAGGGGCTTGTCCGTGGGCTGCGCGATGGCCTGCCCGCCCCCTGCCCACAGCGCCAGCCCGGCCAGCACCAGGGCCGCGCGCATCGCGCGGGGCGGCCCGCACCGCAGGCCGATGTCGTTCTGAACCCTGGCTTCGTGCACGCGGCGATGATAGTGGCGGGGTGCGCGGGCGCTGCCGCAGGCGGCCGGCAGAATGCCTGGCATGCTGCACCTACCGACACCCCCCTGGGCCACGCCCGGCCCGGAGGGCCTGCACGTGCAACTGCTGGGCGATCCCGGCAGCAGCGGCGACGCGCCGGCCTTCGTGCGCACGCTGGCCGACAACGAAGAGGTGCTGCTGCCCCTGCAGCGCAGTGGTCAGGTCGCCGGCCGCCCCTGCTGGCAAGGCACGGTGCCCTGGGACCGCGGCAATGAGCTCACGCTCTACAGCTTCGTGCTGGCCAGCCCGCTGGGCCACCGCTGGCTGGCCGCCGATGGCGAACACGCGCTGGTCCCGCCGGAGGCCGTGCACTACCGACACCACCCGCACCACGCCCCCCCGGCCTGGGTGCGCGAGCAGGTTTTCTATCAGGTCTTCCCGGACCGGTTCGCACGTGGCGACCCGCCGCAGGCACTGGATGTGCCGCTGCAGCCCTGGGGCCAGCTGCCGCCGCGGCAGGACGCAGCGCAGGCCTTCTACGGCGGTGACCTGATCGGCCTGCGCCAGCAACTGCCGTATCTGCAGGATGAACTGGGCATCACCGCGCTGTACCTCAACCCGGTGTTCGACAGCCCCAGCAACCACCGCTACGACACGCGCGACTACCTGCGCGTCTGCCCACGGCTGGGTGGCGACGCCGCCTTGCTGGCGCTGCGCCAGGCGCTGCAGGCGCGCGGCATGCGGCTGCTGCTGGATGCCGTCGTCAACCACACCGGCAGCCAGCATGCCTGGGCCACGGCGCCCGGGGCCACGGGCCACCACTACGCCCGCGACGCGCAAGGCCAGGCCCTGGGTTGGAAGGGCCATGCCAGCCTGCCGGTGCTGGATTTCGCGCAGCCCGCAGTGCAGCACGCCATCTACGCCGGCCCTGACGCCGTGCTGCGCCACTGGCTGCGCGCGCCCTGGTCCATCGACGGCTGGCGGCTGGACGTGGTGCACATGCTGGGCGAAGGCGCAGGCAGCCGCAACAACGCCGCCCACCTGCGCGCCATGCGCCGCGCGGTGCGCGAAGAGAACCCCGACGCCTACCTGGTAGGCGAGCACTTCAGCGAAGCCACGCGCTGGCTGCAGGGCGACCAGGAAGACGGCGCCGTCAATTACCACGGCCTGGCCACGCCGCTGCGGGCCTGGCTGGCCGGTATCGACATCGCCGGCCAGCGCGCGCTGCTGCCTACCGATGCCTTCGTGCACGCGCTGGGCGACGCGATGGCGCGCATCCCCTACGCCAACCAGCTGGCGCAGATGAACCTACTG
>JAIXZR010000188.1 GCA_027489455.1 Rubrivivax sp. | reverse complement strand
GCCGGGGGGCCCGGCGGGCGCGGTGGTGGGCCATCCAGGCGGCGATCCATGCGCCAGTCACGGCGTTCGTCACGCCATTCGCCGCGTGGGGCGTCGATGCGATGGCCGTCGATCGGGGGGCGGTCTGCGCGGTCGAAGGGGGGGCGGTCGCTGCGCTCGAGCGGCGGGCGGTCGCTGCGCTCGAACGGCGGGCGGTCGCTGCCGCGCTCCCGGGCCGGCGGCTCGAAGCGTCCGAAAGCCGGCGCCTCGATGCGATCCCGGTGGCGCGGGCTGTGGCGGTAGCCGGGCAGGTAGCGCTCCCGCGGTGCCAGCGGTGCCCATGCCACGCCAGGCCCACTGCGGCCACCGATCTGCACCGTGCCTGACCACTGCACCAGCGCCGGGCTGTAGGCCGGCCGCGCGACATAGGCCCCGGGCACCCAGCACCAGCGGCTGTTCCACTGCACCCAGCGGCCGTAGTGGAAGGGCGCGAAGCCCCAGCGCGCGTTGTCCAGCCAGGTCCAGCCCCAGGGCCGCACCCAGACCCAGCGGCCCTGCTGGTACGGCGCCCAGCCTGCGCTCACCTGCAACGGGAACCACACCGGCCCGTAGTCCGGGTGGCGGTCCCAGCGGCCGTGGCGGTCCAGATCGGCCGCGCCCGTCATTTCGGGCGAAACGAACGGCTCGCTGGCCAGGCGCACGTCTTCCTGCCCGTCTTCACGCAGCACGCGCTCGGCAAACGCGTCGTCGGCCGGGTTGCCCCAGGCATGGCGCAATTCGTTGCGGTCGCGCCAGAGCTCGGCCTGCTGGCCCGTGGCGATGACGAAGCCGGAGGCATCGTCCACGCGCAGGTCGCCGCGCCAGCTGCTGGCCTGGGTGCGATCGTCGAGCCGGTCGATGCGGTAGTGGCCAGCGCGTAGCGGCTGCAGGCGCACTTCGCCGGTGATGATCTCCAGCTCCCGCGCCACCGCGCCGGACCGCACCCGCACGGCCACGCTGCCAGCCGTCAGCCGGAACACCATGCGCTCGTCGTCCAGCATCACCACGGCCAGTTCGGTGCGGCCGTGAAGGCGCAGCGTCGTCGACCCCACCTGCAGCTCGGCCCGGCCGGCTGGCCCGGTGGCGATGCGGTCGCCGTCGGTCAGCGGCAGGTTCGGGTCCACGGCCAACCAGCTGCCGGCCGCGCTGTCGAAGCCCGAGACCGGGCCCTGCACCGCCGCCACGCGGCCGACGCGGCCTGGCGGGTCCTGCTGCGCCCAGGCGGGTGCGGCCAGCCAGGCCATCAGCACGATGAAGAACGCCAGGGGTGAACGGTTGGACTTCATGGCCCTACAACGCCCCGGCCGCAGTGGCCGACGACGCGGCAGACGTAAAGCCCTGTGTGCGCCACCGCCATCAGATAGACTGACGTTGTGTAATCAAATACATAGCGCTATGAAGAAATCCTTCAGGGCGACCCTTCTCTTGGGCGGCTGGCTGTGGGCCGCGCTGGTGCAGGCCGGCGAGGTGCAGGTGGCCGTGGCCGCCAACTTCATCGGCCCGATGGACCGCATCGCCCAGGCCTTCACGGCCGCCACCGGGCACACGCTGAAGATCTCGTCGGGTTCCACGGGCAAGTTCCATTCGCAGATCACCAACGGCGCGCCGTTCGAGGTGCTGGTCTCGGCCGACGACGAAACGCCCCGCAAACTCGTCGCCAGCGGCCACGCCGTGGCCGGCAGCAACTTCACCTATGCCATCGGCAAGCTGGTGCTGTGGAGTGCGCAGCCCGGGCTGGTGGACGACCAGGGTGCGGTTCTTGGATCGGACCGCATCCGCCACGTCGCCATCGCCAACCCGAAGACGGCGCCCTACGGTGCGGCGGCGATGGAAGTGATCGCGGCGCGCGGCCTCACGGCGGCGCTGCGGCCCAGGCTCGTGACGGGCGAAAGCATCGCGCAGACCTTCCAGTTCGCTGCCACGGGCAATGCCGAACTGGGCTTCGTGGCGTTGTCGCAGGTGGTGATGCCGGGCAAGCCAGTGCAGGGCTCGCTGTGGCGCATTCCGCAGACCCTGTACGGCGAGATCCGCCAGGACGCCGTGCTGCTGAAGGCGGGCGAGGCCAACCCGGCCGCGCGTGCCCTGCTGAGCTTCCTGCAAGGCGATGCCGCCCGGCAGATCATCCGCAGCTACGGCTACGGCCCCTGAGGCCCCGCCCGCATGCTGAGCCCTGCCGAATGGAGCGCCGTGCGCCTGACGGCCGAACTCGCCGGCGTCACCACCGTGCTGCTGCTGGCCATGGGCACGCCGGTGGCTTGGTGGCTGGCGCGCACACGCTCGGCTGCCAAGCCGGTGGTGGCAGCGCTGGTGGCGATGCCGCTGGTGCTGCCGCCCACCGTGATCGGCTTCTACCTGCTGCTGCTGATGGGGCCGCAGGGCCCGGTGGGCCAGTTCACCGAATGGCTGGGCATCGGGCGGCTGCCCTTCACCTTTGCCGGGCTGGTGGTGGCCTCGGTGATCTATTCCCTGCCCTTCGTGGTGCAGCCGCTGCAGCAGGCCTTCGAGGCCATCCCCGAGCGCACGCTGGAAGCCGCCGCCACGCTGCGCGCCGGGCCGCTGGACCGCTTCTTCAGCGTGGCGCTGCCGCTGGCGCGGCCGGGCTTCGTCACCGCCAGCGTGCTGGGCTTCGCGCACACGGTGGGCGAGTTCGGGGTGGTGCTGATGATCGGCGGCAACATTCCTGACAAGACGCGCGTGCTCTCGGTGGCGCTGTACGACCATGTCGAAGCCGGCGAGTACCTCGACGCCCACCGCCTGGCCGCGGGCATGGTGGTGTTCGCCCTGGTGGTGCTGGTGACGCTGTACCTCGTCAACCGGCCCGCGCGCGACCGGCGCGAGCCCGAGGCGGCGCGATGCTCGAAGCGCACCTGCACCTGCCCCGGCGCGGCTTCACGCTGGATGTGAACCTGGCGCTGCCGGCGCGCGGCGTGACCGCGCTGTTCGGCCCCTCGGGCTGCGGCAAGACCACCGTGCTGCGCGCGCTGGCCGGGCTGGAACGCGCCGCCGGCCGCGTGGCCCTGGGCGACGAGGTCTGGCAGGACGATGCCAGCGGCACCTTCGTGCCCACCCACCGGCGCGCCATCGGCTACGTCATCCAGGAAGCGGCGCTGTTCCCGCACCTGGACGTCCAGGGCAACCTGGCCTACGGGCTCAAGCGCATCGGCGCCAGCCGTGCGCGGGTGGCGCTGGCGCCGGTGGTCGAACTGCTGGGCATCGGCCACCTGCTGCAGCGCCGGCCCGAGACGCTCTCCGGCGGCGAACGCCAGCGTGTGGCCATCGCCCGCGCCCTGGCCACAAGCCCGGCGCTGCTGCTGATGGACGAGCCACTGGCCGCGCTGGACGCCGCACGCAAGGCCGAGCTGCTGCCCTACCTGGACCGGCTGCACCAGGAGCTGGGCATCCCGGTGGTCTTCGTCAGCCACGCCATCGACGAGGTGGCGCGCCTGGCCGACCACCTGGTGGTGATGGACGCCGGCCGCGTACTGGCCAGCGGCCCGTTGGCCGAGATGCTGGCACGGCTGGACCTGCCGGTGGCCTTCGGCGACGACGCGGGCGTGGTGCTGGAAGCCGTGATCGGCGACCGCGACCTGCCCTGGCAGCTGGCGCGGCTGGACGTGGCCGCCGCCGGCCCCGGGCCCGACGGCGCCGCGGCCTGCCAGCTGTGGGCGCGCGACCAGGGCCTGCCCGTGGGCCAGCGCGTGCGCCTGCGCGTGCTGGCGCGCGACGTCAGCCTGGCGCGCAGCCCGCTGCAAGACAGCAGCATCGGCAACCAGCTCCCGGGCACGGTGGAGGCCATCGCCGACGACCGCCACCCCGCGCTGGCTCTGGTGCGCGTGCGCGTGGGCGCGGTGGCCATGGTGGCGCGGCTCACGCGGCGCTCCGCCCACGCGCTGCAGCTGGCCGAAGGCGCGCCGGTGTGGGCCCAGGTGAAGACCGTGGCGCTGATGGAATGACCGCATGGCCGCCGGCGACCTGATCACCGCCGACCTGAAGCTGGCCGGCCGTCTGGACGCGCGCTTCTTCGCGCTGCTGCAGGCCGTGCACGACACGGGCTCGATCAACAAGGCCGCGCGCACGGCGGGCCTCAGCTACAAGGGCGCCTGGCTGCTGCTGGAAACCGCGGGCAACCTGGCGCACGAGCCGCTGCTCGTCAGCGCCACCGGCGGCGCAGGCGGTGGCGGCACGCGGCTCACGCCAGCCGCGCTGGGCCTGCTGCAGGCCTGGCAGGCGCTGCAGGCCGAGCACCGCGAGTTCCTGCGCGGCCAGCAGGCCCGCTTCACCCAACTGCCGGCGCTGGCTGGCCTGCTGAGAAGGATGTCGATGAAGACCACCGCCCGCAACCAGTTCTTCGGCACCCTGGGTGCTGTCGAGATCGGCCCGGTCTCGGCCGAGGTGAAGCTGCTGCTGAAGACCGGCGACGAAATCACCGCCACGATGACGGCCGCCGCGGCGCGGCGCCTGAAACTGGCGCCCGGCAAGGAGGCCATCGCGCTGATCAAGGCCTCGGCCATCGTGCTGGTGACGGACTTCGCCGGCTGGCAGCTCTCGGCCCGCAACCAGCTGGCCGGCACGGTCTCGCGCGTGGAGCGCGGCGGGGTCTCGTGCCTGGTGGTGCTGACGCTGCCCGGCGGCGCGACGCTCAGCGCCAGCGTCACCCAGGAAGCCGTCGAGGCCCTGGGCCTGAAGCCCGGCGTGGCCGCCACCGCGGTGTTCAAGGCCTATGCGGTGATGATCGCGGCGCAGCCCGACGCCTGAGCGCGTGCGGCCGCCCGATCAGGCAGGACTGGCCCCGCGTCAGTCGTCAGCGTCCACCGGCAGGTCCGGGAACAGCACGCTGGTGAAACCCAGCTTCGTCAGGTCCGTCATCCGCGTGGGGTACAGCCGGCCGATGAGATGGTCGCATTCATGCTGCACCACGCGGGCGTGGAAGCCGTCGGCTTCGCGGTCGATGGCGCGGCCCTGGGCGTCGAAGCCCTGGTAGCGGATGCGCGCGTGGCGCGGCACCACGCCGCGCAGGCCGGGCACGCTGAGGCAGCCTTCCCAGCCATCGACGTAGGTGTCGTCCAGCAGCGTGATGACGGGGTTGATCAATACCGTGGGCGGCACGGGCGGGGCATCGGGGTAGCGCACGTTGTGCGTGTAGCCGAAGATCACCAGCTGCAGGTCGACGCCGATCTGCGGCGCCGCCAGGCCCGCGCCATTGGCCGCGGCCATGGTCTCGAACATGTCCGCGATCAGCGCGTGCAGGTCGGGCGTGTCGAAGGCCTGCACCGGCTGCGCCACGCGCAGCAGGCGCGGGTCGCCCATCTTCAGGATTTCGTGGATGGCCATGGTGGGGGTCTCGGGTGGGTTTGAGGATCGATGGGTGGGGCGCCTGGGCATCGTCACACGATGCAGCAGGGCAAGGGACTCAGCGGTCGACGACGGCAGGCTCCGCCGGCGCGGCCGCCAGCAGGGCCTGCAGGCCGGCTTCGTCCAGCACGGGCACGCCCAGTTCCTGCGCCTTGGCCAGCTTGCTGCCGGCTTCCTCGCCGACGATGACGTAGTCGGTCTTCTTCGACACCGAGCCGGCCACCTTGCCCCCGGCGGCTTCCACCAGCGCCTTGGCCTCGTCGCGGCTCAGCGTGGGCAGGGTACCGGTCAGCACCAGGGTCTTGCCCAGCAGCGGCTGCGGGCCGAGCGCCGCTTCGTGCTCGGGCCAGTGGATGCCGGCGGCGCGCAGCTGCTCGGCCACCTCGCGGTTGTGCGGCTGGTCGAAGAAGGTGCGGATGCTCTGCGCGACGATGGGCCCGACGTCGTTGACCTGGAGCAGTTCGTCCAGTGGCGCGTCCATCACCCGGTCCAGGCTGCCGAAGTGGCGCGCCAGGTCCTTGGCCTTGGCTTCGCCCACCTGGCGGATGCCCAGCGCGTAGATGAAGCGGGCCAGCGTCGTCGTCTTGCTCTTCTCCAGCGCGGCCACCAGGTTGGCCGCGCTCTTCTCGGCCATGCGCTCCAGCGCGCTGAGCTTGGCCACGCCCAGGGTGTAAAGCTCGGGCAGCGTGCGGATGAGCCCGCCGTCCACCAGCTGGTCCACCAGCTTGTCACCCAGGCCTTCGACGTCCATCGCGCGCCGGCCGGCAAAGTGCAGGATGGCCTGCTTGCGCTGCGCGGCGCAGAACAGGCCGCCACTGCAGCGGTGGTCCATGCCGCCGCGTTCACGCACCACCGTGCTGGCGCACACGGGGCACTGGCGCGGCATGCGGAAATTGGGCACGTAGGGGTCGCGGGGCCCGGGCGCAGCGGCCACGCGGCCCACCACTTCAGGGATCACGTCGCCCGCGCGCCGCACGATCACCGTGTCGCCCACGCGCACGCCCTTGCGCCGCAGCTCGAACAGGTTGTGCAGCGTGGCATTGCTGACGGTGGTGCCGCCCACGAACACCGGTTCCAGCTTCGCCACGGGCGTGAGCTTGCCGGTGCGGCCCACCTGGATCTCGATGCCGCGCAGCGGCGTCATCTGCTCCTGCGCCGGGTACTTGTGCGCCACGGCCCAGCGCGGCTCGCGCGTCTTGAATCCCAGCTGCTTCTGCAAGGCCAGGCTGTTGACCTTGTAGACGATGCCGTCGATGTCGAAAGGCAGCGCGTCGCGCCGGGCCAGCATCTCGGCGTGGAACTGCACCAGGCCTTCGGCGCCCTGCACCACCCGGCGGTCGGCAGAGACCGGCAGGCCGTAGGCCGCCAGCCGGTCCAGCAGGCCAGCGTGGGTCTCGGGTTCGTGGCCCTCGGGCCAGCCCTGCACTTCGCCCAGGCCATAGGCAAAGAAGGACAGCGGGCGCTGCGCGGCCATCTTCGCGTCGAGCTGGCGCACCGCGCCAGCGGCGGTGTTGCGCGGGTTGATGTAGGTCTTCTCGCCCTTCTCGCGCTGGCGCGCGTTGAGTGCTTCGAAGTCGTCCCGGCGCATGTAGACCTCGCCGCGCACGTCCAGCACCGCGGGCCAGGCATCGCCGCGCAATCGCAGCGGCACCTGGCCGATGGTCTGCACGTTGTGGGTGACGTCTTCGCCCGTCTCGCCGTCGCCGCGCGTGGCGGCCTGCACCAGCACGCCGTTCTCAAAGCGCAGGTTGATGGCCAGGCCGTCGAACTTCAGCTCGGCGGCGTATTCCACGGGCGGCGCGTCGGCGGGCAGGGCCAGCTCGCGCCGCACGCGGGCGTCGAAAGCCGCGGCCCCCGCGGCCGTGGTGTCGGTCTCGGTCTGGATCGACAGCATCGGCACCCCATGCCGCACCGGCTGCAGGCCGTCGAGCACCCGGCCGATCACGCGCTGCGTGGGCGAATCGGCCGTCAGCAGCTCGGGGTGCGCGGCCTCCAGCGCCTGCAGTTCCTGGAACAGGCGGTCGTACTCGGCGTCGGGCAGTTCCGGCGCGTCGAGCACGTAGTAAAGGTGGGCGTGGTGATGCAGGATCTGGCGCAGCTGTGCGGCGCGGGCGGCGGGGTCGATGTCGGCCATCGGGCGATTGTCGGACAGCCCGTGGTGGCCAACCGGGGCGCGGCCGCAGGCCAAAGCGGCTAAGGTTCGGGGCTGGGCAACCCGAACAGACAGTGCACCCCATGGCTTTCGACTTCGATCTGCTGGTGCTGGGCGCCGGCTCCGGCGGCGTGGCGGCCTCGCGCCGCGCCGCGCTGCACGGGGCCCGCGTCGCCATCGTGGAAGGCAGCCGCGTCGGCGGCACCTGCGTCATCCGCGGCTGCGTGCCGAAGAAGCTGCTGATGTATGCCGCCCAGCTGGGCGAAGGCTTTGCGCAGGCGCGGGGCTACGGCTTCGACGTGGGCGACACGGCTTTCCAGATGCCGCGCTGGGCGGCCACCAAGGCCAGCGAGATCGACCGGCTGGAAGGCATCTATCGCAGGATGCTGGCGGGCAGCGGCGTGGAGCTCATCGAGGGCTGGGCGCGCATCACCGGCCCGCACACCGTGCAGGTGGGCGAGCGTGCCATCACGGCCCGGCACCTGCTGGTGGCCACGGGGTCGGCGCCGGTGAAGGACAGCATCCCCGGCATCGCGCACTGCGCGACGTCCGACGATCTGCTGGACCTGCGCGAGCTGCCGGCCGAGCTGGCCATCCTCGGTGGCGGCTTCATCGCCGTGGAATTCGCCAGCATGCTGGCGCGGCTGGGGCCGAAGGTGACGCTGTACTACCGCGACCGCCTGCCGCTGCGCGGCTTCGACGAGATGCTGCGCACCGGCTGCGCCGCCGCGCTGCAGGCAGCGGGGGTGGAACTGCACCCGGGCGGCGTGCCGCAGCGCATCCAGCGCACGGCCGACGGCCTGGTGCTGGTGCTGGGCGAAGACCGCATCCGCAGCTTCCCCTGGGTGCTGAACGCCACGGGCCGGCGGCCCAACACCGCGGGCCTGGGGCTGGAAACGCTGGGCATCGCGCCCGACGCCAAGGGCGCCATCGTCGTCGACGACGACCACGAGACAACGGCGCCCCAGGTCTACGCCATTGGCGACGTCACCAACCGCATCAACCTCACGCCGGTGGCCATCGCCCAGGGCCGGGCGCTGGCCGACCGGCTGTTCGGCCCCGGCGCGCGGCGCATGAACTGGGCCCAGGTGGCCAGCGCCGTGTTCACGATGCCACCGATCGGCACCGTGGGCCCCACCGAAGCCCAGGCCCTGGCGGCAGGCCACCGCCTGAAGATCTTCGAGACCGACTTCCGGCCCATGAAGCAGGCCTTCATCAACGGCCAGGAACGCACCCACATGAAGCTGCTGGTGGACGCCGACACCGACCGCGTGCTGGCCGTGCACATGCTGGGCGCCGACGCACCCGAGATCGTGCAGAGCCTGGCCGTGGCGCTGACGGCCGGGGCCACCAAGGCCGACTTCGACAACACCGTGGCCGTGCATCCCACCGCGGCCGAGGAGTTCGTGCTGCTGCGAGAAGTGACGCGGTCGCTGGCACCCCAAGTGCCTGCCCACCCTGCGCCTGCAGCTGCGTGAAGGTCGTGTGAAGGTCGGCTGAGGGCCGGGTGAAACCCTTCAGCTGAACAGCCGCCGCGCCGCCGGGCTGCCGGCGGGCAGATCCAGCGCTTCGAGCTGGCCATACAGGGCTTCGAGCTCCTGCGCGATGCTGGCAAAGGCCGACAGCGGCAGCGGCACGCCGTGATCGTCCACCACCACCGCATCCATGTCGTCGGCCAGCGCCGTGGCAGCGCGGTGCCAGGCCGGGAAAGGCTCGGCCGCCTTGTCCGTCTGCGGCACGTCCAGGCTCAAGGTGAACTGCCGCACGGCAGACGCCTGCGCGTCCTGGCCCAGGGCGGCCAGCGCGGCCTGCGAATCGACGGCCAGGCTCAGCACCGGCGGCGCGCCCTCCTCGGCCGCCGGCACCACCAGCCGCCCGGGCACGGCCCCCGGCACGAAGCCGTGGCGCGCCGCGCACTGCTGGATGTAGCCCAGTGACCAGGCCACGCTGTTGGAGCGCAGGGTGAGCGTGAGCTGGGCGTCCAGCGGGTGCGTGGCGGCGTCGAGCTTGCGCGCCTCGTCCACCACTTCCAGCATGTCAGGGAAGTTGGGCGTGGCGCCGATGGCATCGGCAAAGGCCTGCACCTTCTGCACGAACTCCGAATACTCGATCTCGTTCAGCGCCCCGCCGCGGCTGACCATCTGCACGCCGGCCTGCACCTCGCTGTAGCGGCGGCCGGGGCTGGGGGTGTCCCATTCGCCGGTCTCGGCGTCCAGGCCCTCGATGTAGAAGGGCTTGCTGCCGGCACGGCGCGAAGGGGGCTGGTGCGCCAGCAGGTTGTCGCCGCTGATGGGGCCGTCCAGCACCAGGGGCACCAGCGCGTCGATCAAGGCGTCCAGCCGCACGCTGCGGCGAGTTGCGCTGCGCAAGGCGGGCAGCTCGGGCACGGTCAGGTCGGCCTCGGGGCTGGCGCCCAGGCTGGGCTCCACGCGCGCGCTGCCGGCTGCCGCAGCGGCACTGGCGGCGGCAGGCGCGCCCGCCGCGTCACCCCCCGCCAGCGGTGCCACGGGGCGTGCGCGCCGCGTCTTCCACCAGCCCTGCAGCAGCACGGCCAGCACCACCCCGCCGCCCAGCAGCAGCAGGCTTTCCGTCAGGCCCCACGCCGCAGGCATGCCGGGGCCCACCTCAGGCGGCCTCGACCATCGAGACCGCGGCTTCCATGTCCACCGCGACGATGCGGCTGACGCCCTGCTCCTGCATCGTCACGCCGATCAGCTGCTCGGCCATCTCCATGGCGATCTTGTTGTGGCTGATGAAGAGGAACTGCGTGCCCTTGCTCATCTCGGTGACGAGGTTGCGATAACGCTCGGTATTGGCATCGTCCAGCGGCGCGTCCACTTCGTCCAGCAGGCAAAAGGGCGCGGGGTTGAGCTGGAAGATCGCGAACACCAGCGCAATCGCCGTCAGCGCCTTCTCGCCACCGCTGAGCAGGTGGATGGTGCTGTTCTTCTTGCCCGGGGGCTGGGCCATCACCTGCACGCCGGCATCCAGGATCTCGCCGCCCGTCATCACCAGCCGCGCATTGCCGCCGCCGAAGAGCGTGGGGAACATGCGGCCGAAATGCTCGTTGACCTGGTTGAAGGTGCTGGCCAGCAGGTCGCGTGTTTCCAGATCGATCTTGTGGATGGCGTCTTCCAGCGTACCGATGGCCTCGTTCAGATCGGCGTTCTGCGCGTCCAGGAAGGTCTTGCGCTCGCGCGCCTGCACCAGTTCGTCCAGCGCGGCCAGGTTGACGGCGCCGAGCGCGGCGATTTCCTTGTTGATGCGGTCGATCTCGGTCTGCAGCCCCCAGAGCTTGACGCCGCCGGTCTCGATGCCCTGGGCCAGCGCGGCCAGGTCGACTTCAGCCGCGGTCAGCTGCTCCATGTACTGCGCGCCGCCCAGCTGCGCGGCCTGCAGCTCCAGCTGCAGCTGCGTGATGCGCTCGCGCAGCGGCGCCAGGCTCTGCTCGAAGCCCATGCGCTGCTCGTCGGCGCGCTTGAGCTGGGCGCTCAGGTCGTCGTACTCGCTGCGCGCCGCGCCCAGCAGCTGTTCACGTTCCAGCCGCACGGCCAGCGCCGCCTGCAGGCCCGATTGCGCGGCCTGGTCGTCGAAGGCGTCGAGTTCCAGCTGCAGTTGCTCGCCGGCCTGCACGTTGGCCGAAACCTGCTGCGCGGCGGTGTCGATGCTGCGTTGCAGTTCGCCCTGGCGCGCCACCAGGGTGCGGGCCTGGAACCGCGCTTCCTGCGCCTGGCGCTCCAGGCTGCGCTGCTGTTCGCGCGCGTCGGACAGCCGGCGCTCGGCGGCGATCACGGCATCGTCGAGTTCGGCGTGGCGTTCCTGCGCCGTGCCCAGGCCAATGTCGAGTTCCTCGAAGCGGCCTTCGCCTGTGGCGCGGCGTTCTTCCAGGCCTTCGAGCTGGGCGTCGATCTCGGCCAACTCTTCGTTCAGCTGCTGGCGGCGCGAGCTCGCGGCGTCGGCCTGCTGGCTCAGGCGCAGCAGTTCGACGTGCAGGGCGTGCGCCCGGGTCTGGGCTTCACCGGCTTCGCGCCGCACGCCCGCCAGGCGTTGTGACGCTTCGGTGTAGGCCGCTTCCAGGCGCACCGATTGCGTCTTGGCATCGTCGGCCAGCAGGGCCTGGGCGCGCTGCTGGCGCGTGAGGTTCTCGATCTCCTGCGCGCGCGCCAGCATGCCCGCCTGTTCGCTGTCGGGCGCGTAGAAGGCCACGGCGTGCTGCGAAACGGCGTGGCCGGCGCGCGTCATGATCACTTCGCCGTGCGTGAGCTGGCTGCGCGCAGCCAGCGCATCGTCCAGGCTCGCGGCGGTGTAGACGCCTTCCAGCCAGTCGCGCAGCAGCGCCTGGATGCTGGCCGAATCGTGCGTGCCGCCTGCACGCAGCAGGCCAGCCAGCGGCGCCAGGCTGGCATGGGTGCGCGGGGCAGCGGCGGCCGGCGTGCCCTGCAGCGCGTAGAAGGCCAGCTTGGCGGGCGGGGCGTCGCTGGCAAAGGCGCGCACCATGTCCAGCTTGCCCACCGCCAGCGCGTTCAGGCGTTCGCGCAGGGCGGCCTCGAGCGCGGTTTCCCAGCCCGCTTCGATGTGCACCTGGGTCCACAGGCCGGCCAGGCCTTCGAGGCCATGGCGTTGCAGCCAGGGCTTGAGCTTGCCTTCGGTCTGCACCTTGTCCTGCAGCGCGCGCAGCGCCTCCAGGCGCGCGGCGATGTCGGCAAGCCGGCCCGATTCGGCATTGACAGCCGCCTGCGCGGCGCGGCGCTGCTCGTCGAGCGCTGGCACCTGCTCGGCCAGGTCCTGCAGCCGGGCGTCGGCCAGGGCATGGGCTTCGGCGGCATCGGCTTCCTGCAGCTTCAGGGCTTCGAGCTTCACGGTGTCGGGCGCCTGCAGGCCCTGGCGCTCCTGCGCGCGGCGGTCCCGCTGGGCGCGCAGGGCGCGCAGTTGTTCGTCGATGCTGCGGCTTTCTGCGGCCAGCACCTGGATCTGCTGCTGCACCTGCGCCACCGCCGCGCGCTGGGTGTTGCTCTCGGCCTGGGCGGCGCGCACTGCATCTTCCAGCGCGGGGAGGTTCAGGCCCTGCTCTTCGGCCTGGGCGGCCAGCACGCCGGCCTGTTCATCGGCACTTTCGATCTGCGCCGCCAGGTCTTCCAGCTCGGCACGGGCCGCCTGTTCGCGGCTGGCCCATTGCGCGTTCTGCGCCTGCAGCTCGGCCAGCCGGGCCTGCGCGCGCTGGCGGCCTTCGACGACATAGCGGATGCGCTCTTCCAGCCGGCTCACCTCCAGCGCCGCTTCAGCCAGGAAGCCCTGCTTGGCATGCAACGCGTCACTGGCGGCGTAGTGCGCCTGGCGCACGGTTTCCAGCTGCGCTTCGACCTGGCGCAGGTCGGCCAGGCGCGCTTCCAGCGCCGTGGCGGCTTCGGCCGCGGCGGCCTTCACGCGGGCTTCTTCGCCGGCGGCGTCGCGGTGCTTCAGGAACCACAGCTGGTGCAGCTTCAGCGTGCCGTCGTCCTGCAGCTGGCGGTAGCGGGTGGCCACCTCGGCCTGGGTCTCCAGCTTGGCCAGGTTGCTGTTGAGTTCACGCAGGATGTCTTCGACGCGGGTGAGGTTCTCGCGCGTGTCCTTCAGCCGGTTCTCGGTCTCGCGGCGGCGTTCCTTGTACTTGCTGACGCCCGCGGCTTCTTCGAGGAACAGGCGCAGCTCTTCGGGCCGGCTTTCGATAATGCGGCTGATCGTGCCCTGGCCGATGATGGCGTAGGCCCGCGGGCCCAGGCCGGTGCCCAGGAAGACATCCTGCACGTCGCGCCGACGCACCGGCTGGCCGTTGATGTAGTAGCTGCTGTTGCCATCGCGCGTGAGCACGCGCCGCACGGCGATCTCGGCGTAGCTGTTCCACTGCCCGCCGGCACGCGCGCTGCTGTTGTCGAAGACCAGTTCGACGCTGGCGCGGCCGGCCGGCTTGCGCTGGCCGCTGCCGTTGAAGATCACGTCCTGCATGGATTCGCCGCGCAGCTCGCTGGCCTTGCTTTCGCCCAGCACCCAGCGCACGGCGTCCATGATGTTGCTCTTGCCGCAGCCATTGGGGCCGACCACGCCCACGCGCTGCCCGGGCAGCTGGAAGGTGGTGGGCTCGGCGAAGGACTTGAAGCCCGAAAGCTTGATCTGGTTCAGGCGCATGGCGTGGGCCGCAGGGCGGCGGCCGAAGATCCTGTGGGGCGAGCTAACTCTTTGATTCGCTTTGCTTTTTCGGCCTCAGGCCGGGCTCGCGCAGGGGCTGGATGATAGCATCGGGCCCATGCCCAAGCCCCCCACACGCCAGCGGCCCAAGCCGGCCGTGCCGCCCAGCGCACCGTCCCGCGAACTGCAGGCCTTCCCCAATCCGGCCCCCGAGCGCGACTACCTGATCCGCTTCGACGTACCCGAATTCACCTGCCTGTGCCCGCTGACAGGCCAGCCCGATTTCGCGCACTTCAGCATCGAGATCGTCGCCCACGGGCTGTGCGTGGAAACCAAGAGCCTGAAGCAGTACTTCTGGAGCTTCCGCAATGAAGGGGCGTTCCACGAGAAGGTGACCAACACCATCGCCAGCGACATCGTGGCGGCCATCGACCCGCGCTTCCTGCGCATCCACGCCGACTGGTTCGTGCGCGGCGGCATCCGCACCTTCGTGACGGTGGAACACCGCCGCAAGGGCTGGAAGCCGGCCCCCAAGGTGGACCTGCACACGCCGCCTTCGGCATGACGGCTGAAGCCACGGCGGCGGCCCGGCCGGCATACCAGAAGTTCGCCGTCGACGTGGCCGCCAGCGCCATCGACGGCCAGGGCGCCTTCGCGGCCGAGGCCATCCCGGCGCGGCTGAAGATCGGCGAGATCCGCGGCGAAAGCATCAGCGTGGCCGAAGCGCGGATCCGCGCCACGCGCAGCGAACGCATCATGATCGTCGAGCTGTCCAGTCGCCGCGCGATCGATTTCAGCCGCAGCGCCGACCCGATGCGCTACACCAACCACAGCTGCCAGCCCAACGCCAGGCTGTGCATCCGCCAGGGGCGCGTGGAGTTCTATGCGCTGCGCGCCATTGCGGCCGGCGAAGAGATCACCGTCAACTACGGCGAAACCCACCACGAAGGCCGGCTGGCCTGCCGCTGCGGCGCGCCCGGCTGCGTGGGCCGTCTCTGATCCAGGTACCCACCCTTTGCCATGAGCCTCGTGCACAACACCCAACTGCGTCTGACCATCCTGCTCGAAAAGCTGCAGGGGCTGGACTTCACTCGCGCCAATCAGCAGCCTGCCGAGCTGGGCCTGGACGAGAAGGAAGTGTTCATCCCCTCCCCTTCCGGCGGCAAGCACCTGCGTCGCATCCTGGCCGACCTGGCCATCCAGCCCGGCGACCGCGTGCTGGACATCGGCTGCGCCAAGGGCTCGGCCATGCGCGACCTGCTGCGCCACCCCTTCGCCCAGGTCGACGGGCTGGAGCTTTCGCCCGTGCTGGCCGACGTCGCCCGGCGCAACTTCGCACGCCTGCGCGAAACCCGCGTCACCGTGCACTGCATCGACGCCCGGCGCTTCACCGGCTATGGCGACTACAGCCTGTTCTACCTGTACAACCCGTTCCCGCCAGAGATCCTGGACACGGTGCTGCAGCAACTGGTGGCGCAGACGCCCGCGGGCGCCGAGCGCATCCTCATCTACAACAACCCGACCGGGCACGACGTGATGCTGCGCCACGGCTTCCACGCCCTGCGCCGCTACCCGGATTTCTGGGGCCACGGCATCCAGGTGTACGGCAACCGGGCGCACAGCAGCCGGCTGCGGGCAGCCGGCTGAAGCACGGGCCGGCACCGGCCCGGGGCTTGGCTGCGCATCGGGGATGATTGGGGCCCGGGAGCCTGGAAGGAACGCAAGTGAGCACGGGTCTGATTGCACTGCTGGACGATGTCGCGGCGCTGGCCAAACTGGCCGCGGCTTCGCTGGACGACGCTGCCGCGCAGGCGGCCAAGGCGGGGTCGAAAGCCGCGTCGAAGGCCGCCGGCATCGTCATCGACGACGCGGCCGTGACGCCGCGCTACGTGGTGGGGCTGGCGGCCGAACGCGAGCTGCCGATCATCGGCAAGATCGCCGCCGGCTCGTTGAAGAACAAGATGCTCTTCCTGCTGCCGGGTGCGCTGCTGCTGGGCTTCTTTGCGCCGTGGGCCATCACGCCGCTGCTGATGCTGGGCGGGGCATTCCTGTGCCTGGAAGGCTGGCACAAGGTGGCTGACCTGCTGGGCCTGGGCGCGAAGGGTGCATCCGGTGATGCCGACGGCGACGGCATCTCCGACGCCGACGAAGGCAAGACGCCGGCCGAAGTGGAAGCAGAACGCGTGGGCAGTGCGGTGCGCACGGACTTCATCCTCTCGGCCGAGATCATGGCCATCACCCTGGCCACGCTCACCGGGCTGGCGGTGTGGGTGCAGGCCGTGGTGCTGGGCATGGTGGGCCTGGGCATGACGGTGGCGGTGTACGGCGCCGTGGCGCTGATCGTGAAGGCCGACGACTTCGGCGCGCTGCTGGCCCGCACCGGCAACGGCGCGGTGCGCGCCCTGGGCCGCGGCATCGTGCTGGGCATGCCGGTGTTCCTGAAGGTGCTGGCCACGGTGGGCATGGTGGCCATGCTCTGGGTGGGCGGCCACATCGTCATCCACGGCGCCTACGAACTGGGCCTGAAGGGGCCGGAGCTGTGGGTGCAGGGCGTCACCGAAGCCGCCCGTGCCGCCGCCCCCGCAGCCCAGGGCTTCGTGGCCTGGGTGGTGCGGGCCGCCATCGATGCCGTTGCCGGGCTGGCCGTGGGGGCGGTGGTGGCGCCGCTGGCCGACAAGCTGATCGCGCCGGCCTTTGGCAAGCTGAAGGCCGCGCTGGGCGGCAACAAGGCGCGTCAGGCCGGATGACGGGGGCGCGGGGTCGCTCGAAGCGGCCTCAGGCCCCGCTGCGCAGGAGCATCGCCGGGTTCAGCCGCATCTGCGCCAGCAGATAACGCGCGCCGGCGCCCAGGCTCACCACGCTCACGCCCACGGCCGTGAGTGCGGCCGTCCAGTACAGGCCGCTCGCGTCGATGTCCAGCCGCCAGTGCAGCAGGCCGGTGGCCAGCGCGCTGCCGGCGGCCATCGCAAAGCCGGCTGTCACCGTGGCCAGCAGCGCGTATTCCCACAGCAGCACACGCCGCAGGCTGGCGTGGCGCGCGCCCAGTGCGTGCATCACGGTGGCGTCGTAGATCTGGCGCGCACGGCTGGCCGCCACCACGCTGGCCAGCACCAGCAGGCTGGCGGCCAGGCAGACTGCAGCCACCACGGCCAGGCCGCCGGTGGCGCGGGCCAGCAGCGCGCGGGTTTCGCGCAGCACGGCTTCGGTGCGCACGCTGGCCACGGCAGGCAGGGCCCGGGCGACGCGCTGCTGGGCGGCGACGGCCGTACCCGGGGCCAGGGTCGCGGCGCCCACATGGCGGGTGATGTGGGCATCGAGTGCGCCATCGGTGAACATCGCCTCCAACCACAGGCGCGCCTGGGTACGGCGCTGGCCGTAGATGGCCACCAGCCGGGCCTCGAGGCTGCTGCCCAGGATCTCGAAACGCACGGTGTCGCCCACCTGCAAACCCAGCTGGTCGGCTTCCCGGTCTTCCATCGCCACCAGGGGCGGGCCCTGGTAGCCCTCGGGCCACCATTGGCCGCGCTGCACCACGACGTCGTCGACGTTGCCGGCGCGGGTGCTCAGCTTCTGCTCGTCACGCGCCTCGTTGGCGCGGGCCGCATCGCCGCTGGCGCGCAGGTCTTCGCCGTTCACGCCGACGATGCGGCCCAGCACCAGGGGCGCGGTCTGCAGCCGCTGCAGGCCCGGGCCGGCGGCCAGGGCCTGGCGCAGGGTGTCGATCTGGTCGTTCTGCACGTCGTAGAACACCAGGCTGGGGGCGTTCTGCGGCACGGTCTCGTTGACGACGCGCAGCAAGGCCGCCACCACCAAGGTGCAAGCCACCAGCAGGCTCAGCGCAGCGCCCAGCGAGAGCAGCGCCGCCCGCAGCGGCGAGCCCGGGCGCTGCAGGCCCGCCAGGGCCAGCCGGGCCTCGAACTTCAGCGCCAGGCCGGGCCGGGCCAGCAGCGCGCCCGCCGCACGGCGCAGGCCGGCGTTGATGCCTTCCAGCAGCACCAGCAGCAGCGCGGTGGCCGCCACGAAGGCGGCGCCGAAGCGCGGGTCCGGCAGGGCCAGCACCACGCCCACGGCCACCGCGCAGCCCAGCAGGGCGGCGGCGGCCCAGGCCCAGGCGGGTGTCTTCAAGCCGGCGCCTTCGCCTTCGCCGCCGCGGAACAGCACCGCCGGGCTCACCGACAGCGCCCGCCCCAGCGCCGGCAGCGCGAAGGCCAGCGCCGTCATCACGCCGAAAGCCCCGGCCGCGAGCGAAGGCCGCAGCAGCGCCGCCAAGTTCACCACCGGCGCCGCGCCCTGCTGCACCTGCTGCGCCATCGCCCAGGCCCCGCCGAGCGCCAGCGCATTGCCCAGCAGCACGCCGGCACCGCTGGCCAGCAAGGCCAGCAGCAGGATCTGCAGCAGCACCACCGCCGCCAGCCGGCCGCTGCGCAGGCCGATGGCGCGCAGCGTGGCCAGTGTCGCCAGCTTGCCCTGCAGGTAGGCCTGCACGCTGTTGAACACGCCCAGGCCGCCGATGAACAGGGCCGAGAAGCCGATCAGCATCAGCCCCGAGCCGATCTGCCCCAGCACCTCTGCCAGGCGTGCGCTGCGTTGCTCGAAGGTGCGCAGTTCAGCGGGCAGTTGCGGAAAGGCCTGCGCGAAGGCATCGCGCCAGGCCGCGGCCGGCAGTTCGCTGCGCACGCGGTAGAGGTATTCGACACGGCTCAGTGGTTGCACCAGGCCGGTGGCGGCCAGCGCGCCCTCGGCCACCAGCACGGGTGCGCCCGACCAGTCGGCGCGCAGGCTGCGGTCGGGCTGGCGCGTGATCGTGGCCCGCACCACCAGGCGCAGGTCGCCGATGTCGACGAGATCGCCCACCTTCAGGCCCAGCCGCTGTGCCAGCGCGTCGTCCACGGCCGCGCCCCACTGGCCAGCCCTCAGCGCCAGCGCGGCATCCAGCGCGCCGGGCGGCGCCAGCTCCACCGTGCCCACCAGCGGGTAGGCGGCATCGGCGCTCTGCATCGAGATCAGTTGGGCCTGCCCGTCCTGCGTGCGCAGCATGCTGCGCAGTTCCACCACGCGCGAGATGCGGCCGCGCTGCGTCATCCAGCCCAGCACCTCGGCCGGCAGCGGGCTGCGGCTCTCGACCTCGACGTCGCCGCCCATCAGCGCGCGTGCATCGGCCTGCAGCGCCTGCGCCACCTGCGTGTGCAGGCCGCCGGCCGCGGCCACCAGCGTGACGCCCAGCACCAGGCAGGCGACGAAGATCCACAACCGCCGGCCGCTGGCGCGCAGGTCGCGCCAGGCCAGGTCAAGCAGGAAGCGCGCGGGCATCGCTGAGGCCGGGGCCCGGTGGCGCGGCCGCCGGCTGTTCGTGCAGCAGGCCTTCGTGCAGGCGCAGCACGCGCTGGCAGCGGCGCGCAAAGGCGGTGTCGTGCGTCACCAGCACCAGCGTCGTGCCGGTCTCGCGGTTCATCTCGAACAGCAGGTCGCGGATGGTCTCGCCGGTGGCGTCGTCCAGGTTGCCGGTGGGCTCGTCGGCCAGCAGCAGTTGTGGGCGGTGCACCAGGGCGCGGGCGATCGCCACGCGCTGCTGTTCGCCGCCCGACAAGGTGGCCGGCCGCTGGTGCAGCCGCGCCCCCAGGCCCACGCGCTGCAGCAGCGCACTGGCGCGGGCGTGGGCGTCGCGCTGGCCGGCCATCTGTAGCGGCAGGGCCACGTTGTCCAGCGCGCTCAGGCTGGGCAGCAGATGGAAGGACTGGAAAACGATGCCGATGCGGTCGCGCCTCAGGTCGGCCAGCGCGTCAGCGTCCATCGCGCCCAGCGCCTGGCCGGCCAGGAAGATCTCACCCGCCGCGGGGCGCTCCAGGCCCGACAGCAGCAACAGCAGCGAGGTCTTGCCCGAGCCCGAGGGCCCGACGATGGCCACACTTTCGCCCGCTGCGACGGCCAGATCCACGCCGCGCAGCACGTCGATGTGCTCGCCACTGCGCCCGCCGCCTTGCAGCGTGTAGCGCAGGCGCAAGCCTTCCAGCCGGACGGCGGCGGCCGTCATGGCGCGCTTCATGGCGAGCTGACGGCCCGTGCGGGCAGGCTCGGCCCGGGCCTGGGGGTGCGGCACGATGACGCGGCCAAGGGGTGCTTGTACGAATCAGCTTTCACGTCGCGGATTGGAGCATGCTGCCCTGGCACCCCGCATGGCAGGGTTGAGGCTGGGCGCGCCGCCGCACCAGGCGGCAGCGATGTTGCGCCCGGCTCAGCGCTGCGGCGGGTGCAACTGCCGGGCCCGCTGGGCCGGGAAGATGACTTCGCGCTGCAGCCAATGGCGAAAGCGGATCGATGCATCGTCCTGGCTGCGTTGCAGGTAGCTGTCCAGCGCCTGCGCCTGCAGGAAGAGCCCGTGGCGGGTTTCGGCCTGGCCCAGCGCCTGCGGGTACAGGCGCTTCAGCACGTCGTCGCGCGGAAAGCCGGCCACGGCCTTCTGGATGTCGCGCGTGCGCACAAAGCGGTCGCCGGCGGCGTCTTCGCGCACCAGCATGGCCCGGCCCTTGAATTCGAAGTGCCGGCCTTCGATGTCGCGGTAGGCCAGCTGCTTCATGGCCAGCACCGACCGGCCCAGCAGCCGGGGCAGCCAGAACCGCGCGGCCAGGGCCAGCAAGGGTGAAGACAGCACGATGGCGAGCGGCAGCGACGCCTGCGCATCGATCTTCCAGCCCACGGCCCACATGCCCAGCGCGGCGATGACGGCCAGGATCGGGACGGCGTGCTGCATGGCCGGCCGTATTGCGCGCCGTGCGCCGCGTCAGCGCTGCGTGGCGCTGGTTGCGGCCGCAGGGGCCCGGCGCGCCGGTGTGGCCTGCCCCACATGCCGGCGCAGGCTCCAGGCCCAGGCCAGGCCCAGCACCGCCGCCAGCCCCAGCATGCCCCAGCCCGCGCGCAGCTGGCTTTCCATGGAATAGGCGTTGCACAGGCGCAGGTTGGTGCTGGCCAGGTAGAAGCCCAGCCAGGCCAGCATCGGCAGGCCGTAGCCCACGAAGAACAGCTGCACCGCGATCGGCGCCTGAGCCCAGCCCTGGCGCAGCGCCGCGCCGGCCAGCCACAGCGTGGCCACCTTGGCGGCGTCGGCGCCCGGCAGCACCACGGCGCGGTCGACCAAGGCCGGCACCATCCAGTAGGCGGTGATGCACTGCGCCAGCATGAAGCCGGTCAGGCCGTAGCGGTTCCACCGCCAGGCCCGGCCGCCCAGGGCCTGCGGCCAGGCCATGGCGGCACAGGCGCCGGCTGCCACCAGCAAGGGCATCTGCACCAGCATGTGCCAGACCATGCTCTGCTCGATCAGCACGCGCAGCGGCGGCAGGGACAGCGCCAGGCCGGCGAGGCCCAGCAACAACGCCAGGGCCTTCATGGCTGCCCCTGGCGGGCCAGGGCCTGCGCCAAGGCCAGTGCACGCGGGCCTTCGTCCAGGCCCAGGATGCGCACCAGTTGGCCGTCGGGCGTCACCAGATGCAAGGCGGCGTTGTGCTCGAACTCGCCCAGCGGCGCGGGCACGACCATGATGCCGAAGCTGTCCAGCAGGCGGCGTCTGTCGGCGGGGTCGGCCAGGCTGAGCAGTGCCCAGGTGCCATCGGCCATGCGCATGCGGCGCGCGTAGTCGGCCAGCGCAGGCGGGCGGTCATGCAGCGGGTCGAAGCTGATGGACAGCAGACCCACGCGGTCCTGCAGGCCCTGCGCCAGCATGTCGGCCTGCAGTTGCTGGAACACCGTGCCCAGCGCCAGGCACAGCGTCTGGCAACGGGTGTAGACGAAGTCGACGATCCACACCCGCCCGTCGCTGGCCAGCAGTTCGCGCAGCGATTGCTCGCGGCCCTGGGCGTCGATGACACGGAAATCGGGCACCGGTGCCGGTGCCTGCGCCACGGCGCTGCGGCGCAAGGTCTCGGTGGTGAAGGCCGTGCCCCCGGCGGTGGCCTGGAAGAGGGCTGCGAGCCCCGCCAGCAGCACCGCCAGACTGAGGGCGAAGGTGGCGGCCAGGCCGTCCAGCGGGCCCGGTGCCGGGGCAGCAGGCGCTGTTGCCATGCTCGCGATCCGTCGGCGCCCCGTCAGGGTGCCAGCGCTTTCAGCGCGGCACCGCCGTTGTAGGCCGTGGTCTGGTCCTTCGTCGCTTCGCGCTGGGCCTTCACGGCATCGGCGGTGATGGGGCTGGCCTGGTTGCCCCATTCGCTGCGGATGTACGTCAGCACCGCAGCGATCTCGGCATCGGCCAGGGTGCCGAAAGCTGGCATCACGCCCTTGTAGGTGTTGCCCTTGACGACGATCTCGCCCTGCAGGCCGTGCAGCAGGATGCTGATCAGGACCTTTTCGCTGCCCACCACCCATTCGGCACCGGCCAGCGGCGGAAACACGCCCGCCACGCCCAGGCCCGTGGCCTGGTGGCAGGCAGCGCACTTGGCGCCATACAGCTGCTTGCCATCCACCGCCGGCGCGGCGCCGGCAGCGGGCTTGGGCGGCTGCAACAGCGCCACCGTGCGCTGGTCGCCATAAGCCGAATTGGCACCCGAGGGGGTGGCCGCGATGTAGAACGCCCCCCACATGCCCATGGCGCCCAGGAACATGATGAAGAACCAGGGCAGCGGGTGCACCTTCTCGTCCGGGTCGGCGTTTTCGCGCCGCATCGCGGCGAACTCGCTGGCCGCGAAATCCGGGGTCTTGCCGGGCTGAGCCGGCCCTTGGGGTCGTACGGGATCGGTCATTGGCGGGCCGCCTTCCGGTCCACGGCCAGGTCTTCCGGCCCCTTCAGCGCGGGGTAGGTGCGGTCCAGGCCGATGAGGTATTCCACCAGCGCCAGCGCTTCGGGCTTGGCCACCACCACCTGGCCGGGCTTGGCGTAGGCCGGCGGCAGGTTGACGACCACTTCGCCGGGCTTGGCTTGACCCTGGCGCACCTCGAACATGTAGGGGTAGGCCGGCATCGTCGAGCCCGGCGTGTAAGCGCGCGGTGCGTACAGGTGGCCCAGGTGCCAGTCGCGGCTGGGCTGGCGGGCGCCGATGTTCAGCAGATCCGGCCCGGTGCGCATGGTGCCCAGCAGGTGCGGGGTGTCGTACACGTAGTCGCCGGCTACCGAAGCCCGGCCCCAGCCTCGCAGGGCATCAGGCGCCTGCGCGATGTCGCGCGGCTGCTGCGAATGGCAGTACACGCAGCCGTTGGCGATGTAGACCTGCCGGCCTTCCAGCTGCACCGGCGTGTAGGGCTTCAGGCCCGGCGGCGGACGCGTGTCCTTCAGCAGCATGTAGGGCATCACGACCAGCAGCGCCGTCGCCGCCGACAGGATCACCATCGCCCCGACGACGAGCCGCAGCTCGTCCATCTCGTACTTGCCGACACCGAAGCTCATGCTGCCACCCCCCGTGCCGGCACAGGCTGTGCGGCCGCAGGCAGCGGATCAGGCGATGCCAGCAAGGCAGCGCCCAAGCGGCGCGGCCCGAATTTCCAACCCATCATGAAGAAATGCAGTGCAAAGACGAGATGCCCCAGCGTCATCAGTGCGCCACCGATGGACCGAGCCTGGAGGTAGGGGATCGTGAGCGTCACGCTGTCCATGAACGGGATGTCCTTGTCCAGCATCGCCAGGCCCTGGTACCAGCCGCCGAAGGACAGGCCGATGAAGTAGACCGCAAAGCCGCCCAGCACCAGCCAGAAGTGGGCCGAGATCATCCAGGGGTACGGCCACTCCCACTTCATGACGCGCGGCATGATGAAGTAGATGGCGCCGAACATCACCATCGAGAAGAAGCCGTACAGCCCCAGGTGGGCGTGCGCCACCGTGTAGTGCGTGAAGTGGGTGACGGTGTTCACCGAGCGCAGCGCCTGCAGCGAGCCCTGCACCGAAGCCGCCGTGTACATCATCGCGCCCAGCACGATGAAGCGCAGCGTGGGCGAATAGAGCAGCGCACGGAAGTTGCCCAGCACCGTGAGGTGCTGGTTGATGGCCACCGCCAGCACCGGCACGATCATCATCATGCTCTGCACGATGCTGATGGTGACCAGCCACGAAGGCACCGGCCCGCCGATCAGGTGGTGCCCGCCCACCTGGCTGTAGAAGAAAGCCAGCGACCAGAAGCCGAGCAGGCTGAGGTTGTAGCTGTGGATGGGCTTGCCCAGCACCTTGGGGATGAAGTAGTACGCTGCGGCCAGCCCCAGCGGCGTGAACCACAGGCCCAGTGCGTTGTGGCCGTACCACCAGTTCATCGTGGCCTGCTGCACGCCAAAGTGCAGGCCCGGCCAGTTGCCGATCAGGAACAGGATCGGGAACCACAGCAGGCCGGCCGCGATGTACCAGACCGAAACGTAGAGATGGTCGACCTTGCGCCGTAGCAGCGTCAGCCACATCGGCACGCCCACCAGGGCGCCGCCGATGACCAGCAGGATGTCGATGGCCCAGGGGTATTCCAGCCACTCCAGGCCGTCTGAATAGCCCAGCGCCAGTGCCACGGTGCCGGCCGTCACGCCCAGCGTCCACAGCGCGCCGCCCACCAGCGCGTACTTGGCACCGACGAGTTCGGTCTTCAGCAGGCGCGGGATCAGCCACAGCGCCACGCCGATGCCGGCCATCGAACACCAGCCGTAGGCGACCAGATTCAGGTGGATCGGACGGATGCGGCCGAAGGTGAGCCAGGCTTCGCTGACCAGCCAGTCCGGCGCATGCATCTTGATCGATGCCACCAGCCCGGCCACCGAAGCCAGTACCAGCCAGACCACGCTGAGCGTCAGGCACACCCCCACCACCAGGCTGCTGCTCTGGTCGGCCCGCATGCGCGTGGCCACTTCCTGCGTGATCTGCTTGGCCGTGGCGTGCCCGGGGTCCATCGCCTGCTGCAGGCTGCCGCGCTGCTTCTGCGTCGCGGCCGGGTCTTCGACGGCGCCCATCTCGTCGCGGTCGAAGATCTGTACCGCTGCTGCCCCCCCGCTGCCAAACAAGCCCTTGGCCATCGAGGCGATGAACACGAAAAGCGCCAGCACCGACATGATGAAGGTGCCCAGCAACACGCCGACAGTCAAGTCCATGGTGCGGTGAACAGTGGAAACCCTGGGATGTTGTCAGTTCGGACGCTGCCCGCGACGCAAAGGGTTATGCGGTGCAGGGAAACCACAGCCGCTGCCGCGTCAAAACGGCGGCAGCGCCGCCGCCCGCGCGCAGGCTCGCTGCGGGTTCAGGCCGCGGCGACGAAGACGGCAAAGCCCGGGGGCATGTCCGTCCAGCGGCGCACGCCACGCCAGCCGGCCTGCAGGAGCAGGGCTTCGAAGTCCTCGGGCCGCCACTTGGCCGAGTTCTCGGTATGGATGCGCTCGCCCGCGCCGAAGTGGCGCCGGCCGCCGGGCCAGACCACGTCCACGCTGTGCCTGGCCTGCAGGTACATCTCGATGCGTGAGGCCGCCTCGTTGAACAGGGCCACGTGCTGCCAGCCGCGCGGGTCGAAGTTGCTGCCCAGCAGCCGGTTGAGGTGGCGCAGCAGATTCAGGTTGAAGGCTGCGGTCACGCCCAGGGCGTCGTCGTAGGCGGGCTCCAGCACCGCAGCGGGCTTGACCAGGTCCACGCCAATCAGCAAGGCGCCGCCGCGGCTGGCGGCACGGGCCTGCCGAAGCAGCCGCAGCGCCTGGTCGGCGCTGAAGTTGCCGATCGACGAGCCGGGGTAGAACACCAGCGCCGGTCCGTCATCCGCCAGCCCTGCGGGCAGTTCAAGTGCTGCGCTGAAGTCCAGTTCCAGCCCGACCATCTCCACCGCCGGGTGTTCTCGCTGCAGCGCCTGCAGCGCGGCCTGCAGATAGTCCGCCGAGATGTCCACCGCCACGTAGCGCCGCGGCTGCAGGCTGGAAAACAGGCGCGCCGCCTTGGCGCAGCTGCCTGCGCCCAGGTCCACCAGCACCGGGGCGCTGCCGGTGGCGGCCAGCACGGCATCGATGATGGCGGGCCCATGGCGGGCCATCAGCGCGGCTTCGCTGCGCGTGGGGGTGTACTCGGGCAGCTCGGTGATGGCGTCGAACAGGCGCGAGCCCAGCGCGTCATAGAAGAACTTCGGCGACACCTGCGCCGGCTGCGCCAGCAGCCCGGCAGCGGCCTCGGCCGCCAGCGCCGGGCCGGCGGCACGGCCTTCGCCGCTGGCGTGGATGAAGCGGGGGGACAACATCGAACGACTCTAGCAGTGGCTGCCCGAGGACGTCGGCGCAGCCCCTGCACACCCTGCCCAGCACCGCGCTTCAGTCTGGCATCAGCTGGTGGGTGTAGAAGGCGACATGCCCGCAGCACGCCACCGCCACCTGGAAAGACACCGCAGCAGCCGTATCGGCTGGCTGCGCGCTGCCGTGCTGGGGGCCAACGACGGCATCGTGTCGACAGCCAGCCTGATGATCGGCGTGGCCGCGGCCGGCACCGACACCGCTGCCGTGCTGACCAGCGGCGTCGCTGGGCTGGTGGCCGGCGCGATGTCGATGGCCGCGGGCGAATACGTGTCGGTGCACAGCCAGGCCGACACCGAAAGCGCCGATCTGGCCCGCGAACGCGCCGAGCTGGCCGCCGACCCGGCCGCCGAACAGCGCGAGCTGCAGGCGATCTATGTCGCGCGCGGCCTGGCGCCCGCACTGGCCGAACAGGTGGCGCACCAGCTGATGCAGCACGACGCACTGGCGGCCCACGCGCGCGACGAGCTGGGCATCACCGAACAGCTGGGCGCACGCCCGGTGCAGGCTGCGCTGGCATCGGCAGCCAGCTTCGGCGTCGGCGCTGCGCTGCCGCTGGCGGTGGCACTGCTGCTGCCCGGGCCCGGGCTGGTGGGCTGGATGGCCGGCACCTCGCTGGCCTTCCTGGCGGCGCTGGGCGCCATGGCCGCCCGCGCTGGCGGCGCCCCCTGGCGGCCGGCCACGGCGCGCGTGACCTTCTGGGGCGCACTGGCGATGGCCATCACGGCCGGGGCCGGGCTGCTTTTCGGCGCGCTGGGCTGAGCAGCCCGGTGCATCGGAAACGTGCAAGAAGGCGGCAGCCGCCACAAAGTCTCAACCTGCGGCCAGCCGCAGACGGCCCGCGCCGCGGCCCGGCCGGGCCAGGGCACAGAATCTGATCGACAGCCCTGCCATGCCCAGCACGTCTTCATCCCACACCGCGCCGCCAGTCCCGACGGGCGCCGTCGACGTGCCCTGCGTGCTGGACATCGAAGCCTCGGGCTTCGGCCGCCACAGCTACCCGATCGAGATCGGCTACGTGCTGCCCGACGGCAGCGCCCGCTGCACGCTGATCCGCCCGGCCGATCACTGGCTGCACTGGGACCGCAGCGCCGAGGCACTGCACGGCATCACCCGCGACAAGCTAATGCGCCACGGCCGCAGCGTGGCCGACGTCGCGCAGGCGCTGAACAGCGACCTCGCCGGCCGCACCGCCTATTGCGACGGCTGGGCGCATGACTACGCCTGGCTGGCAGCGCTGTTCGAGGAAGCCGGGCTGCGCCCGCGCTTCAAGCTGGAAACCGTGGGCCGGCTGCTGGACGAGCGCCGCCTGTCGCACCTGGGTGAGGCCCGGGCCGCGGCACTGGCCGAGCTGGGCCTGCAGCGCCACCGCGCCAGCAACGACGCGCGGGTGCTGCAGCGCGCCCTGCAGCGGCTGGCACTGTCCTGAGCCGGCGCGCGCCGGCTCAGCGCGCCGTGGCCGCCTGCTGCTGGTCCTGCAGCAGCCGCCACATGACCTTGCCCGATCCGCTCTTGGGCAGGCTGTCGGCGAACTCCACGATGCGCGGCACCTTGTAAGCCGCCATGTGCTCGCGCGCCCAGTCGATGATGTCCTGCTCCCGCGCCTGGCCCCGCGCTTCGTTGCGCAACACGATCACGGCCTTGACGGTCTCGCCGCGGTAGGCGTCGCGCGCGGCGATCACGCAGGCTTCCTGCACCAGTGGGCACTTGAAGAGCAGCAGTTCCACTTCGCTGGGCCAGACCTTGTAGCCGCTGGCGTTGATCATGCGCTTCAGGCGGTCGGTGATGAAGAAGTAGCCCTCGTCGTCGCGCCGGCCCAGGTCGCCGGTGCGGAAGAAGGGCTTGCCGTCGATCTCGACGAAGGCCGCGCGCGTGGCCTCCGGATGGCGCCAGTAGCCTTTGAAGACCATCGGGCCGTGGGTGACGATTTCGCCGCTTTCGCCGTTTGGCATCTCGCGCAGCGTGTCCGGGTCGATCACGCGGCTGTCGGTGCCGAACAGCGGGATGCCCAGGCACTGCAGCTTGGCACGTTCGGGCGGGTTGGCGTGGCTGGGGGCGGCGGTTTCCGTCAGGCCGTAGCCTTCGGCAAAGGTCAGGCCGAATTCGGCCTGCAGCCGCTCGGCCACGGCCAGCGGCATGGCCGCGCCGCCACCCGACAGGTAGCGCAGGCTGCTCAGGTCGAAGCTCTTGTAGTGCGGGCTGCCGAAGAGATCGATGATCATGGTCGGGATGCAGGTCCAGTGCGTGACCTGGTGGCGCGAGATCAGGCGCCCGGCCAGGTCGCGGTCCCAGCGCGGCATCAGCACCACGGTGCAGCCGTGGAACACCGGGCTCAGCACGCCGTACAGCATGCCGGTGATGTGGAACAT
>JAIXZR010000187.1 GCA_027489455.1 Rubrivivax sp. | reverse complement strand
GGACGCCGAGGCGCTTTGAAGCTTGCCCTGCCCACCCCCCCACCACCCCACCACCCCGAAAGGAATCCCATGAAGACCCCGGCTCTGTTGGCCACGATCGCCCTGTCCCTGGCCGCATCGGCCTTCGCCGTTAGCGCGAAGGACGACCATGGTCATGACCACAAGCCGATGCACGGCGGCATCGTGGTCCCGACCAAGCTCATGGACTACGAGCTGGTGGCCAAGCCGACGGTGATCCACCTCTACCTGAACGACCACGGCAAGGCCGTGGATGTCTCCCAGGCCAGCGCCAAGCTCACGCTGCTGAGCGGGACGGAGAAGCAGGAAGTCGACTTGAAGCCGGCCGGCAACAAGCTCGAAGCGACAGGCACGTTCAAGGTGGGCCCCGGGACCAAGGTTGTCGCCGTGGTCAGGATGGCCGGCAAGCCGGCCGGGACCGTACGCTTCGCGCTGAAGTAAGGCGGGCAAGTCAGGCAGGTCGCGTCAGTCCGCCGCCATCAGGCTGGACGTCCCCGCACAGCAGCGCCTCCAGCGCATCGAACGAGCCCGTCCAGCCTGCGGTCATGCCCGGCCGCTCCTGCGCGAAGGCTGCCAGTTCCTCTGGCCTGGCTTCGCCGTGCGGCTCGCAGGTGACCGTGATGCGCGTGCGGTCAGGCGCTTCTTCCGACAGCGAGACGGTCATCAGCAGCGTCGGCGGCCAGACCGGCGAACCAGGGGCAGGCGCCAACTGCTCTTGGGCGTCCACGAACTGCTGCAGGTAGACGATGCGCCGGGGTGCTTCCAGCACCCGGTAGTCAGCGCGCACGTGCATCCTGCCGTGCTCGCCTTCGATGACGAAGAAGCTGCTCTGGCCTGCTGCGATGGTGGCGCGCAGGAAGCGCATCTGCATGCCCGCTGGCGGCAGCCAGCGGGCCAGGTGCGCCGGGTCGGCCCACATCTCGAACACGCGCGCGATGGGTGCCGCGACCGCGTGGTTGATGACGAAGCAGCACTTGCCGGTGATGCGCTCTTCCAGGTGTTCGGCCAGTCGGTCCCAGGTGGCATGGCCACCGGCTTTCCGGATGTGCTTTTCCAACTGCGCCCGCACCTCAGGTGTCGCAAAGGTGAACACCAGGTCCAGCGTCGTGCGGCCTTGTGATTCGGTGAAGCTGGCCTGCACGTGGAACAGCGGCGGGCTGTCGTCCGTGGCGCCGTGGTCGTAGACCAGGGTCTGGTACGGCTCCACGACCCGATAGGTGGTCAGGTTGGGGTAGTCCACCCCGTCCGGACCGTGCATGGTGTACCGCCAGGCGCCGCCCGGGCGCAGGTCCTTGCTGTGCGTGGTGAGCGTGAAGCCGCGCGGACCCCACCATTTCTCGATCTGCTCGAGCTGGGTCCATGCGTCCCACACCGCATGCACCGGCGCGGGGTAGACGCGTGTCAGGCGGATCTGGTTCGAGTCATCGGCTTCGGCCACAGCGTTCTCCTGTCTTGGTAGGTGGGGGCTTCGGGCTTGATCAACGGTCTTCTTCGGAGGTCGCGGCCCACGGCCAGGCCAGCACTCAACACACTTTGCGCCGCAGCTTCCCAGTTCTGGGAATCAGCAGCGATGCGCTCAACGAACGCCGCATTCCTTCCCCCAGATCCGTGGTGCCAGATCGGGCCGGTCGATGAACGGATTGCGGTTGCCTTGGACGCGAACCACGACGGCGTGGCGATCACGCTCCTGCTGGGACACCGGGAAAGCTTGATGCCAGCGCAGCAAGACGCAGAGATTGCCCAGCCTGGGTTCACCGTCGCGCGTGGCGCGGGAAACGAGTTCCAGGTCAGGGGTCCTGTCACCCAGCGGGTCGCCCTCGTAACGCACTGCCACGTACATCAGCATGCGAGCGACCTGACCTTTGGCGGCATCGCTCGGCTCCCAGGTCATCGATGCGCCACCGCCTCTTCGCGAGGCACATTCGGGATGCAGCCTCCCGCCCACACCCAGATCCAGGTTGCCGCGCAGGGAGTTGCAGCGGACGAGCTCGGCCGCAATGTGATGGGCATCGGTGTGAGCCCATTGATCGCGGCGGGGAAACGCCTTGGACTTGGGCCAGACGTGCTCACGGTTCCAGGTCTGCTCGCAGCCGCTGGGCGCCTTGCCTTCGGCGCACTGCACGGGAATCGCTGCACGGCTGTAGAGGCCGATCACATGGCCTGGGCGGGAGGGATGCCTGTCGGCGTCCTTGAGCACATCCCAGAGCTCTCGGTAGCTCAGCGGGCGATGGCCACGGGCGGCAATGCTGGAGGCTGCTCGCTTGACCTCAGAACCTTCGAGCCCGTTCAGCGCCACGTACGGATCTGCTGCGGCCGGGGTGGAGAGATGGAGGGTGACGAAGGTGGCGACGACGATGCGGAGGACCATTGCTGAGGACGCGGTCAAGGACAGTGTTTCGGTATCTTCGCCGAATCAGCGGGTTGAAGATCGAAGCGGCGTGGCTCCAGGGCTGCGCCGATCTTCTCGGCAGCGTGCGATGGACCGTCGAAGGTAGCGTCAGCCATTGAGTTGCCAGCTCTCAGCGCTTGCTGACGGTAGCCAACCGCGGGCGACAGGCCGGCGGTCAGCTGGAGTCGTCGTTGACGCTGACGAGACCACGCCCACTGGCCTTGCTTCGATAAAGTGCTTGATCGGCAAGCCGCATCAGCTCGTCGATGGACGCCTGAGCAACGCTTTCTGGGGTCAGCGCTGCCACGCCGATGCTGACGCTGAAATGCACCAGCGCGCCGGCCGACCCGGCGGGGTGCTCCCGCACTTGTTGCAACAGGCGTTGCGCAAAGGCAGCGGCGCCTTCCGACTCGGTCTGCGGCAGTATCAGAGCGAACTCATCACCGCCAAGGCGGGCAAAGCATTCCCCCTGTCGGATTTCGCCGCGCACGGCCTGCACGAACCTGCGCAAGACTTCGTCTCCGAAGGCATGGCCATGGCGGTCGTTGATCGCCTTGAAGTGGTCCAGATCGATCATCAGCAACGCCAGCGGCTGGCCATGCCGGCGGGCACGAGCCAGCTCATCCGAGGCCACCGCCACGAAGTGGCGGCGGTTGCCGATGCCGGTCAGCGCGTCGGTCTGCGCCAGGCTTTCAAGGCGCTGCTGTGCCAGCACCTCCTCGGTCACATCCGACATGACCGACAGGCTCAGGCCCGGCAGCACGTGCGCCTTGGCGCTGAAGGCGGCCACGATCACCGTACCGTCCTTGCGCCGAAGCTGCACGCGACCACGCGAACTGCCGGCCTGCAGGAAGCCGGCCCAAACTGTGTCGAGATCCAGCGAGTCGGGCACCACCAGCTGCGACACATGCATCGACAGCAGTTCATCCCGCGTGTAGCCCGTCATGGCGCAGGCGGCGGGATTGGCGTCGACATAGTTGCCATCGTCCGACGCCAGCAGGATGGCATTGAGTGCATGCTCGATCACCGCCGACAGCCGCGCCTGCGATTGCGCCAGCGCCTGCTCGGCCTGGTGCCGGGCGCTGATGTTGCGCCAACGAACCACCAGCGCGCGTGCGCGGCCGGGCAGTACGAGCGGCGCAACATGACGCTCGAACACCCGGCCGTCCTTCAGCGCCATCTCATCGAAAACCTGCGCCCGGTCAGCCTGCATGAGCGCTTCCAGGCTGCGCAGGTAATGCGTTGGGTCGGCAAGTTGCTGCGCAATGTGGGTGCGCATTTCCTCAGCATCGAGGCGGCTCAGCACGTCGGGCGGGAAGTTCCACAGTGACAGGAAGCCCGCGTTCCACGCGAGCAACTGCCCTTCCCTGTCAATCACCACGATGCCATCCGGCGCCAGATCAAAGATCGCACGCGCCATCTGGTCGTCAACGACGCCAATACCAGAGGGCTGGCCTGCAGTGGCGGCGTCATCGCTCATGGCTGGGATCGATCAGCGAGGTTGAACCGAATTCTGTGCATGAGATGCCATTCTGGCCTTCCGAACGCAGACTGGCGAATGCAAAGCCGGTGGCGGCCACCTTCATGCGGCATATCACCGCCGTCAGGCCCATGTCCGACCGCGGGCCTTTCGTGCCGCGAAAGATGATGGCGTCCGCATTGGGCTGTTCAGAGCGCACGCCGAGAAGCAGCTTCAGCGCGGTTGGTGACAGGCGTAAACGATGCTCCCGCCAGCGCGCCGGGTTAGGCCCCTCACGCAGACCGCGAGCAGTCGCATAGTCCAGCACGAGTTCGATACGCGAGCGCACACGGCTGGCGGTTTAGGCCTTTTTCGCCCAGATGACTTC
>JAIXZR010000064.1 GCA_027489455.1 Rubrivivax sp. | reverse complement strand
GTTCCAGGTTGTTCATGAACACGCGGATGATTTCGCCGAAGCCCAGCGTGACGATGGCCAGGTAGTCACCACGCAGCTTCAGCACCGGCGTGCCCAGCAGCACACCCGCGATGGCGGCCAGGCCAGCTGCCAGCGGAATGACTGCCCAGATGGGCGTGTGCAGGCCGTTCGGGAACGCCGCCGCAATCCAGGGGAAGTTCTCGAACAGGTGCGGGCTGGCCAGCAGCGCGTACATGTAGGCCCCGACGGCATAGAAGGCGACGAAGCCCAGGTCCAGCAGGCCGGCGTAGCCCACCACGATGTTCAGGCCCAGCGCCAGCAGCACATAGAGCAGGGCCAGGGCCAGGATGCGCACCCAGCCCGCGCCCAGGCCGCCAGCCTGCATCAGCAGGGGCAGGGCCATCAGGGCGATGGCGCAGATGACAAAGACGACGATCTTGTTTTGCAGGGTCTGCATGGTGCGGTGCCTCCGTCAAGCTCGGTCAGCGACGCGTTCGCCCAACAGGCCTTGCGGCCTGAGCGTCAGCACCAGGATCAACGCGACGAAGGCGAAGATGTCGGCATAGTGGCTGCCCAGCACACCACCCGTCAGCGCGCCCAGATAACCGGCGCCCAGCGCTTCGACCAGGCCCAGCAGGATGCCGCCCACCACCGCACCGGCCAGGTTGCCGATGCCGCCCAGCACCGCGGCGGTGAAAGCCTTCAACCCGGGCAAGAAGCCCATCGAATGCTGCACCGTGCCGTAGTTCGCCGCCCACATGATGCCGGCCACAGCGGCCAGCGCCGCGCCGATGACGAAGGTGGCCGAGATCACCATGTCGGGCTTCACACCCATCAGCGCTGCCACGCGCGGGTTCTCGGCCGTGGCGCGCATGGCGCGGCCTAGCTTGGTCTTGTTCACCAGGTACATCAGCGCCGCCAGGATGACAGCTGTCAGGCCCAGGATCAGGCATTGCGTGACGCTGATGACGGGCCCGCCCAGGCTGATGGGCTCGGTGGGCAGCAGCAGCGGATAGGGCTTGGGGTTGGGCTTCCAGATGATCATCGCCAGCGTCTGCAGCAGCAGGCTCATGCCCATGGCCGTGATCAGTGGGGCCAGCCGGGGCGCATTGCGCAGCGGGCGGTAGGCGAGCTTTTCGATGCTGAAGTTCAGCGCTGCACAGACGGTGATGGCGCAGGCCATCGACATCAGCATCAGGAACCAGCCCGGAATGCCGCTGTCGGCCATCGTGCTGACCACCGTCCAGCTGACCAGGGCCCCCACCATCAGCACCTCGCCGTGGGCGAAGTTGATGAGGTTGATGATGCCGTAGACCATGGTGTAGCCCAGGGCCACCAGCGCGTACATGCTGCCCAGCACCAGGCCGTTGATGATCTGCTGGAAGAAGGTTTCCATTACGTAGGGAGCTCCGGGGTTACTGCGTTCTTGCGTGTCGGCGCATGCCATGCAAGAAGCTGGCCGGCCTTCAATGCGGCGCGATTCTAGGTGGGCGCCCCTGCCGCCCACTGTGGGACTTACCTACCCCGGGCCCGGGGTCTGCGTGGCCCTGGCTTCGGCGTTCAGCGCCCGCAGTTCGGCCAGGCGTTCGCCGATGCGCAGTTCCAGGCCACGCGACGCCGGTTCATAAAAGCGGTGGGCCTGCAGGCCTTCGGGCAGATAGTCCACGCCCGGCGCGAAGGCGCCGGGCTCGTCGTGCGCATAGCGGTAGCCGGCACCGTGGCCCAGGTCCTTCATCAGCCGCGTCGGGGCATTGCGCAGGTGCGCTGGCACCGGCCGGGTGCCGTCGCTCTTCACCAGCGCGCGTACGGCATTCCAGGCCTGGTAGACGGCGTTGGACTTGGGCGCCATCGCCAGGTAGACCGCCGCTTCGGCCAGGGCCAGTTCGCCTTCGGGCGAGCCCAGGCGTTCGTAGACCTCGGCTGCGTCCAGCGCCAGGCGCAGGGCGCGCGGGTCGGCCAGGCCAATGTCTTCACAGGCCATGCGCACCAGTCGGCGGGCCATGTAGCGCGGGTCCATGCCGCCGTCCAGCATGCGGGCCAGCCAGTACAGGGCGGCATCGGGGTCGCTGCCTCGCACGGCCTTGTGCAGGGCCGATATCTGGTCGTAGAAGACGTCGCCACCCTTGTCACTGCGGCGCAGCATCTGCCCCAGGGTCTGTTCAAGCCGGGCTTCGTCCAGTTCGGCCGCGCCGCCGTGCGCGGCCACCAGGTTGTCGTAAGCGTTCAGCAGCCGGCGGGCGTCGCCATCGGCATGCGCCAGCAGTTGGCTGCAGGCCCCGTGGGTGAGCGGTGGCGCCTGCAGCAGCGCCTGGGCCCGCTGCAGCAGTTCGGCCAGTTCGTCTTCCGACAGCGGCTGCAGCACATGCACGCTGGCCCGCGACAAGAGCGCGGCATTCACCTCGAACGAAGGGTTCTCGGTGCTCGCGCCGATGAAGCTGAACAGGCCCGATTCGACATGCGGCAAGAAGGCGTCCTGCTGCGCCTTGTTGAAGCGGTGGACCTCGTCGACAAACACCACGCTGGCGCGGCCAGCCTGCTGCAGCGCACGCGCCTGGTCCACGGCTTCGCGGATGTCCTTCACGCCCGCCAGCACGGCCGACAAGGTGATGAAGTGGGCCTGCGTGGCACCCGCCAACAGCCGCGCCAGCGTGGTCTTGCCCACCCCGGGTGGGCCCCACAGGATGATCGACGGCAGTCGGCCGCTGCTGAAGGCCAGGTGCAGGGGCCGGCCTGGGGCCAGCAAATGGCGCTGGCCCACCACGTCCTGCAGGCGCTGCGGGCGCAGGCGCTCGGCCAGCGGTACGGTGCCGGGCAGCGGTGCAGCGCCGTCGAACAGGCCGTCCTGCATCGCGGCCGTCGCTATTGCTCGATCACGTCGGCACCCGCGGGGGGCACGAAGCGGAAGCGGTCGGATGCGATCACCGGGTTCTGGGCAAAGCCCGAGAAGCGCAGCAGGGACCGCTGGCCGAAGCTGTCGACGATCTCCACCGCCGCGAGTTCACGGCCCTTGAAGCCCACGCGCATGCTTTGGAAAGCGCCGTCCTTGGCCTTCGGGGTGGCCAGCGCCCATTCCAGGCCATCGGCCGGCGCAGCATTGCTGAGCGTGAAGTCGGCGTCCAGTGAAGACCCGGCCAGCAGGGCTGCGGGCGTAGCGCCCAGCGCCTTGCCCATGGCGCGCGAACTGGCCTGGTTCAGGTCGGCGTCGAAGACCCACACCTTCTGCCCGTCGCCCACGATCAGCTGTTCGTAGGGCTTGGTGTAAGCGAATCGGAAGCGGTCGGGCCGGGCGAATTCGAAGTCGCCGCTGCTTTGCTTCTTGCGCACGCCATCAGCGGCCGTCACGGTCTGCGAGAAGCTGGCCTTGCCTGTCTTCACGTCGCGCACGAATTCGCGCAGGGTGGTGACTGCGTCGGCCTGCGCCAGGCCAGCCCATCCGAGCACGGCCACCAGCACCAGGGCAGGCTTCATCCGGGATGTCATTCGTCTCTCTTCGGGACAAGGATGTCCCGGTTGCCGTTGTGCCCCATGCCCGATACGACCCCCTGCGCTTCCATTTGTTCCAGCAGACGGGCAGCGCGGTTGTAGCCAATGCGCAGGTGCCGCTGCACCAGCGAGATGCTGGCCTTGCGGTGCTGCAGCACCACGGCCACGGCCTGGTCATACAGCGCGTTGCTTTCGCCGCCCGGGCCGATGTCGCCGCCACCGCCGCCACCTAGCGCAGCATCGGCTTCGCCGCCTTCGAGCAGGCCGCCTTCGAGGATGCCTTCGATGTAGTTCGGCTCGCCCTGGGTCTTCAGGTAGCTGACGACACGGTGCACTTCATCGTCGCTGACGAAGGCGCCGTGCACGCGCACCGGCAGGCCGCCGCCGGGCGTGAGGTACAGCATGTCGCCCTGCCCCAGCAGGGCCTCGGCGCCCATCTGGTCCAGGATGGTGCGGCTGTCGATCTTGCTGCTCACCTGAAAGCTCAAGCGCGTGGGAATGTTGGCCTTGATCAGGCCCGTTATCACATCCACGCTGGGCCGCTGGGTGGCCAGGATCAGGTGGATGCCAGCCGCCCGCGCCTTCTGCGCCAGCCGGGCGATCAGCTCTTCGATCTTCTTGCCCACCACCATCATCAGGTCGGCGAGTTCGTCGATCACGATCACCACATGCGGCAGGCGTTCCAGTGGTTCGGGGGCTTCGGGCGTCAGGCTGAAGGGGTTGCCGATCTTTTCGCCGCGCTCATCCGCCTCGGCGATCTTCTTGTTGTAGCCCGCCAGGTTGCGCACGCCCATCTTGCTGAGCAGCTTGTAGCGGCGCTCCATCTCGCCCACGGCCCAGTTCAGCGCGTTGGCGGCCTGCTTCATGTCGGTGACCACGGGCGCCAGCAGGTGCGGGATGCCTTCGTAGACGCTCATTTCCAGCATCTTCGGGTCGATCAGGATCAGGCGCACGTCGCGCGCCTCGGCCTTGTAGAGCAGGCTCAGGATCATCGCGTTGATGCCCACGCTCTTGCCCGAACCGGTGGTGCCAGCCACCAGGCAATGCGGCATCCTGGCCAGGTCGGCGACGATGGGGTTGCCGACGATGTCCTTGCCCAGGCCCATGGTCAGAAGCGAAGCCGAACTGTTGTAGACCTCGCTGCCCAGGATTTCGCTCAGGCGGATGGTCTGGCGCCGGGCATTGGGAAGCTCCAGCGCCATGTAGTTCTTGCCTGGGATGACCTCGACCACGCGGATGCTGATGAGCGACAGCGAGCGTGCCAGGTCCTTGGCCAGGTTCACCACCTGCGCGCCCTTCACCCCCGTGGCCGGCTCGATCTCGTAGCGCGTGATCACGGGGCCCGGCGAGGCCGCCACCACGCGCACCTCGACGCCGAAGTCCTTCAGCTTCTTCTCGATCAGGCGGCTGGTCATCTCCAGCGTCTCGGGAGTCACCAGCGGTTCGCGGCCGCGCGTGGCGTCCACGCCGTCCAGCAAGTCCACCTGCGGCAGCTTGGTCTGCACGAGTTCGGCAAACAGCGGCGTCTGGCGTTCCTTGAGGACGCGCAAAGAGGGCTGGATCTCCGGCGCCGCCGGGGCGATGACCACGGGCGTGGGCACGGGCTGTTCGGCAGCTTCATCGCGCTGGTCGACGACTTCCTGTTCACGCTCGCGCAACGCCTGCTCACCGATACGACGGTCTTCTTCCTGCGCCATCAAGCCTTGGCGTCGCGCCTGCAGCTGGTCCAGGCGCGCGCCGATGGCGTCGGCCAGCGCGACCCAGGAAAAACGCAGCGCCAGCCCGGCACCGACCACCAGCAGCACGATCCAGAGCACGCCCGATCCGGCAAAGCCCAGCCAGCGCATCGACACCGGACCGAGGAAGTGGCCCAGCACGCCACCGGCATGGCCGGGCAACAGCGCTTCCCAGCGGTACAGGCGCGTCCATTCCAAGGCCGTGCTGGCAGCCAGAAGCAAGGCCAGACCCACCCAGAACAGCCAGCGCGGCGCAGGCGCGGATGAGGCCGCTGCCGCCGGCCGCATCAACCGCGCCAGGCTGCCCAGCCAGGCGCGCAGCCCCACTGGCACCAGCCACCAGGCCGAAAAGCCCAGCAGGAAGTAAGAAAGATCGGCCAGCCGCGCGCCCAGCAGGCCCACCTGGTTGCGAATGGCGTCGCCCGTGCCGGACGTGGTGAAGCCCGGATCGGCAGCGTCATGGCTGGCCAGTGCCAGGGTGTAGAGCAGCCACGCCAGCGCGGCGGCCGTCAGCAGGGCCTTGCTGCGCCAGCGCGCCAGGCCGGCGGGCGAGCTGGATGGGTTCGAGGCGGGAGCGGCGTAGCCATCGCCCTGCATGGCACCGAGCGGAAAACTCATGCCGGCGATTGTGGCCGATGGCGCCAGGCGCGCCCAGTGTCCTGCGCGGCCCGATGGGACGAGCGGGTCAGTCGTTCTGCAAACGTTCCTTGATGACGACCCAGCCGTTCTCCTGCGTCTCGATGACGCCGCGATCTTCCAGGTCCTTCATCACCCGGCTGACCATCTCCCGCGATGCCCCCACCACCTTGGCCATGTCCTGGCGGCTGACCTTGTGCCGGATGATCTTGGCGTCGTCGATCTCTTCGGCCATGTCCAGCAGCGTGCGCGCGACTCGCCCGTAGACGTCCAGCAGGGCCAGGGATTCGATCTGCCGGTCGGCATTGCGAAGACGCCGCACCAGCCCGCGCATGATCCCGTAGCTGAGCGTGCTGTTCTCCGGCAGGCAGCGCGCGAAGTCGGCGCGCGCCAGCACGAGCATGTCGGTCTGGATCTCCGCGCGCACGGTGGCGGAGTGCGGCTCGTTGTCGATCAGGCTCATCTCGCCGACGTAGTCGCCGCTCTCGAGCACCGCCAGGATGACCTCGCGGCCGCGCGTGTCAGCGGTCAGCACGCGGGCGCGGCCATTGAGCAAGATGAAGAGCGCATTGCTCTTGCGGCCTTGCTCGACGACGAGTTCGCCGCGCCGGAATCGCCGCTTCACGACGCTGTCGGCGATGGCTTGCGCCTGCTCGGCCGTCAGCATCGAAAACAAGGGCACGCGGCGGATCAGGTCCAGGTTCGACAGCATCGACATCGGCACACTCCTCTTGTTATGCCCTCACCGGGTCGGTCCCTGCGAGGCCATTGCCGGGCCGGTCTGCAAGAATCGATCTATTGTGCCGATTGAAGGGCTTGCATCGGCTCGGATCGGCGCCACTGTAGCCTGCAGCGGTGGGGCGGGGCGACGCAAAATGCCGTGCAAAGACGGCCCTGTTGCTGCACGAACACCACTTCAAGAACGAAACATGAGCCAACCAACCCAACATGCCCGCGTCCTGATCCTCGGTTCCGGGCCGGCCGGCTACACCGCCGCGCTGTATGCCGCGCGGGCCAACCTGCAGCCGATGCTGATCACCGGCATCGCCCAGGGTGGCCAGCTGATGACGACGACCGAAGTCGACAACTGGCCGGCCGATGTCGCGGGCGTGCAGGGCCCTGAGCTGATGGAGCGCTTCCTCAAGCATGCCGAGCGCTTCAACACGCAGATCGTCTTCGACCACATCCACACCGTCGACTTCAGCCGCCGCCCATTCACGCTCAAAGGCGACTCCGGCACCTACACCTGCGATGCACTAGTGATCGCCACGGGGGCCAGCGCCAAGTACCTGGGCCTGCCCAGCGAAGAGTCGTTCAAGGGCCGTGGCGTCAGTGGCTGCGCCACCTGCGACGGTTTCTTCTACCGCAACCAGGACGTCTGCGTGGTTGGCGGCGGCAATACGGCGGTCGAGGAGGCGCTGTACCTCTCCAACATCGCCAGCAAGGTGCACCTGATCCATCGCCGCGACAAGTTCCGCGCCGAGGCGATCCTGATCGACAAGGTGATGGCCAAGGTGGCGGCCGGCAAGATCCAGCTGCATCTGTGGCAGACGCTGGACGAAGTCCTGGGCAACGACAGCGGTGTGACGGGCGTACGGCTGCGCCAGGTGCAGGGCGGCGATACGCACGACCTGCCGGTCAGCGGCTGCTTCATCGCCATCGGGCATGCACCGAACACCGACATCTTCCAGGGGCAGCTGACGATGAAGGACGGCTACATCGTGACGCGCACCGGGCTGGATGGGATGGCAACGATGACCAGCGTGCCCGGCGTCTTTGCTGCCGGCGACGTGCAGGACCATGTCTACCGGCAGGCCATCACCAGTGCCGGCACGGGCTGCATGGCGGCGCTGGACGCACAGCGCTTCCTGGAGCAGCAGGACAGCTGAGGCCTGCCTGCAACGCTGAAATCGCGCTATACTCGCGGGCTTTGCCGCTGGCGCTGGCCGCGGCAATCCGTCCAACCTTCACCGCAAGCTTCGGTCCGCCGTCGCTGCGCAGCACCCCAGGAGAGCGTCATGGCACGCGTCTGTCAAGTCACCGGCAAGGGCCCGATGGTGGGCAACCATGTCTCGCACGCCAACAACAAGACGAAGCGTCGTTGGCTGCCCAACCTGCAGTACCGCCGTTTCTGGGTCGAGAGCGAAAACCGCTGGGTGCGTCTGCGCGTGAGCAATGCCGCGCTGCGCTTGATCGACAAGAAGGGTATCGACGTGGTCGTGGCCGACTTGCGCGCCCGGCACGAAATCTGACCCCCGCACACTAGGAGCACACCATGGCGAGCAAAGGCGGACGCGAGAAAATCAAGCTGGAATCCACCGCGGGAACCGGTCACTTCTACACCACGAGCAAGAACAAGAAGACGACGCCCGAAAAACTGGAATTCCTGAAGTTCGATCCCAAAGCACGCAAGCACGTGCTGTACAAGGAAATCAAGCTGAAGTAACGCGGCGGCCGCCTGGGCCGTCTGCGATATCTCGAAGCCCGCCTATGGCGGGCTTAGTTTTTTGCAGTCGCGCCAATAGCACCCGCCGGCTGGTCTGGACAAAAGAAAGGGGGCCGCATGCGGCCCCCTTCCGTCCAGCCGCCGGGCACAAGGCCCGGCAGGCATGAATGCGCTCAGCTTCGCTCAGCGCACGACGGCAATCTGCTCGCGCTTGCCACCCTTGTAGGTGTACAGCGTGAGCGCGCCATTCTTGATGTCGCCCTTGTTGTCGAAGCCGATCGTGCCCGTGACGCCCTTGTAGCCGTCAGTGGCGGCCAGCACCGGCAGATACTTTGCCGGCTCGGCCGAGCCGGCCTTGACCATCGCTGCCACCATCACGTTGACCGCGTCGTAGACGTAGGGAGCGTAGACCTGCACTTCGGCGTTGTACTTGGCCTTGAACTTGGTGCGGAAGTCGTCCATCGACTTCTTGGCCTCGCCTTCGACGCCGCCAGCTTCGGCGCACACCACCTGGTTGTCAGCCAGGGTGCCTGCCGTCAGCTTGGGCAGCTCGCTCGAGCAGATGCCGTCGCCACCGACGAACTTGGCGTTGATGCCCAGTTGCTTCATCTGGCGGATCATCGGGCCTGCGACGGCGTCCATGCCGCCGAAGAACACCACGTCGGGGCTCTTGGCCTTCAGGCTGGTCAAGATGGCGGTGAAGTCGGTGGCCTTGTCGTTGGTGAACTCGCGGCCGATGGTGGCGCCGCCGGCAGCCTTCACACCCTTCTCGAACTCGTCAGCCACGCCCTGGCCGTAGGCCGTGCGGTCGTCGATGACGACGATCTTCTTGCCCTTCAGGTCCTTCACGGCATAACGGCCCAGGGTGCCGCCCAGATGCACGTCGTCAGCCACCACGCGGAAGGTGGTCTTGTAGCCCTGACGGGTGTAGCGCGGGTTGGTGGCCGAGGGGCTGATCTGGGGGATGCCAGCGTCGCTGTAGATCTTGGACGCCGGGATGGTGGTGCCTGAATTCAGGTGGCCGATGACGCCGTTGACCTTGCTGTCGACCAGCTTCTGTGCAGCGGCCGTGCCTTGCTTCGGGTCGGCCCCGTCGTCTTCGGCCAGCAGTTCGAACTTGGCCTTCCTGCCGCCGATGGTGACGCCCTTGGCGTTGAGCTCATCGATGGCCATGCGGGCACCGTTCTCGTTGTCCTTGCCCAGGTGGGCGATGGCGCCACTGGTGGGGCCGACGTGGCCGATCTTGACCACCAGGTCCTGCGCGAAAACAGAACCACCCACGGCCAGGGCCAGGGCACCAACGATCACATTGAGCTTGACTTGCATGCACTTCACTCCAGTAGATAAACGAATCGACACGTGTCAATCGATTTCACGGTCGCCCCGGGATCGGGCACGATACCCGAAAACCCTGCCGGTCCCATTAGGGGAAGCAAGGTGCGGGCCTGTCGTTGCCAGACGCGGTGCACCCTTAACGCTTCAGTGGTGCGCCTCGCCGACGGGCGGGTTCGCCTCGTCCCGCGCCAGGTGATGCACGATGTCAGCGCCCGATGCTTTGTAGGCGCGCCAGCGCTGGCGGCCAGCTTGCGCCTCATCGACGTCATGCGAGACGATCTCGATCACGCGCTCGAAGGCCACCCCTGGTGGCGCGGCGGAGGCACCCAGATTCACCAGCACACCCGGCAAGCCAGGCGCCGGCACAGTGGCCGAAAGCGGCACAGCCAGGCACAACCAGATGGGCGTGCGGGCGGCGATGTCCCATGCCGTCTGGCGCTCTGCGCCAAGCTCCGGTAGCAGGATGTGCGGCACGAACGACAGCGGCTCGAAGGTCCAAAGTTGCGCATCGAGCGCCTGAAGCCGGGCCTCAGGCGCCGTCACCAGCACGCGATGACCCTGGCGCTGGGCCTTGCGCAGCAAGCGGCAGGCAAAGCCCAGCGGGTCGGCCAGCCCGGTGTGGAACTCCACCCGCTGAACCGCCGGGCTGGCCATGCCGCAGCCTTCAGCCCGCGCGCGACAGAACGAACTGCGTCAGCAGCGGCACCGGCCGGCCCGTGCCGCCCTTGGCGGCGCCGCTCTTCCAGGCCGTGCCGGCGATGTCCAGGTGCGCCCAGCGCAACTGGCCGGTGAAGCGCTTGAGGAACATCGCCGCCGTGATCGCGCCGCCCGCGCGGCTACCGACGTTGGCCATGTCGGCGAAGTGGCTCTTCAGGCCCTCGTCGTATTCCTCGTCCAGCGGCATGCGCCAGGCCGGATCCTGGGCCTGCTCGCCTGCGGCCAGCAACTCGGCGGCCAGGGCGTCGTCGGCGCTGAACAGGCCGCTGCGGTGGTGGCCCAGCGCAATGACGCAAGCGCCAGTGAGGGTGGCGATGTCCACCACCACCGCGGGCTTGAAGCGCTCGGCATAGGTCAGCGCATCGCACAGGATGAGCCGGCCTTCGGCGTCGGTGTTCAGGATCTCGATCGTCTGCCCGCTCATGCTCGTGACGACGTCGCCGGGCTTGATGGCCTTGCCGTCGGGCATGTTCTCGCAGGCCGGGATGATGCCGATCAGGTTGACCTTGGCCTTCATCTGCGCCACCGCGGCCAGGGTGCCCAGCACACTGGCCGCGCCCCCCATGTCGAACTTCATCTCGTCCATCTCGGGCGCGGGCTTCAGGCTCACGCCGCCGGTGTCGAAGGTGATGCCCTTGCCGACCAGCACCACCGGCGCGGCGTTCTTGGCGCCACCCATCCAGCGCGCGACGATGAACTTCGGTGGCTCGGCCGAGCCCTGTGCCACGGCCAGGAAAGAACCCATGCCCAGCTTCTCGGCGTCCTTGCGCTCCAGCACCTCCACCTTCAGGCCGTGGCTGCGGCCCAGCTTGCGGGCCTCGTCGGCCAGCGCGCTGGGCGTGGCCAGGTTGCCCGGGCGATTGGCCAGCTCGCGGGCCAGCGTGACACCGGCGGCCAAGGCCTCGCCGCGCTTGAGGGCGGCGTTGAGCTCGGGCTGGCGCGTCTTGTCGGCCACCAGGCTGATGCTGCGCAGCTTCGGTGCCGGGGCGGCGCTGGGCTTGGTGGTGCGGTAGACGTAGACGGCCTCTTCGGCCGCCGCGACCAGCGCCTCGGCGTGGGCTGCACCCAGCTCAGCCGTGCCGGCCAGCGCCACCGCCAGCGTCTTGGCGCCGCTGCCCTTGATCTGGCCCACGCCCTGAGCCACGGCCTTGCGCCATGCCTTCGGCGCGCCATCGCCGGCATGCACGAACAGCACGCGTGCGGCCTTCACCCCCGCCACCCGGTGCGCGTACAGCGCCTGTCCGGCCTTGAAGCTGAAATCACCATCGCTGGCACCAGCACCCAGCACTTCGGCCAGCGGCGCATCCAGGCCTGCGGGCAGGGCATCGCCCGTCACCAGCACCAGCAGGGCATCAGCGGCGATCCCGGCCACGCCTGCAGCGCCGGCGGTTTGTGTCTTGAAGTCCATAATTCCGCGCTAGCTAGAAAGCGGCGGATGTTATTCGATACGACTGTGCGCCGTGAGCTCGCCAGGAGCTTCGGCGCCACCCTGGTGGTGATCCTCACCATCGTCATCACGATGTTCCTGATCCGCACCGTCGGCCAGGCGGCGGGCGGCGCCGTGGCACCGCAGGACGTGGTGCTGCTGCTGGGCTATATCGCCCTGGGGCATCTGCCCACCATGCTGGCCTTGTCTCTGTTCGTGGCGGTGGTCCTGGGCCTGGGGCGGATGTACCGCGACAGCGAAATGGCGATCTGGTTCGCCAGCGGGCTGAGCCTGACGCGCTTCGTGCGGCCGGTGCTGGCGATGGCCCTGCCGGTGCTGCTGGTGGTGGGCCTGCTGCTGCTGTTCGTCTGGCCCTGGGGCAACCGCAGCAGCCTGGAACTGCGCGAGCGCTACCAGCAGCGGTCCGACCTCTCGCGCGTCACGCCCGGTGTCTTCCAGGCCAGCAGCGACGGCACGCGTGTCTTCTTCATCGAGCGTGACTCCGCCGACAGCATCAACGCGCGCAACGTCTTCATCCTGCAGCGCACCGACCGCGGCGAGGCCGTGACCTCGGCCAGGTCGGGCCGGCTCGAAGCCGACGGTGACGACCGCTTCCTGGTGCTGGAGCGCGGCCAGCGTAACGAAGTTGCCACCGCCAGCGGCGAACGCACGCAGTCCAGCTTCGACACCTATCGCGTGCTGGCAGGCGAAGGGGCCGTGCGCGCCGCGGAGGACCTGCCGCCCAAGGCGGTTGCGACGAAGGACCTGATCCGCCAGCCCACGCTGCGCCACCAGGGCGAGCTCACCTGGCGCGTGGGCCTGCTGCTGGCTGCGACCAACCTGCTGCTGCTGGGCATCGGTCTGGCGGCGACCAACCCGCGCCGGGCCAGCAACTGGAACCTGCTGTTCGCGCTGCTGGCCTTCGTCGTCTACTACAACCTGGCCAATCTCAGCCAGGCCTGGGTGGCCAACGGCCGGCTGTCGATGGCCGGTGCTCTGCTGGGCTTGCATGGCGGCATGCTGCTGCTGGCCCTGGGCCTGATGTGGTGGCGCGACCATGCCGCCGTGCTGCAGTGGCGACGCACCCGCCCGTCCACCGCCGGGGCGGCGGCATGAAGACCGTGCGCCGCCTGCTGTACGCCGACATCAGTTCGGCCGTGGCCTTCGTCGCGCTGGCCTTCCTCTCGCTGTTCTTTTTCATCGACTTCGTCGACGAGCTCGACGACGCCGGCCGCACCGGGCGCGGCGTCGGCACGGCCGTGCTGGCCGCAGCCCTGGAACTGCCCGGCCATCTGTACGAGCTGATGCCGATCGCGGTGCTGATCGGTTGCATCTATTCGCTGTCCAGGATGGCACAGTCCAGCGAGTTCACGATCCTGCGCACCGGCGGGCTGGGCCCGGGCCGCGCCTTGGGGCTGCTGGCGGTGCTGGGCGTGCTGTTCGCCCTGCTGACCTTTGCCATCGGCGATTACGTCGCCCCGATGGCCGAACGCCAGGCCGTGCTGCTGAAGGCGCGCGACAGCGGCGGCCTGAAGCTCGGCGGCACTGGCGCCTGGCTGAAGGAGAAACGCCGGGCACCGGACGGCGAGCACACCTTCTCGATCAACGTCGCCGGCACCGGCGCCGGCGGGCAACTGGCAGGCATCCGGATCTTCGAGTTCGACGCCGACGGCCGGCTGGTCGCGCGCATCGAAGCCGCCGAAGGCCGTGTCGATGCGAACGGCACCTGGACACTGCAGGACGCGAGCATCGCGCGCTGGCCGCGCGCGCGCAGCGAAGACCAGCCGCGGGTGCAGCTGACGCGCGAAAGCCGGCTGGAATGGCAGAGCTCGCTGACGGCCAGCACCGTGGCTTCGGCCGTCCTGCCGCTGGCCACGCTGACGACGGCCGAGCTGTGGCGCTACAGCGCCCACCTGGGCGACCAGGAGCAGGCCAATGAGCGGCACCAGATCCTGTTCTGGAAAAAGGCCCTGTACCCGCTGGCTTGTCTGGTGATGGTGGCGCTGGCCCTGCCCTTCGCCTACCTGCACGCGCGAGCCGGCGGCGTCAGCCTGAAGGTCTTCGGCGGCATCATGCTGGGCATTGCCTTCGTGCTGCTGAACAATCTGGCCGGCCACGTGGGCCTGCTGCGCGGCTGGACGCCCTGGATCGCGGCCGCGATGCCCAGCGGCCTGTTCCTGATGATGTCGCTGGCCGCCTTTGGCTGGCTGGTGCGCTACCGCTGACCCCACCCCATGCCGACCGACACCGATCCCCCGGGCCTGATCCTGTTTGCCCACGGCGCGCGCGATCCCCGCTGGGCCGGGCCCTTCGAGGCCGTGGCCGATCAAGTGCGGGCCTGGCAGCCACGCGCGCAGGTGCGGCTGGCCTTCCTCGAATTCATGTCGCCCACGCTGGTCGAGGCCGGTGCCGACCTGGCGGCGGCCGGCTGCCGCCAGGTGGCGGTGCTGCCGCTGTTCCTGGGCACCGGCGGCCATGTGCGCAAGGACCTGCCGCAACTCATGGACGCGCTGCGCCAGGCGCACCCGCAGGTGCAGTTCAGCCTACATGCCGCGGTGGGCGAAATGCCCGCCGTGACGGCGGCGATGGCCGGCGTGGCGCTGGAACTGGTCGCCCCCCAGACCCCACCGTTGCGATGAACCTGCAGCAACTCCGCTTCGTGCAGGAAGCCGTGCGCCGGCAGCTGAACCTGACGGAAACCGCCAAGGCCCTGCACACCTCGCAGCCCGGCATCAGCAAGGCCATCCTCGAGCTCGAGGAAGAGCTGGGCGTGGACATCTTCGCCCGCCACGGCAAACGCCTGCGCAGGGTCACCGAGCCCGGCCAGCAGGTATTGAAGTCGGTGGACGTGATCCTGCGCGAAGTCGCCAATCTGCGGCGCATCGGCGAGCAGTTCAGCAAGCAGGACGCGGGCACGCTGTCGATTGCCACCACCCACACCCAGGCCCGCTACTTCCTGCCCGAGCCCATCGCCCAGCTGCGCCGCCGCTGGCCCAAGGTGCAGGTGGTGCTGCACCAGGGCATGCCGCAGCAGGTGGCGCGCATGCTGCTGGACGATGTGGCCGAGATCGGCCTGGCCACCGAAGGCCTGGCCGCGCACGAAGACCTCGTCACCCTGCCCTGCTACGAATGGCAGCATGTGCTGGTGCTGCCCGTGGCGCACCCGCTGGCGGCCGTGGAGCGCCCGACGCTGGAGCAACTCGCCGCGCACCCGCTGGTGATGTACCAGCCGACGGTGACCGGGCGCACGCGCATCGACCACGCCTTTGCGCGCGCGCGGCTCAAGCCGGTCGTGGCGCTGGAGGCGATCGATTCCGACGTCATCAAGACCTACGTCCGCCTGGGCCTGGGCCTGGGCATCGTCAGCGAACTGGCGATGCGCGAGGAAGCCCAGGCCGGCGTTGCCGCCGACCTGGTCGCGCGGCCCCTGGGGCACCTCTTCGGCAGCAACGTCACGCGCGTGGCCTTCAAGCGCGGCGCCTACCTGCGCCACTTCGTGCATGCTTTCGCGGAGATGCTGTCGCCGCACCTCACCGCCGCGCTGGTGCAGCGCGCCATGGCCGGCCAGGCCGGGGCGGAAGGCGAGATCGATTTTGGACTCTGAAGGATTGCGCATGAACGCCGCCACCACCCTGGCCCATCGCACCCCCGCGCTGCGCAGCCGCCTGCCGCAGGTGGGTACGACGATCTTCAGCGTCATGTCCGCGCTGGCGCAGGAACACGGTGCGGTGAACCTGGGCCAGGGCTTCCCGGATTTCGATTGCGACCCCGCCTTGCTGGCCCACGTGCGCGATGCGATGGCCGAAGGCCTGAACCAGTACCCGCCGATGGCCGGCGTACCGCTGCTGCGCCAGCGCATGGCCGCGAAGGTGGCACAACTGGCCGGCCGGCACTACGACGCCGACAGCGAGATCACCATCACCGCAGGCGCGACACAGGCCATCCTGACGGCCGTGCTGGCCACCGTGCATCCGGGCGACGAAGTGCTGGTGCTGGAGCCGTGTTACGACAGCTATGCGCCCAACATCGAGCTGGCCGGCGGCCGCGTGGTGCGGGTGCCGCTGACGCCGGGCAGCTTCAGGCCGGATTTCGCGCGCATCGCCGCGGCGCTGTCGCCCCGCACCCGACTGGTGATCGTGAACAGCCCGCACAACCCCAGTGCCACCGTCTGGACGCAGGCTGACTTCGAGCAGCTCGCCGCCCTGCTGGCCGGCACCGACACCCTGCTGGTGAGCGACGAGGTGTACGAGCACATGGTCTTCGACGGCGTGCCGCATGCCAGTGCCGCGGCGGTGCCGGGGCTGGCCGAACGCGCCTTCATCGTCAGCAGCTTCGGCAAGACTTTCCACGTCACCGGCTGGAAGGTGGGCACGGTGCTGGCGCCGGCGGCGCTGACGGCCGAGTTCCGCAAGGTGCACCAGTTCAACGTCTTCACCGTCAACACGCCCATGCAGCACGCCCTGGCGCGCTACCTGGCCGACCCGGCCCCCTACACCGACCTGCCGGCCTTCTACCAGCGCAAGCGGGATCTGTTCCTGGACGGCCTGCGCCAGACCCGGCTGCGCCCGCTGCACACGCAGGGCAGCTACTTCCAGCTGGTGGACTACAGCGCCGTCAGCCACCTGCCCGAAGCCGACTTCTGCCAGTGGCTCACGCGCGAGATCGGCGTCGCGGCGATCCCGCTATCGGCGTTCTATGAAGGCGGCTTCGAGCAGGGCCTGGTGCGGCTGTGCTTTGCCAAGCGCGACGAGACGCTGGCCACGGCCCTGCAGCGGCTGCAGCGGCTGTGATCGTTACCGCGCTGCCCTGCAGGCCGCGCTAGGGCTGGGGCGGCCGCGCGGCCAGCGGATCGAAGATGCGCTTGGGCGTCTCGCCCTGCGACAGATCCAGGTCCACGGGTGATGTCGGCCGGTCTTCCGCGGCGTTGCGGTCGAAGACCGAATCGTGGTCCAGGCCGAAATACGGATGCGGCAATGTCGCGCCGAAGTCGCCGCCGTCGGCCAGCGGCAGCAGCAGGTCGACGTTGCCGGTGTCGGCAGCTTCGCGGTCCAGCAGGTCGCGCGCCAGGGCGTAGAGGAAGAGCACCTCGCGGTACGCCGGCAGATCGAAGAGCTCGCCATGGGTCTTGCGGAACAGCAACGATTCCAGCTCGGCCATCGCGTCCAGCGGTTGCGGCCAGGCATGGGTCAGGCGCGGCAGCACGTCGGGGTAATCTTCCAGGCTGCGGCCCTGCAGCAGGCCAGCCGACCACTCGGCCGCGTAGGCATTGAAGCGCTGGTTGAAGCGCGTGCGCGTGCGCTCGTAGGCTTCGCGGTCGCCCAGGCGGTGGTAGATCTCCAGCAGCTTGAGGTAGGGCAAGGGGCTGCCGCCGCCCGTGCTGCGCACATGCTCGACCAGCAGGTCGATCGCGGCGTCGTCCTGCCCCAGCACGACAAAGAACTCGGCTTGCTGTTCGAGGTCGATCAGCTCTTCGATCGACAGGTCGCGCGGCGCCACGGGCTCGGGCTGCGGCGGCATGTCGCTGGCCGCCTGTGGCCCGCCGCGCTGCAGCGCCGGGGCGGGCTCGAGGTCTACCAGGCTGGGCTGCGTCGAAACGACGAAGCTGCCATCGGTGATGGTGTTGGGCAGCGGCGGCGGCACCACGGGCGGCGCAGGCGGCGGCCACGCCGGTGTGGCGGGGTTGCGCGCCTGCGCCGGGGCCGCAGGCCGGGCCCCGATAACGAAGGGCATGGGTGACGCCGGGCCCGCGGCCGCAGCGCTGGCGCCGTCAGCAGCAGCTGCCGTGCCGGCCTGCGCGGCCTGCTGCCAGCCCAGACGCTGTTCACGCCGCAGCGCCGCCAGTTGCCAGGCCAGCCAGCCCGCCAGCGCGCCCAGCCCGGCAAGGCCCACCAGCAGCGGCCAGACCCAGTTGGACACCGCTTCCGACGAAGCCATGCGCTCACGAAGCAAGCCCATGGCTTCACGCTGGGTCTGGTTTTCTGCGCGCTGCTGCGCGAGGCTGCGTTCCAAACCTTGCGCGCGCAGTTCCGCGGCCGACGCGGCATCGTTGGCCGCACGCACGGCGCTGGCCGCTTCGGCAACGGCACGGATGGCCTGCTCAACCGCGGCCATCGCCGCGGCGTCCTGCGCCGGGGGCGTGTCCGGCGCTGGGGCGCTGTCCAGCTTCAGGCGCGGCGCGGCGGCAGTGGCCAACTGGGCACCGCGGCCGGGCGAGCCTGCGGGCTTGCCGGCCGTGGCCTTCGGGGCTGGCGCGGCCGATCCGGCCGGCCGGCCGGCGACGCGCGCCGTGGTCGGCCGGGCCGCGGTCTGCGGGCTCTGGGCACGCTGGCCGCGGGCCCGATCCGGCCGCCGGGCCGGCGCAGACGCCTGGGTCGCCCCATCCGCCGCAGCCGCGCCCGCCGGTGCAGCACTGGGGGGCTCCTGCGCCGGCGCCATCGGCAGCGCGGGGGCAGGCGGCGCCAGGGCCAGCGCCGGGGCCGGTGATTCCAGGCCCGGCGGGTCGGCCAGCACGACGAAACGGCGCGTCACCCGGCTCTGGCAACCGACGTGCAGCACCACGCTCACCACGGGCTCGTCGACACTGGGCAAGGTCTGGATGCGGACCCGGGCCGTGTCAGCCGACGTGGGCTCGATCACCGTGCCCACGGCGTTGACGGGCAGCCGCCGGTCGCCCATCGTGACCTCGGCGCTGATGCAGCGCGGCTCGACCACTTCGCCCGCCTCCAGGCGCAGAGGCACGCCCAGATTGAGCGGCTGCCCCATCACCGCGGGGCCTTGCGGGCTGCCGATGCCCACTGCTCGGGCCTGTGGCACGGCCAGTGCCGCGGCTGCCGCCACCACCAGGAAGCTCAAGCCCGCAGGGGCCAACGGCGCGGCTGCAGGCGAGCCTGGGCGCTTCATCTGCATCTAGGGGATGGGGGCCGTGTCCAAAGCAAAAATGACTCTAGCACGAAGGGTCACGGGCCCCATGCGCCTGCTGCATCGGGCGCAGCCCAGGGCGTGCAGCACGGCACGCCGCCGGGCCGATCAGGTGTCGTAACCCGGGCTTTGCCGGTCCAGCCGCCGCAGCAATCCCGGCCACACCAGGCTGGCGCCAGCGCCTCGGGTGGCCGCCCGGGCCTGCTGCTGCGCGGTGGCGATGATGTCCTGCGGCACGGCCAGCAGTTCGCCGCCGCCCGCCTGCGCGCGCACCTGGATCGTGCAGCTGGTTTCGAAGAAGTACATCGCCTGGAACGCGTCGGCCACCGTCGCGCCCACCGTCAGCAGGCCGTGGTTGCGCAGCATCAGGTGGCGCTTGTCGCCCAGGTCGGCCACCAGCCGCGGCTTCTCTTCGTCGTGCAGGGCCACGCCTTCGTAATCGTGATAACCCAGCGACGACAGCACGAAGATCGAGTGCTGCGACAGCGGCAGCAGCCCCTGCTTCTGCGCCGCCACGGCGATGCCGTTGAGCGAGTGCAAGTGCATCACGCACAGCGCGTCGTGCCGGGCTGCATGCACGGCGCTGTGGATCACGAAGCCTGGCGGGTTGACCTCGTACTCGGATTCGTCGAGCTTGTTGCCATCGGCATCGATGCGGATCAGGCTGGAGGCAGTGATCTCCTCGAACATCAGGCCGTAGGGGTTGATGAGGAACTGGCCCTCGACGCCCGGCACGCGCGCGCTGATGTGGGTGTAGACCAGATCGTCCCACTTGAAGAGCGCCGCCAGGCGGTAGGCCGCCGCCAGATCGACGCGCACGCGCCATTCGGCGTCGCTCACTTCATGGCGACGCGAGGGGATGCGCAGGGCGGGTGCGGGCATGGATCGGCGCTCCGAGGGCAACAAAGAGAACGAGGGGGACGGCAAGTCTGACGGTAGAGAATCCAGCTTGATGCATCTGTCGCTTCAGAGACAAGCCATGAATACCCCGGTTCTTACAATCGACGAGCGTCAAAACATCGAGTCGGGTGCGTGGTTCTGCAAGCTCTCCCAGGCCCTGCGCAACGACATCCTCTCCCGCGCCATCGTGCGCCGGCTGCAGGACGGCGCAGCCCTGGCTTCGCGCGGCACGGCCGCCGAGGAATGGTGCGGCGTTGCGGCTGGCGCGGTGCGGGTGAGCTCGGTGTCGCTGTCGGGCAAGCAGGTCACCCTCACGTATGTCGAGCCCGGCACCTGGTTCGGCGATATCGCCCTCTTCGACGGCCTGCCGCGCACGCACGATGCCGACACCCACGGCCCGACCACCCTGCTGGTGGTGCGCAAGCCCGACTTCAAGGCCCTGCTGGCCCAGCACGTGGAGCTGTACGAAGCCCTGCTGCGCCTGAACTGCCGCCGGCTGCGGCTGATGTTCGACCAGTTCGAAGACCTCAACACCCGGCCCCTGCAGGCACGGTTGGCCAAGCAGATCCTGCTGCTGGCGCGCAGCTACGGCAGCGCGCAGGGCGACGAGATCCGCATCGGGCTGGCCTTGGCTCAGGAAGATCTGGCGCAGCTGCTGGGCGCGTCGCGCCAGCGCGTGAACCAGGAACTCAAGGGCTTCGAGCGCGACGGCGCCGTGCGCGTGGAACCGACCCGGCTGGTGGTGCTGTCGCGCGAGAAGCTGCTGGCCGCCGCCGAACGCTGAACCCCCTGCCCTGACTGCCATGGATTCCTACACCGGCACCCGCACGATGGCCCCGAGCCATGCCTTCGACGTGGCCACGCTCGAGGGCTTTCTCAAGCAGCACCTGGACGGCTTCATCGGCCCGCTGGAGGTCTCGCAGTTCAAGGGCGGGCAGTCCAACCCGACCTACCAGCTCAAGACGCCAGCCCGCAGCTACGTCATGCGCACCAAGCCGGGCCCGGTGGCGCGGCTGCTGCCTTCGGCGCATGCGATCGAGCGGGAGTACCGCGTCATGCAGGCCCTGGTCGGCAGCGCCGTACCCGTGGCCGCGATGCACCTGCTGTGCGAAGACGAAGCCGTGATCGGGCGCGCGTTCTATGTCATGCAGTTCATTGAAGGCCGCGTGCTGTGGGAGCAATCGCTGCCCGGCCTGCAGCCCGCCGAACGCAGCGCGATCTACGACGAGATGAACCGCGTCATCGCCGCACTGCACAGCGTGGACGTGGCCGCGGCCGGCCTGGCGGACTACGGCAAGCCGGGCAACTACTTCGACCGCCAGATCGGGCGCTGGAGCAAGCAGTTCCTGGCAAGCCAGTGCGCCGAGCTGGAGCCCATCCCCGAGATGCACCGCCTGATCGACTGGCTGCCGGCGCACATCCCGGCCAGCGCGCGCGACGAGGCGCAGGTGAGCATCGTGCATGGCGATTACCGGCTGGACAACCTCATCTTCGACGCACAGGCGCCGCGCGTGGCCGCCGTGCTGGACTGGGAGTTGTCCACCCTGGGGCACCCCCTGGCCGACCTGAGCTACCACTGCATGGCCTGGCACATCCCGCCGGGCACCTTCCGCGGCATCGGCGGGCTGGACCATGAAGCACTCGGCATCCCCTCGGAAGCCGACTACGTGCGCCGCTACTGCGAACGCACCGGCCGCGCCGACCCGCAGGCCGTGATGGCCGATTGGAACTTCTACCTGGCCTACAACCTGTTCCGCCTGGCCAGCATCACCCAGGGCATCGCCAAGCGCGTGGTCGACGGCATCGCCAGCAGCGCGCAGGCGCGCGCCACCGGCGCCAGCACCCGGCCGCTGGCCGAGATGGCCTGGCAGTTTGCGCAACGCACCTGAGCACACCCACCCCGATTCCCCCCAGGAGATCCACGATGGACTTCGGCTTCTCGCCTCGCACTCAAGACTTGCAGCAGCGCGTCAGCGCCTTCATGCAGGAACACGTCTACCCCGCCGAAGCCCGCTACTTCGCCGAAATCGAGGCCAACACGAAAGCCGGCAAGCGCTGGACGCCGCTGCAGGTGATCGAAGACCTGAAGCCCAAGGCGCGCGCCGCGGGCCTGTGGAACCTCTTCCTGCCGCCCAGGGCCGAAAGCCATGGCGTCGACACCAGCGACCTGGGTGCAGGCCTGAGCAACCAGGAATACGCCCCGCTGGCCGAGATCATGCGTGCGGTGCCCTGGGCCAGCGAGGTCTTCAACTGCTCGGCGCCCGACACCGGCAACATGGAAGTCTTCGCCCGCTACGGCACCGCCGCGCACCGCGAGCGCTGGCTCAAGCCTTTGCTCGCCGGCCAGATCCGCAGCGCGTTCGCGATGACGGAACCGGCGGTGGCCAGTTCCGACGCCACCAACATCGAAAGCCGCATCGAACGCGATGGCGACCACTACGTCATCAACGGCCGCAAGTGGTGGACCAGCGGCGCCGGCGACCCGCGCTGCCAGGTCTTCATCTTCATGGGTAAGACCGACCCCACGGCGCCGCGCCATTCGCAGCAGTCGATGATCGTCGTGCCGCGCGAAACCCCCGGCATCACCGTGCTGCGCCCGCTGTCGGTGTTCGGCTACGACGACGCCCCGCACGGCCACATGGAAGTGGACTTCAAGAACGTGCGCGTACCGGTGGAAGACATCCTGCTGGGCGAAGGCCGCGGCTTCGAGATCGCCCAGGGCCGCCTGGGCCCCGGGCGCATCCACCACTGCATGCGCCTCGTCGGCCTGGCCGAACGCGCGCTCAAGCTGATGTGCGAGCGCGCGAGCAGCCGCACCGCCTTCGGCAAGACCATCGCCCAGCAGGGCGTGACGCTGGAGCGCATTGCCGAAGCGCGCTGCCGCATCGAGCAGGCCCGCCTGCTCACGCTGAAGGCGGCCTGGATGATGGACGTGGCCGGCAACAAGACCGCCAAGGCCGAGATCGCGATGATCAAGGTGGTGGCGCCGAACATGGCCTGCGACGTGATCGACTGGGCGATGCAGGTCTTCGGCGGCGCCGGCATGTGCGAAGACACGCCGCTGGCCTACTTCTACGCCAACGCCCGCACCCTGCGCTTTGCCGACGGCCCAGACGAAGTGCACCGCAATGCCATCGCCAAGCTCGAGCTGGGCCGCTACGCCAGCGCCTAGGGCTCCGCGATGGCCGGGCCAGCCGGCGGCAGGCCACCCGGGTGCGCTTCCTGCACGCGGTGGGCGGCCTGCAGTGCGGTCTCGAACAGCAGCAGGCAGCGCTTGAGTTCTGGCACGGTGGGCACGGCCAGCGGCGTGCGCAGCATCAGACGGCCCCGCCCGAGCATGAGCACCAGATCGTCGGCGCTCTCGCCCCGGCGGGCCAGCAGGGCCTGGGACAAGGCGCCGTCCAGCCAGGCCAGCAGCCAGGGCTTGCCATTGCCCAGCGCCACGTAAGGCTCGCGCAGCACGCCGAGCTCACTGCTGCCGAGCTTGGGGAACATCACCAGCCAGCGCATTTCTGGCGGTGTCTCGTTGTCGATGCGGGTCTGCACGTCTTCGACGTACTGGTCGAACAGCGTCCTCTCCAGCCGTTCCTGCAGTGCGCGGGTCAGGACCAGCAGTTGCAGGTCGGCTTCCACGCCGGGTTCTGCACGCAGGCGCAGTTCATGCCCGGTGAAGTAGGTGCGCTGGGATGGGCCCCATTCCAGCCGCCAGGGGGTCGTGCCCAGGCGGCCGTCGATGACGAAACCTTCGTCCTGCACGCCGCGGAAGGCGTATTGCGCGCCCTGCGCCCAGGCCGCGATGCCTTCATAACCGGCGACGCTGCCGCTGGCCGAAGCGCCGGACAGCCAGCGCTTGATGCTGTCCAGCACGGCTAAGGGCTGCAACGGCACACGGGCCGCTGCAGGGAGGATGAAAGCGCAGTCATCTCGGCAGTGTATGCCTGGGCCTGCGAGCGGGCGGCTCCTAGAATCCCCATCGCACGCTGCCCATAGCTCAACTGGATAGAGCACCAGCCTTCTAAGCTGGGGGTCGCAGGTTCGAGTCCTGCTGGGCAGGCCATCCGCAAAATCTTCGGGCCGCCACGGGCGCGGTCGGCAGGGCCCCGCAACCCGGGGGTTGGCGGCCCCGCCAGGCCCGGTTGCGGCCTGGGCCGCCCTTGGGGCGTGACAGCCTGCGCAGCCGGCGCGGTCTCCAGCGGGCAGAATCCAACGCAGTCACAGTCACCCAGCGGTCTGCCATGTCCAACCCCCGCCAAGCCCCCCGCGACACCGCGAGCAGCAGCAACGAAGAGCACACCCAGGCCCTGCGGCGCCTGGGCGCGCGCGCCCACCAGCTGCGTGCCGCCACGCGCGCGGCCGATCACTTCTGCGGCCAGGACAACGAGGAAGACCGCACCACCGCTTCCTGGCTGATGTCGTGCAGCCTGGGCCTGGCGGCCGAGCTGGCCAGCGACATCGACGGCCTGGCGCGCGTGTTGCGCGACCAGGGCGCCGATGCGGCGCTGCAGCGCGCCGTCGCCGCCGTGCGCGTGCGTGCGCACCAGCTGCACGCGGCCGCACGCGCGGCCGATCGCTTCCTGGAGCAGGAAAGCCAGGAAGACCGCGAAACCGGCAGCTGGCTGATCGCCTGCGCACACGGCCTGGCGGGCAAGCTCACCGACGATCTGGACAACAGCGTGGTGCCGGCACGCCGGCCCCAGGTCGACAAGTCGCGCGTGGAACCGCACGACGCGCAGCTGGTGCGATCGATGGCGGCAGCCATGCCCGCGGCGGCGCGCGCACCGGCCTGAAGGCCGGCAGCCGGGCACCGGCGATCCAGCCTGCGGCGATGTGCACCCGCTACATCGCGCCCGAGGCGGGCGACATCGAAAGGCACTGGCACGTGGGCGCGGGCTCGGCACCGGCCTGGCCGCGCGAGATCTTTCCGCGCTATGCCGGCCCGTTCATCCGCCTGGCGCGGCACGGCAGCGCACCCGAGCGTGAGCTGGTCGTCGGCCAGTGGAGCCTGGTGCCCTGGTTCGCGACATCACCCAAGCTGCCCTACCCCACCTGCAACGCGCGTAGCGAAGAACTGGCGGCCAAGGCCAGCTACAAGCACCCCTGGGCACGCGGCCAGCGCTGCATCGTGCCGGCGGAAAGCTTCTTCGAACCCTGCTGGGAAACCGGCAAGCACGTGCCCTGGCGCTTCAGCCGTAGCGACAACACGCCCTGGGGCCTGGCCGGCCTGTGGAACACCTGGGTGGACAAGGCCACGGGCGAAATCGTCGAGAGCTACACGCTGCTGACGATCAACGCCGACACCCACCCGCTGATGAAGCGCATGCACCGCCCCGACCCGAAGCGCCCGCCAGACCTGCAGGACAAGCGCAGCGTCGTGCCCATCGCGCCCGAAGACGTGGACCTGTGGCTGGCCGCACCGCAGGCCGTCGCGCAGCAGCTGGTTCGCCTGGCCCCGGCCGAAGACTTCCTGGCGACGCCGACGTGAGCGCCGACCCGGCCTTCGAGCAAGCCCGGGCGGATTTCCTGGCCGGCCTGGCCTGCCAGCAAGCGCAGGACTACCCGCAGGCAGAGCGGCATTACCTGGCTTCGCTGCAGCGGCTGCCAGGCCGGCCTTCGACCCTGGTGAACCTGGCCGCCACGCAGCTGCAGCTGGGCCGCCCGGCACGGGCCCTGGCCAGCGCCGATGCCGCCCTGGCCAGCGAACCCGGCAGCCCGGACGCCCTGCTGCACCGCGGCAGCGCGCTGGCGCAACTGGGGCGCGCGGCCGAGGCCCTGGCCGCCTTCGAAGCGTTGGCGCACCGCGTGCCGGACCACCCCCTGGCCTGGAGCCACCAAGGCAGCCTGCTGCGCGAGCTCGGCCGCACCGATGAAGCGCGCGCCGCCTTCCAGCAAGCGCTGCGCTGTGGTGCCGACCCCGAGCTGCACCGCTACTACCTGGCCGGCGTGGGCGCCCAGGAAGCCCCGCCAGCGCCGCCGCGCGGCTATGTCGAACAGCTGTTCGACGGCTATGCCGGCGACTTTGACGAGCACCTCGTCGGGCAGCTGGGCTATTGCGCGCACACCGGGTTGGTGGATCGCGTCAGCGCCTGCCTGGGCCCCACGCAGGCGCAGTCGGCCCTGGACCTGGGCTGCGGCACCGGCCTGTGCGGCCCGCTGCTGCGGCCACTGGCGCGGCGGCTGACGGGGCTGGACCTGTCGGCCAGGATGCTGGCCAGGTCGCGCGAACGCGGCGTGTATGACGCGCTGGTGCAGGCCGATGCCGCCGAGTTCCTGGCCGGCAGCCCCGATCCCTTCGACCTGGTCGTGGCCGCGGATGTGCTGATCTACATCGGCGATCCTGGCCCGCTGTTCGCGGCCCTCCGGCACGCCATGCCCCACGGCCTGCTGGCGCTGACGGTCGAGGTATGCGAAGACGCTCCCGCTGGCGCCTGCTGGCGGCTGCTGCCCAGCCTGCGCTATGCCCATGTGCCGGCACGCCTGCTGGCGCTGGCCCGGGGTTGCGGCCTGGCGCCCTTGAAGGTGGAGCGGGCGCCCGTGCGCCACGACCAGGGGCGCCCGGTGGACGGGCTGTATCTGGTGCTGCAGCGCATGGCGGGCTGAGGAAGATCCGCGCAATTCAAGGCAAAAGGCCCGGCGCCTGTTCCAGGGCACCGGGCCTTCGCTGTTCGATGGTCGGGGCGAAAGGATTCGAACCTTCGACCCTCTGGTCCCAAACCAGATGCGCTACCAGGCTGCGCTACGCCCCGACGAAGCCCCGATTGTAGGTCTAGGCCGTGGGCGCGCGGTCGCTGACGACGATGCCGTCCTCGTCGGCGCACAGCCAGTCGCCAGGCCGCACCCAGACGCCCTGCACGCGCACCGGCAGGTCGCGCTGGCCGCCATCGCGTTTGAGCGGCGGCATGGGCATCGCGGCCAGGGCGCAAATGCCGATGTCGCAGCGCGCCAGCTCGGCCGTGTCGCGCACGCAACCGTCGATCACGATGCCGGCCCAGCCCTGGGCGGCTGCGCTGGCGCCCAGGTTGCCGCCCAGCAGCGCACGACGCAGCGAGCCGCCGCCGTCGATCACCAGCACCCGGCCATGGCCCGGGCTTTCCACCGCAGCCTTGATGCCGGCGTTGTCCTCGAAGCACTGGATCGTGCTGACGCGGCCATGGAAGCGCCGGCGGCCGCCAAAGCTGGCGAAGACCGGCGGCAGCACGCGGAAATCCTCGCCCCCCGCCTGGCCCAGGCGGTCGCGGTGGGCGTCGCACAGGTCGCAGGTCAGGATGTCGGCGCAATCGGCGGCAGCCGGTGCAGGTCGGGTGGGGTCGGTGCTCATGGCGGGGCGTCCTTGCGTGCGGGCTGCGGCAGGGGCATCGGCAGCATGGGCCGGTGTTCGTGCACGGCCTTCAGGATGATTGAAGTCGATGTCTCGGCCAGCGCCGACAGCTGGGTCACGACGGCGTCCAGGTGCGCCACGTCGGTGACGGCGATTTCCAGGATCCAGCTGTCCTCGCCCGTCACGCTCCAGGCATTCACGGCTTCGGGCAGGGTCTGCAGCAACTGCGCCATCGGGCGCTGCTCGGCGCGGCCCACGCGCACCAGGGCGCGGATGCCGTAGCCCAGCGCCGACAGGTTGACGGTGGCGCGGTAGCCGGTGATCACGCCGGCGGCTTCGAGCTTGCGCACGCGCTCGGTCACCGCGGGCTGGCTCAGGTGCACGCGACGGCCCAGTTCTGCCAGCGTCAGGCGCGCGTCGGCCTGCAGTTCGGCCAGGATGCGGGTGTCGTAGCCGTCAAGGGCGGCGTGGCTGCTCATTTGAAGGACTGTGCACCCAAGAACCTTGAAACACAAGCCGCGATCCTGGAAACGGCTTCAAAGCCGCATGGATCAGCGCCCTCGGCCTTACTAACGTTCCGGCCCATGACCACCAGCGCCGCCGCCTTGACCACGCCTGCCCGCCCTGCCGCCCTGCCCTGGCTGATCGTGGCCTGCCTGGGGGCCACCTGGTTCATCTGGGGCAGCACCTACCTGGCCATCAAGTGGGCCCTGGTGAGCTTTCCGCCTTTCTTCCAGATGGGCACGCGCTTCGTCGCCGCCGGCCTGCTGCTGGGGGCCTGGGCAGCCTGGCGCGGTGCGCGCTGGCCCACGCGCGGCGAATGGCTCAGCGCCTGGGTGCTAGGGGCACTGATGCTGGGCGGTGGCTACGGCGCCACGGCCCTGGCACAGACCAGCGTGAGCAGCGGCCTGGTGGTGGCCTTCATCGCCGTGGTGCCGGCCCTGGTGGCGCTGATGCAGCTGCCCTACGGTGTGCGGCCCGGGCGCTACGAACTGGGCGGCATTGCGCTCGGGCTGGTGGGCGTGGCGCTGCTGGCCAGCGGCCAGGGCTTCAGCGCGTCGCTGCCGGGCCTGCTGGCGGTGGCCACGGCTTGCATCACCTGGAGCCTGGGCACGGTCTGGGCGATGCAGGGGCTGCCCGGTGGCCGCCAGCTCACGCTGGCCCCGGGGGCGGCCGGCTATGCCAGCCAGATGCTGGCAGGCGGCGTGCTGTTGATGCTGGCGTCGTGGATGGCCGGTGAACAGCCGGTGCTGCCGCCGGACCTGCGATCGCTGCTGTGCTGGCTGTACCTGGTGGTGGCAGGCTCGCTGATCGGCTTTTCTGCCTACATGGTGCTGTTGCAGCGCAGCAGCCCGGCGCTGGCATCGAGCTACACCTTCGTCAACCCGGTGATCGGCCTGCTCATCGGCGTCACGCTGGGCGGCGAGGTCGTCAGCCGGCTGGAGTGGGGGGCTGCGGGCCTGGCCACGCTGGGCGTGGTGCTGCTGCTGCTGGGCCGCCAGCGGGCCGGCGGCCGCTGACGGCTGCTGCAGGCGCCGCCTGGCCCATCAGCTGCCCTGCACGGCGATGCGCCGCGGCTGCGCGTGGGCCTGCTTGGGGATACGCAGCGTCAGCACGCCGTCCTTCAGGTTGGCTTCGATACGCGTGGTGTCCAGCTCGCGGCTCAGGCTGAAGCTGCGGCGGTAGCGCGGCACGCGCACTTCGGCGTAAAGCGGCTGCAGGCCTTCGGGCGTGCGCGGCTGCACCTGGCCTTCCAGCAGCAAGGTGTCGCCTTCGATCTTCAGGTCCAGGTGCTCGCGTGCCACGCCGGGCAGATCGGCCAGCAGGGTGATGCCGCCGGCGTCTTCGAACACATCGACGGCGGGCGAGACGCTGCGCTGGCTGTCCTGGTCGGCAGCTGCGGTGGCAGGGGTGGTGATGGCGTTGGTGGTCATGGTCGGTGCTCCGGGTTCGGGGGGCTCAGGCCAGCGCGTCACTGCACGCTGATGCGCTGCGGCTGGGCCGATGCGCGGCGGGCGACGCTGACCTGCAGCACGCCTTCGCGGTAGCTGGCGCTGACCTGCGCCGGGTCGACGTCGTCGGGCAGCGCGACGGCGCGGGTGAAGCGGCCGGTACTGCGTTCGCGGGCATAGACATGCACCTTGGCATCGCCCTGTGGCAGGCTGCTCGGGCGGTCGGCGGTGATGCGCAGCACGCCACGGTCCAGCGTGACGTCGATCTTGCTCGCGTCCAGGCCGGGCGCGAAGACATAGACCTCCACGCTCGTTGGCGTGCGGCCAACGTTCAGTGCCGGCACCGTGCCGGGCTGGACAGACCGGATGCTGCTGGGCAGGCCAGGCATGCCGAAGACATCGTCCATGTCGCGGCGCAGGCGGTCGAACTGGCCGAAGAGGCTGTCGGGATGGGTCAGCAGGGATGCAAACATGAGGGTCCTCCGATGGGCTTGAAGCCTCCGGCAGCGGGGGGCCCACTGCCGGCTCAAGTCATCAGTTGGGACCGGGCGCGCCGCTTTTCAAGCACCGCTGCGCAGCGCCGCGGCGCGAATGGCCGACAACGTGGTGCGCGAGGTGATCACGTCGGTATCCAGCTTCAGGTGGATGAGCGCAGGGCGCCCGGCCTGCAGCGCTGCGTCGAGCACGGCGGCGAAGTCTTCGGTGCGATCGCAAAAGCCCGCGTGCCAGCCGTAGGCGCGCGCCAGCGCGGCGAAGTCGGGGTTGTGCAGGTCGCTGCCGCTCACGCGGCCGGGGTATTCGCGCTCCTGGTGCATGCGGATGGTGCCGTAGCTGCCGTTGTCCACCACCACGCTGATCAGCCGCCGCGCGCCATAGGCCATGGCGGTGGCGAGTTCCTGGCCGTTCATCAGGAAGTCGCCATCGCCGGTGATGTTCAGCACCGTGCGCCCGGGGTACAGGATGGCCGCCGCCACCGCCGCCGGCAGGCCGTAGCCCATCGCCCCGCTGGTGGGGGCCAGCTGCGTGCGGCCGTGGTACTGCAAGCCCGGGTAGCGGCAGTAGCGGTGCAGCCAGCCGCTGTAGTTGCCGGCGCCGTTGGTGAAGACCGTGTCTTCGGGCAGCCGGGCTTGCAGGGTCTTCACGACCACGGCCATGTCCAGCGGCACCACGGGCGGGGCGACGTGGTTGGCCTCGTAGTCGGCATGCGCGGCTTCGGCCAGGCCGGCCCAGGGCAGGCTGGGCGGGGCGGTCAGCGCTTCCAGTGCGCGGGCCGCAGCGGGCATGGCGGCCTGCAGCAACAGGTCGGCGGCGTAGACGCGGCCCAGTTCCTCGGGCCCGGGGTGGATGTGCACCAGCTTCTGCGCCGGGCGCGGCGCAGCCAGCAGGGTGTAGCCACCGGTCGTCATCTCGCCCAGGCGCAGGCCCAGGGCGATGACGAGGTCGGCATCGCGCACGCGCGCGGCCAGCTTCGGATTGATGCCGATGCCCACGTCGCCGGCGTACTGCGGGTGGCGGTTGTCGAAGGTGTCTTGAAAGCGGAAGCCGCAGGCCACCGGCAGCTGCCAGTTCTCGGCAAAGCGCTGCAGGGCCTGGGCCGATTCGGCATCCCAGCCCGGGCCGCCAGCCAGCAGCAGCGGGCGCTGCGCGGCCAGCAGCATCGCGCGCAAGTCGCGCAAGCCGCCGGGGGCGGGCCAGGCGCGGGCGGGTTCGGCGCGCGGCAGCACGGCGGCGGTAGTGGGCGTGGTGAGCATGTCCTCGGGCAGCACCAGCACCACCGGGCCAGGGCGGCCCTGCATCGCGGTGTGGAAGGCGCGGGCCACGTATTCGGGCAGGCGGTCGGCGCTGTGCACTTCGCCCACCCACTTGGCCAGGCCCAGGGTGCCGGGGCCGAACATCTGGCGGTAGTCGATTTCCTGGAAAGCTTCGCGGTCGCGCTGGTCGCTGGCCACCTGGCCGATGAACAGCACCATGGGCGTGCTGTCCTGGAAGGCCGTGTGCACACCGATGCTGGCGTTGGTGGCGCCCGGCCCGCGGGTGACGAAGCACACGCCCGGGCGGCCCGTGAGCTTGCCCTGCGCTTCGGCCATGAAGGCCGCGCCGCCTTCCTGCCGGCAGGCGATGAAGTGGATGTGCT
>JAIXZR010000192.1 GCA_027489455.1 Rubrivivax sp. | reverse complement strand
GGGGCGTCTTCGAACAGCTCGGGCTTGTCCAGCGCTTCGAAGCGCAGCTTGTCGCAGGCGTCGCTGGCGTTGCTGACCAGTTCGCGCAGGAAGATTTCCTTGTTCGAATAAAGCGAATGCGTGACGAGGTGCAGGATCTGCTTGACCTCGGCCTGGAATGACAGGGTTTGCTTGTCCATGGGAAGTTTTTCTTGGCGATGGGATGGCACGCGCGGCCCAAGGCGGCCGCGACCGGAACAGCCGTTGATGATGGGGGGCTTTGCCGGCATTTCAAGAGCGCTAGAAGCTTTCGGTGTCGACCTCGGCCTGGCTCGCGGCGCTGTAGCGGCCGCCCTGCACGCGGCCTTCGCGCAGCAGGTCCTCCAGTTCGGCTGCCACGGCCGGCGGCAGCGTCAGGGCTGCAGACGCCAGGTTCTCGCTCAGATGGCTGACTTGCGTCGTGCCCGGGATCGGTACGACATGCTCACCCCGCGCCAGCACCCAGGCCAGTGCCAGCTGCGCCGGTGTGGCGCCCAGGCGCTGCGCCAGGGCCTGCACGCCCTGCCACAGCCGCAGGTTGGCGGCGTAGGCCGCAGGCTCGAAGCGCGGCATGCTGCGGCGGATGTCCTTGGCATCCAAAGCCGCCGGGTCGGGCGGCGTGGCGGTGAGAAAGCCCCGCGCCACCGGGCTGAAGGCCACCAGCGCGGCGCCGATCTCGCGGCAGGCTTGCAGCACCGCGATCTCGACATTGCGCGACCAGGGCGAGTATTCGCTCTGCACCGCCGCGATGGGGTGTTCGCGCTGCGCCTTGCGCAACGTGGCGGCCGAGACTTCGGACAGGCCCAGCGCACGCACCTTGCCTTCTTCCTTCAGCCGCGCCATGGCGCCCACGGATTCCTCGATCGGCACGCGCTTGTCCCAGCGGTGCAGGTAGTACAGGTCGATGACCTCGGTGCCCAGGCGCTGCAGGCTGGCTTCGCAGTCGCGCCGGATGGCTTCGGGCCGGCCGTCGATCACGCGCTGCAGCGCCCCACCCGGGCCGACCGGTTGGCCCGTCATGCCGCCCTTGCTGCACAGCACGATGCGGCTGCGGTGCGGCTTGAGCACGCGGCCGACCAAGGCTTCGTTGGCACCGAAGCCGTAGAGCGCGGCGGTGTCGAAGAGCGTGACGCCAGCGTCCAGCGCCGCTAGCAGCAGCCTTTCGGCGTCTTCGGCCGAGGGCGGGCTGCCGTAGGCGTGGCTGAGGTTCATGCAGCCCAGGCCGATGGGGGGCATGGTGAAAGGGCCGATGCGGCGGGGGGCGGTGGCAGGCATCTTGGTGCGGCGGTGGGGTGGTGTCGGCCCGGGGTCTTCAGGCCGTGCCAGGGGGGCTGGCCGGGTGCGCGTGGGGGTTGAAGGCCCAGGCATAGCGTTCGTCTTCACGCACCAGCCAGACGCTGTGCGCGGTGGTCTTGCAGTGCCAGGTCTGCGGCCAGTGCGGGGCGTGCAGGGCCAGGGCCTGCACCGTGAACACGGCGCCGCAGTGGCCGCCGCTTTCCCGCACCGACGCATAGCGTAGCCACTGCAGGCCGGCGCTGCGGGCAGCGTCACCCAGGGCGTGGGTGGCGGTGTAGTCGCGGTCCTGCGTCCACAGGGCGGCCAGGCTGTCCCAGGGCGGGCTGGCCAGGTCGATGGCCAGGCCTTCGACGCGGGCCTGGAAAAAGCTGTGCTCGGTGTGCACGGCCGCGCCGCGCAGGCCTTCGCTGTCCAGCAGGAAGCGCCAGCGCCAGTACGCCACCTCGGCCGCAGCGGCGCGCAGTGTTTCCGCCCCGTACCAGACGCCGCCATGGTGCGGCCTGCGGAAGCGGCTGGCAAAGGGGCTGCGGTAGCGGAAGGGCGTGGCCAGCAAGTAGTGCGGCTCGGCGGCAGGCGCCTCGGCCGTGGCCGGGCGCGGCAGCGTGGGCTTGCTGTCTTCGAGCAGGCTTTCCAGCACGGCCTGTTCGTCCAGCGTGTCCACCAGCCGCATGGTGGCCACGATGTGCTGCGCTTCCACGCCGCGCCACAGCAGGCTGCTGCGGGGGCGGGCGGTGTCGGCCAGCCAGGCGGCCGGCCAGGCGGGTGCAGTCACGAAGGGGCGCGCATGCCGTCCAGGTAGGCGAGCGTGGCCACCAGGCCCTGCGCTGTCTGCACCAGGTCGCGCGGCACGCCGCCCAGGGCGTGGTGGTGGCTGCTCATCCAGGCCTGGCGTTGCGCGGCGTTGTTGCCCACCAGGGCGTCCAGCGAACGGTAGACGCGCACCAGCAGCGCGGCCAGTTCGCCTTCCTTGCTGCGCGGGTTCAGCCCGCGCTGGCCATGCAGCAGGCGCGACACCGTGGGCTCGCTCACGCCCACCACGCGCGCCAGTGCCGCGCCCGTCAGGCCCAGCAGCTCCGCCGCCCGGGCCGTGGCCTTGCCCAGCACCATGGCGGGGTCGGGCCCCGGGGCGCCGCCGGGCGCAGCGGCGGGAAAGGGCTGCAAAATGGCATTCATGTGAAAGATAATGCCACAGAAGTTCAATAAATGGGGGCGATCAACCCAGCTGCTGCGCCAGCCCGTGCAGCACTTGGTAGCAGGGCAGCACCTGGGCCACGCTGGCGTTCGGTTCGCGCCCTTCGCGGATGGCGGCGAAGAACTCGCGGTCCTGCAGCTCAATGCCGTTCATCGAGACGTCCACCTGGCTGACGTCGATCCTTTCGTCCTTGCCAGTGAAGAGGTCGTCGTAGCGGGCGATGTAGGTGCCGGTGTCGCCGATGTAGCGGAAGAAGGTGCCCAGCGGCCCGTCGTTGTTGAAGCTCAAGGAAAGCGTTCAGATGGCACCGTTGGCCGCCTGCAGCTGGATGCTCATGTCCATGGCAATGCCCAGCTGCGGGTGGATGGGCCCCTGGATCGCATTGGCCTTCACGATCGGGCTGCGGGCCTGGTAGGCAAACAGGTCGACGGTGTGCGCGGCGTGGTGCCACAGCAGGTGGTCGGTCCAGCTGCGCGGCTGGCCCAGGGCGTTCATGTTGCTGCGGCGGAAGAAGTAGGTCTGCACGTCCATCTGCTGGATGTGGAACTCGTCCTTCACGATGCGCTGGCGCACCCACTGGTGGCTGGGGTTGAAGCGGCGCGTGTGGCCGCACATCGCCACCTTGCCGCTGGCCTGGGCAGCTTCGACCACGGCCTGCCCTTCGGCCAGCACGTCGCACAGCGGAATTTCCACCTGCACGTGCTTGCCCGCGGCCAGGCAGGCCAGGGTCTGCGAAGCGTGCATTTGCGTGGGCGTGACCAGGATCACCGCGTCCACCTCGCGGATGGCCAGGCTGTCTTCCAGGTTCGTGCTGACGTGCGGAATGCCGTATTTGTCGGCCACCTCCTGCGTCTTGGCCCGGTCGCGGCTGACGAGCGAGACGACCTGCACGTCCGGGATGAGCTTCATCGCGTCCAGGTGCTTGATGCCGAAGGCGCCGGCACCGGCCAGGGCTACTTTGATGGTCATGCCTGCCCCCTCGGGGGGCAGCGAACGTCAGTGAGCTGGGGGTTCATGTGTTCTCGAGGATGAGATGGCCGACGGCCGTGTTGCTGGCGGGCACGTGATAGAAGCGGTGCTTCACCACGGGCGCGTGGTCGCCCGTCGCGCCAGGCGCGACGTCCGACATCGCGCCACGGGCGATGGGCCACATCACCAGTTCGATGCCTTCGCTGCCGGCTTCGCGCACGTAGTCGATGTGCGGCACCTGGGCCAGCGCTTCTGGCTCGCTGATCAGGCGGTCCAGGAAGCGGTTGTCCCATTCGCGGTTGATCAGCCCCGCGCGCGGGCCCTGCAGTTGGTGGCTCATGCCGCCGGTGCCCCAGATCTGCACATTCAGCGGTTCGTCGAAGCTCTCGACGGCCTTGCGGATGGCGCGGCCCAGGTTGAAGCAGCGCCGGCCGCTGGGCACCGGGTACTGCACCACGTTGACGGCGAACGGGATCACCGGGCAGGGCCAGGCGCCCTGCACCGGGTCCTGCGGGCCGCACATGAGCGACAGCGGC
>JAIXZR010000025.1 GCA_027489455.1 Rubrivivax sp. | reverse complement strand
GTGGGCACGTTGTTGTAGATCTTGGTGGGCGCGATCATGGGCGTGCGCACCAGCGGCATGTTGATGGTGGTGAAGGTCACGCCCTGGTCGGCAAATTCGCTGGAGGCGCAGCGGGTCCAGGCGTCGAGCGCGGCCTTGCTGGCCACATAGGCCGAGAAGCGCGGTGCATTGGTCAGCACGCCGATGCTGGAGATGTTGACCACATGGCCCTTCTTCTTGGCCACCATGCCAGGCAGCAGGCCCATGGTCACGCGCAGGCAGCCGAAGTAGTTCAGCTGCATCGTGCGTTCGAAGTCGTGGAAGCGGTCGTAGCTGCTCTCGATCGCGCGGCGGATGCTGCGGCCGGCGTTGTTGATGAGGAAGTCCACGCCGCCATGATTGGCGATCACCTGCTGGATGAAGCGGTCGCAGTCGGCCATGTCGGCGATGTCGGCGGCGTAGGCCACGAACTCATAGCCCTTGGCCTTGGCTTCCTTGCAGGCTTCGTCCAGCTTGTCCTGGTCGCGGCCGCAGATCAGGGTGATCGCGCCGGCCTCGGCGAACTTGTGCGCCGCCGCCAGGCCGATGCCGCTGCTGCCGCCCGTCACCAGCACCACCTTGCCGCCCACCGTGCCGCGCAGGCTGCGGTCGATGAAGAGATCCGGGTCCAGGTGGCGTTCCCAGTAGTCCCACAGCACCCAGGCGTAGTCGCGCAGGTTCGGGCATTCGATGCCGCTGCCCTTGAGCGCCGCGTCCAGCTCGCGCCGGTCGTAACGGGTGGGGAAGTTGATGAAGGTGAACATGTCGTCGGGCAGGCCCAGGTCCTTCATCACCGCGTTGCGGATGCGGCGCACCGGCGCCACCGCCATCAGGCCCTTCTTCACGCTCTTGGGGATGAAGCCCAGCAGCGCGGCGTTGACGAACAGGTTCATCTTGGGCGCGTGCGCGGCCTTGCTGAAGATGTCCAGCACGTCGCCCACGCGGTAGCCCTGCGGGTCCACCAGGTGGAAGCACTTGCCCTTGAGCTCGGCCTTCGAGTGCGCGATGTGGTCCAGGCAGGCCACGACGAAGTCCACCGGCACGATGTTGATGCGCCCGCCTTCGATGCCCACGCTGGGCATCCAGGGGGGCAGGATCTGGCGCATGCGCTGGATCAGCTTGAAGAAGTAGTAGGGCCCGTCGATCTTGTCCATCTCGCCGGTCTTGCTGTCGCCCACCACCAGGGCCGGGCGGTAGACCGTCCACGGCACCTTGCTTTCCTTACGCACGATCTTCTCGCTCTCGTGCTTGGTCATGAAGTAAGGGTGCTCCAGGCCCTCGGCTTCGTCGAACATGTCTTCGCGGAACACGCCTTCGTACAGGCCGGCGGCGGCGATGCTGCTGACATGGTGCAGATGCCCGGCGTCGATGGCCTTGGCGAAGTCGCACAGGTTGCGCGTGCCTTCGATGTTCACGCGGACCTGGCTCTCTTCATCGGCACCCAGGTCGTAGACGGCGGCCAGGTGGAAGACATGCTCGACCTGGCCCTTCAGGGCCTTGATGGCCTCGGCCGAGACGCCCAGCTTCTTGGCCGTGAGGTCGCCCGTCACGGGCACGGCGCGGGCCTTGGTGGTGCCCCAATACTCGTACAGCGCTTCGAGCTTGCCTTCGCTGCCCGGCCGTACCAGGAAGTGCACGACCGCGCCTTTGCGCGCCAGCAAGGCCTTGACGAGACGCTTGCCGATGAAGCCGGTGGCGCCGGTGACGAAGTAGTGCATGGAACGGTTCCTGGAACGATGGAGAGGGCTGGAAAGGGCAGAACGCGGGGCTGGCCCGCACGAAAGCATAGAGCCGCCTCACTAGGAAAATAGGCTGCGCTCCCCAGGGGTGAACCCTATATTCCATCGCACAGACAACTCCATTCAAGGAAGCACCATGGTCAAGAAGATGCACGCCAGCGCCACCCCCACCAGCAAGGCCGCCGCCGGCAAGAAGGGCGCCCGGGCTGGCCGTCAGGCCGCTGCCGCCGCGGGCGGGCTGCAGGACAGCGCCCTGGCCAAGTCGGTGAAGGAATCGGCGCAGCACATCTGGCTGGCCGGCATGGGCGCCTTCAGCAAGGCACAGGAAGAAGGCACCAAGGTCTTCGAGGCGCTGGTGAAGGAAGGCCAGAGCCTGCAGCGCAAGACCCAGGCCGTGGCCGAAGAGAAGATCGGCGAAGTGACCGGCAAGATGACGGCCATGGCTGGCACCGTGCAGGCCAAGGCCAATCAGAACTGGGACAAGCTCGAAGGCATCTTCGAAGCCCGCACCGCCAAGGCCCTGAACAAGCTGGGCGTGCCGACGGCGAAGGACGTCGAAGCGCTGATCCAACGCGTCGACGAACTCGCCGCCGCCGTGGCCAAGCTGTCGCGCCAGGGTGGCGGCAGCACCTCCGGCAAGACGGCGGCATCGCCTGCCGCGCGGCGTGGCCGCGCTGCACCCAGCGCCCCGGTGGCCGTGAAGCGGCTGGCCAAGACCGTGGCCAAGGCGGCTGACACCGCCGGCAAGAAGGCCGAGGCCGCTGTCGACGCCGCGGCCACCAAGCTGGCCGGCAAGACCCCGGCGCGCCGCGCCCGCAAGACGGCGGCAGCGCCCGTCACGGCCTGATGGCGGTGCGCCCCGGCCGCCATCGCGGCATCGGCCTGGCCCTGGCTGGGGGTGGCCCGCTGGGGGCGATCTACGAAATCGGCGCGCTCTGCGCGCTGGAAGAGACCGTCACCGGCCTGGACCTGAACGCGCTGGACGGCTATGTCGGCGTCTCCGCCGGCGGCTTCGTGGCTGCCGGGCTGGCCAACGGCATGACGCCGCGCCAGTTGTGCGATGCCTTCATCGGCAACGCGGGACCGCTGCGCGACCGCGTGCCGCCCAGCTTGTTCTTCCGCCCCGCCTGGGGCGAACTGCTGCGCCGCCTGTCGGCCCTGCCGGCCCAGGCCGCGCGCGCCGGGCTGGCGTATGCGGTGCAGGGCCGGTCGTTGCTGGGCAGCCTGGAGCAGCTGGGTGCCGTGCTGCCCACGGGCGTGTTCGACCAGGGCCCGCTGCAGGCCCAGCTGCGGCGCATGTTTGCCGCGCCCGGCCGCAGCGACGATTTCCGCCAGCTGCGCCAGCGCCTGGTGATCGTGGCCACCGATCTGGACAGCGGCGAAGCTGCGCCCTTCGGCCTGCCGGGCTGGGACCACGTGCCGCTGTCCGTGGCGGTGGCCGCCAGCGCGGCCTTGCCCGGGCTCTTCCCGCCCGTGGTGATCGACGGCCGCAGCTACGTGGATGGCGCGCTGAAGAAGACGCTGCACGCCCGCGTGCTGCTGGACATGCAGCTGGGCCTGGTGCTGTGCCTGAACCCGCTGGTGCCTTTCCTGGCCGAGACCGGCCCCGGGCGCGTGCGCCGGCACCGCGTGCTGGGCGGCGCGGTGCGGCCGATCCCGCGCCTGGCCCAGGGCGGGCTGCCGATGGTGCTGAGCCAGACCTTCCGGTCGCTCATCCATTCGCGGCTGGAACTGGGCATGCAGGGCTACGCGCGCAGCCACCCGGACACCGACATCCTGCTGTTCGAACCCGATCATCGCGATCCGGAGCTGTTCCTGGCCAACACGTTCGACTACTCGCAGCGCCGCCGGCTGGCCGAGCACGCCTACCAGCGCACGCGCGCCCACCTGCGCAGCCAGCGCGGCACGCTGGGCCCGCGCCTGTCGCGCCACGGCCTGGCCCTGGACCATGCCGTGCTGGACGACCCGCGCCGCCGCCTGCTGCCCCGGCCCGGCCCGCGCGCAGCCCGGGCTGCCACGCCCGGCGGCCAGGCGTTGCAGAAGCTGGATGAAGTGCTGAACGACCTGCAGCGCACGCTGGCCACGCTGGGCTGAAGCACCCTCGGGCGCAGCCGGCTGCGGCGGCCCGTGCGCCTTCAGACCTTCAGGTCTGGCGCCGGCCGCCGATAAGCCGGGGATCGCCGTCGATCCACCTGCCCATGCCTTCCCACGCCAAACCTGCCGAACTGGCCCGCGCCCGCGTGGCCGACCGCGTGCGCGGCCAGCTCATGCAATCCGCGCTCAAGGAGCTGCTGGACACGGTGCCGCGCGCGCGGGCGGCCTTGCCGCATCTGGCCGCGCTGGAAGACGCGCTGGGCCGCCGCGGCGCCTGCGCCATCGGCGAAGTGCCGCCGCATTGGCTGGCCACCATCATCCGCCAGCTCAGCAGCCTGCCCTTGCGCGATGACGATCCGGAGCTGCAGGATCTGCTGTCGCGCCTGTGCCGTGCGCTCAGCCTGCACCAGCTGCCGCCGGCAGCGGCACAGGACGTCGAAGAGGCCCATCCGTCCGACTTCCACGACCCGGGCTGCCTGGAAGTGCGCGAGATCAGCCACAGCGCTTTTGCCGAGGAGTTCCCGACCCAGGCCGGCCGGCGCGAGGTGCCCGCACCCGGCGCCTGATGGCCGGCGGGCCCGGGCGCGGCGCGGGTCAGCCCAGGTAGCGCGCTTCCAGGTGGGCCTTGAAGTGCGCCGGGTTCAGCGGCTCGCCGCTGGCACGCCGGGCCAGATCGTCGGTGCTCCAGCGGCTGGCCTGCAGCCAGATGTTGTCGCGCAGCCAGTCGAAGACGGCGGCCAGGTCGCCGCGGCCGATGCGGGCGTCCAGATCGGGCATCGCGCGGCGCATCGCGGCGAACCACTGCGCGGCGTACATCGCACCCAGTGAATAGCAGGGGAAGTAGCCGAACAGCGATTCCGGCCAGTGCACGTCCTGCATCGGGCCGTCCTTGAAGTTGCCGCGCGTGTCCTGGCCCAGCAGTTCCTTCATCTTCGCGTCCCACAGCGCGGGCACGTCGTCGACCTCGATCTCGCCTTCGATCAGCGGGCGCTCGATCTCGTAGCGCAGGATCACGTGCGCCGGGTAGGTGACTTCGTCGGCATCGACGCGGATCAGCCCCGGCTGCACGCGCGTGAGCAAGCGGTGCAGGTTCTGCGGCGCGAAGGCCGGCTGGTCGCCAAAGGCCAGGCGCACCAGCGGCGCGAGCTGGGTGACGAAGCCCGGATGGCTGCCCAGCTGCATCTCGAAGCTCAGGCTCTGGCTTTCGTGCAATGCCATCGACCGCGCCAGCGCCACGGGCTGGCCCAGCAGATCGCGCGGCAGGTTCTGTTCGTAGCGGCCGTGGCCGGTCTCGTGGATCGTGCCCATCAGGCTGCCCAGGAAATCGTCCTCGCGGAAGCGGGTGGTCATGCGCACGTCTTCCGGCACACCGCCGCAGAAAGGGTGCGTGCTGACGTCCAGCCGGCCGGCTGCGAAGTCGAAGCCCAGCAGGCGCATGACCTGGTCGCACAGGCCGCGCTGCGCCGTCAGCGCAAAGGGGCCTGCGGGCACGATCAGCGGTTGCCGGGCGTTCTCGGCAGCCTGCTTTTCGCACACCTGCTGGATCAGGCCCGGCAGCCACTGGCGCACTTCGCCGAACACGCGGTCGACCTGGGCGCAGGTCATGCCGGGTTCGAAGCGGTCCATCAGCGCGTCGTACTTGCGCAGGCCCGACTGCGCCGACAGCAGCGCCGCCTCTTCCCGCGCCAGCGCCAGCACCGGGCGGAAGTTCTCGACGAAGCCGGCCCAGTCGTTGGCCGGGCGCTGCGTGCGCCAGGCGTGCTCGCAGCGCGAGACGGCCATCTGCTGGCGTTGCACCAGGCTTTCGGGCAGGGCGTTCGAAGCGCGCCATTCACGCTGCATCTCGCGCAGGTTGGCGCGCTGCAGCTCGGTCAGCGGCTCCTGTTCAGCGCGGGCCAGGCGTTTGGGCAGCTGCGGATCGGTGCGCATGCGGTGCATCAGAGCCGCCATCTCTGCCAGGGCGGCAGCGCGCGCCTCGTTGCCTTTGGGCGGCATGTTGGCGGCCTGGTCCCAACCGGCGATGCTCTGCAGGTGGCCGAAGTGGTGCAGGCGCGTCCAGGTGCCGGAAAGTTCGTCGTAGGCGGGGGTGGCAGTGCTCATGGTGTGCGGCGGGCGTGGGTGCTGTCGAAACGCGGATTGTCGGCTGGCATCGCCGCGCCTGCCAGGCCAGGGCTGGCGCAAGCTCAGGTGGCGATCTGCCCAGGGAACATCCACACCAGTGCGCCGGTCATGGTGACGTAGCGCAGGAACTTGCCGATCGCCATGTAGCCCAGGCAGGGCCAGAAGGGCAGCTTCAGCCAGCCGGCCACGGCGCACAGCGGGTCGCCCACGCCCGGCAGCCACGACAGCAGGCAGGCCTTGGGGCCGAAGCTCTTGAGCCAGGTCAGTGCGCGGGCTTCGAACTGGCGCTTCTGCGTGCGCTCGTACAGCTGCTCGGCGCCGTAGCCCATCCACCAGCTGATGCCGCCGCCGATGGTGTTGCCCAGCGTGGCCACGGCCATCGCCGGCCAGAACAGGCTGGGGTCCAGCTTGACCAGGCCGAAGACCGCGAACTCCGACCCCACCGGCAGCAGCGTGGCCGACAGCAGCGAGACGATGAAGACCGTGGTCAGCCCGAACTCGGGCAGGGCCAGCGTCTGCAGCAGCGATGTCAACCAGGCTTCCATGAGGGGGCCGATTATTCGCCAGCCGCCCCGGCCATGCCCCCGATGCCCGCCGGTATACTCGCGCCTCATTTTTAGGCAGTTGCCCTCCGCCACAGACCCCGCCCCGCCGCACCATGCAGATCGGTCCCATCGCCTTGCCCAACCGCCTGTTCGTGGCGCCCATGGCAGGCGTCACCGACCGGCCCTTCCGCATGCTGTGCCGCCGCCTGGGGGCGGGGTATGCGGTCAGCGAGATGGTCACCAGCCAGCGGGCGCTGTGGACGTCGCTCAAGACATCGCGCCGCGCCGACCACAGCGGCGAGCCCGGGCCGATCGCGGTGCAGATTGCCGGCGTCGATGCGCAGGAAATGGCCGACGCCGCGCGCTACAACATCGACCGCGGCGCGCAGATCATCGACATCAACATGGGCTGCCCGGCCAAGAAGGTGTGCAACGTCTACGCCGGATCGGCGCTGATGCGCAACGAGCCGCTGGCGCTCAGCATCATCGATGCCGTGGTGGCCGCTGCCGCGCCGCGCGGCGTGCCGGTGACGCTGAAGATGCGCACCGGCTGGTGCGCCAGCGGGCGCAACGCCCTGCAGCTGGCGCGCGCGGCAGAAAGCGCCGGCGTGGCCATGGTCACCGTGCACGGCCGAACGCGCGAACAGGGCTACAGCGGCCATGCCGAGCACGACACCGTGGCAGCGGTGAAGGCCGCGCTGCGCATCCCGGTGGTGGCCAACGGCGACATCGACAGCCCCGAGCGCGCGCGCCAGGTGCTGCAGGCCACGGGCTGCGATGCCGTGATGATCGGCCGCGCCGCGCAGGGGCGGCCGTGGATCTTCCGCGAGATCGCGCACTACCTGGCCACCGGCACCCACCTGCCGCCACCGCCCACGCACCAGGTGCAAGCCTGGCTGATCGACCACCTGCAGGACCACTACGACTTGTACGGCGAACACATCGGCGTGCGCAGCGCACGCAAGCACATCGGCTGGGCGGTACGCAGCCTGCCTGGCGGCGAGGCCTTCCGTGCCGTGATGAACACCCTGGACGACTGCCAGGCGCAGCTGCGCGCGGTGCAGATGTTCTTCGAAGACCTGGGCAGTCGGCATGCGCTGTTGCCCCAGGCCCAGGCCGGCGCGCCGGCCGCCAATGCCGACGCGGAAGCCCTCGCGGCATGAGCAAGAAGCAGATCGACGACTGCATCCGCGCCAGCGTGGAGCAGTATTTCAAGGACCTGCGCGGTGCCGAGCCCGACGGCCTGCACGACCTGATCATTGCGGCAGTCGAAAAGCCGCTGCTCGACGTCGTCATGCGGCATGCCGAAGGCAACCAGAGCAAAGCGGCGGAATGGCTGGGCATCAACCGCAACACCCTGCGGCGCAAGCTGCTGGACCACCGGCTGCTGAAGGCCGATCCGCACTAGCGAAGCCCGACCCGTACTAGCGAAGGCCGATCCGCACTCGCGCTGTGCCCTCCCGGCCTGCGCCAGACTCCCCCCCAGCACCGCCCGCCGCCGCGGCCCTGCCCCCGTCCCGACACGCCACCCCATGCCCCAACTCACCGCCTTGCTGTCCGTGTCCGACAAGACCGGCATCGTCGACTTCGCGCGCGCCCTGGCCGCCGAAGGCGTGCGCCTGCTGTCCACCGGCGGTACCGCGCGGCTGCTGGCCGATGCCGGCCTGCCGGTGACGGAAGTCGCCCAGGTCACGGGCTTCCCGGAAATGCTGGACGGCCGCGTGAAGACGCTGCACCCCAACATCCACGGTGGCCTGCTGGCGCGGCGCGACCTGCCGGAGCACATGGCCGCGCTGTCCGAGCACGGCATCCAGACCATCGACCTGCTGGTCGTCAACCTCTACCCCTTCGCGCAGGCCACGGCGCGCGCCGACTGCACGCTGGAAGACGCGATCGAGAACATCGACATCGGCGGCCCGGCGATGCTGCGCGCGGCGGCCAAGAACTGGACCGACGTGGCCGTGCTGATCGACCCCGCCGACTACCCCCGCGTTCTGATGGAGCTGCGTCAGGGCAGCGTGCAGCGCAGCACGCGTTTCATGCTGGCGAAGAAGGTCTACGCCCACACGGCCGCCTACGACGGCATGATCACCAACTACCTGACCGCGCTGCAGCCGGGCGCCGAGGAAGCCAGCGCGGCCGTGCCAGTGCGCGAGCCCTTTCCAGCGGTTTACACCCTGCAGTTCACCAAGACCCAGGACATGCGCTACGGCGAGAACCCGCACCAGGCTGCCGCCTTCTACCGCGACGCGGGCGCCGCCGCGCCCGGGCTGCTGGCCAGCTGGGAGCAGCTGCAGGGCAAGGCGCTGTCGTACAACAACGTCGCCGATGCCGACGCCGCCTGGGAATGCGTCAAGACCTTCGCCGAACCGGCCTGCGTGATCATCAAGCACGCCAACCCTTGCGGCGTGGCGGTGGCCGACAGTGCGGCAGCGGCCTATGCCCAGGCGCTGAAGACCGACCCGACCTCGGCCTTCGGCGGCATCATCGCCTTCAACCGCCCCTTCGATGGCGAAGCCGCCGAGCGTGTGGTCAAGCAGTTCGTCGAGCTCATCATCGCGCCGGCCATCACGCCGCAGGCGCGCGCGGTGTTCGCCGGCAAGCAGAACGTGCGTCTGCTCGAAGTACCGCTGCCCACGGCGGGCGACCCCGTCACCAACGCGCTGGACTACAAGCGCGTGGGCGGTGGCCTGCTGGTGCAGACCAACGACAGCCGCAACGTCGCGCCGGGCGAACTGCGCGTGGTGACGCGGCTGGCCCCCAGCCCGCAGCAGCTGCAGGACCTGCTGTTTGCCTGGAAGGTGGCGAAGTTCGTGAAGAGCAATGCAATCGTGTTCTGCGCCGGCGGCATGACGCTGGGCGTGGGCGCAGGCCAGATGAGCCGCATCGACAGCGCGCGCATCGCAGCGATCAAGGCCGAGCATGCCGGCCTGCAGCTCGCCGGCTCGGCCGTGGCCAGCGACGCCTTCTTCCCCTTCCGCGACGGGCTGGACGTGGTCGTCGATGCCGGCGCGGCCTGCGTGATCCAGCCCGGCGGATCGATGCGCGACGACGAAGTCATCCAGGCCGCCGACGAGCGCGGCATCGCGATGGTCTTCACCGGCACCCGCCATTTCCGTCACTGACCCGCCGCTGATCCGCCATGCCCCAGCGTGACCGCGCCACTCCCGTCATCGACCACGTCGACGTGGCCGGGGCATGGGCCCGGTTCCGCGTCGACGAGACGCGCAAGTGCCTGGCGCTGCTGCGCGAGCTGCGCAACGGCGATGTCAGCGTGGCCCTGGGTTCGCCGCGCAGCGCGCCGGTGCTGGCCACGCTCTGGGCCGTGGACGATCTGGCGGGCCGCCTGCATTTCAGCGCCGCGGCCGGCACGCCTGGCCTGCAGGCCCTGCTGGCGCTGCCCGAGATCTGGGCCGCGGCCAACCTGCACAGCACCAAGCTGCAGTTCGGCGTGCACGGCCTGGCGGTGGCGGAATCCGCGCGTGCGCCCGGCCTGGGCGGCGACGCGCGCATCCGGCTGGAAGCCGCGCTGCCCAGCCACGTCTACAGCCTGCCCCGCCGGCAGGCGCTGCGCCAGCGCCAGGGCCGCCACCAGGCGCCACGGCTGCGCTTTCGCCATCCGCTGGCGCCGGCCACGGTGCTGTCGCTGGCGGCGCTGGACATCAGCAGCCAGGGCTGCGCGATGTGGAAGCCGGCCAGCGAGCTGCCGCTGGCCCCGGGCGTGCAGATCGGCGGTGTCGAGGTCCAGCTCGACGGCGATTCCTTCTTCTTCACCGATCTGCTCGTGCAGCACGTCACGCGCGCCAGCGATGACCCGGACGCCGGTGCCCGTGTGGGCTGCAGCTGGCTCAACACCCCCGAAAGTGGCCGCGAGACCCTGCAGCGCTGGCTGCAGGCCGGCGGCGCGCCCACGTCCCTGCTCACGCTGCGTCTTGACTAGCCGCGCCGAGCTGATGGGCTGGCTGCTGGCCTTCGTGGCCCGGCTGGTCACCGGGGCGCAGGGCCACTGGAAGGGCTGTCCGCCCAAGGCCGAGCAGCGCATCTACTTCGCCAACCACCAGAGCCATCTCGACTGGGTGCTGATCTGGGCGGCGCTGCCGCGCGAGCTGCGCGCCGTGACGCGGCCGATCGCCGCGCGTGATTACTGGACGGCCACACCCTTCAAGCAGTGGATCACCACGGCCGTCTTCAACGCCGTCTACGTCAGCCGCACCCGCACCGACGAGCAGGACCCGCTGGAGCCCCTGGTCGAAGCGCTGAAGAACGGCGATTCGCTGGTGATCTTCCCGGAAGGCACGCGCAGCGCCGGCGGCGAGCCCCAGCCCTTCAAGAGCGGGCTCTTTCACCTGGCCGAGCAGTTCCCGGACGTGAGCCTGGTGCCGGCCTGGATCGACAACGTGCAGCGCGTGATGCCCAAGGGCGAGGTCGTGCCCGTGCCGATCCTGTGCACCGTGACCTTCGGCACGCCGCTGCAGCTGCAGCCAGGCGAGGACAAGCGCGCCTTCCTGGCGCGCGCCCGCAGCGCCGTGCTGGCGGCGCGGCCACAGGTGCGCTGAGCACGGGCGCCCGCATGCGTGCCTTGCGTGAGCTTTCCGCGGACCAGCAGGTCGGGCTGCTGTTCCTGATCCTCTTCGGCCTGCTGGTGCTGGCCTCGGTGGCCGTGGCCTGGCGCGTGGCGCGGCAGGACGCCATCGACACCATGGGCCACCGGCGCCAGCGGCTGCTGCGCGATCTGCGCGCGCTGTGGGTGGGCGCGCTGGTGTTCTGGCTGGCCTGGGTCTCGGGCCCGGTGGGCGCCACGCTGGCCTTCGGCACGCTGTCGTTCTTTGCGCTGCGCGAGTTCATCACCCTGGCCCACACCCGGCGCGGCGACCACCGCAGCTTGCTGCTGGCCTTCTTCGTCGTGCTGCCGCTGCAGTACGTCATCGCCGGCGGCCAGCACTTCGATCTCTTCACCGTCTTCGTGCCGGTCTACGTGTTCCTGGCCATCCCGGTGGCCAGCGCGCTGGCAGGCGATCCGGAGCGCTTCCTGGAGCGCAACGCAAAGATCCAGTGGGGCATCATGGTCTGCGTCTACGGGCTGAGCCATGCGCCGGCGCTGCTGCTGCTGGAATTCCGCGGCCACCAGGGGCGCGGGGCCTTCCTGCTGTTCTTCCTGGTGATGGTGACGGTGGCTGCGCAATTGGCCCAGGAAGGCGCCAGCGGCTGGCTGCGCCGGCGCCCGGTGGCGCGCCAGATCGACCGCGATTTCTCCTACCGCGCCTGGTGCAGCGGCGTGCTGGCGGCCGGGCTGGTGGGGGCGCTGCTGTTCTGGATCACGCCCTTCAAGGCCGGCCAGGCCCTGGCGATGGCGATGGTGGCCGGCGGTGCCGGCACGCTGGGCGAGTTCGTGATGAAGGCGCTGAAGAAGGACGCCGGCGTGCGCTTCTGGGGCAACACCGCCAGCGTCACTGGCGCCGTGGGCCTGCTGGACCGCGTGGCCCCGCTGTGCTTTGCCGCGCCGGTGTTCTTCCACTCAGTGCGTTGGTACTTCCAGGTATGAAGCCCCGGATTCCCCTTGCGCATGCGCATCCTCGGCATTGACCCCGGGCTGCAGCGCACCGGCTTTGGCGTCATCGATGCCGAAGGCCAGCGCCTGGCCTATGTGGCCAGCGGCACCATCAGCACGCTGGAAGCGCCGCGCGGTGACCTGCCGGGGCGGCTGAAGATCATCTTCGACGGCGTGTGCGAAGTCGTCGAACGCTACGTCCCGCAGGCCTGCTCGGTCGAGATCGTGTTCGTCAACGTCAACCCGCAGAGCACCTTGCTGCTAGGCCAGGCGCGCGGCGCGGCGCTGGCGGCGCTGGTCAGCCGCGGGCTGCCGGTGGCCGAGTACACGGCGCTGCAGATGAAGAAGGCCATCGTCGGCCACGGCCTGGCCAACAAGGCGCAGGTGCAGGAAATGGTGCGCCGGCTGCTCGCGCTCAGCGCCCTGCCGGGCAAGGACGCTGCCGATGCGCTGGGCCTGGCCATCACCCAGGCCCACGCCGGTGCGTCGTTCGAAGCCATGGGCCGCGGCACGGCGCTGCAGCGGCGCCAGCACGCGCAGTACCGCAAGGGCCGGACTTACTAGCGGTCTTGCCCGGCAGGCGCCAGCTGGAAGACTTCCACCGCCCGCACCAGGCGCACCGATTGGTCCTTCAGGCTGGCGGCCGCTGCGGCAGATTGCTCCACCAGTGCGGCGTTGCGTTGCGTCATCTCGTCGAGCTGGGTCACGGCGTTGGCCACCTGGTGGATGCCGCTGCTCTGCTCGCTGGCCGCGCGCGTGATCTGGCCGATCACGCCGCTGACGCGTTCCACGCTGCCCACCAGCTCGGTCATGGTGCTGCCGGCGTCGCCCACCAGCGCGGTGCCGCTGGCCACGCGTTCCACGCTGGCGCCGATCAGGCCGCGCACCTCGCGCGCGGCAGCGGCGCTGCGGCCAGCCAGCTGGCGCACCTCGCTGGCCACGACGGCGAAGCCGCGGCCCTGTTCGCCGGCACGCGCGGCTTCCACTGCCGCATTGAGCGCCAGGATGTTGGTCTGGAAGGCGATGCCGTCGATGGTGCCGACGATCGCCGCGATGCGGCGCGAGCTGCTGTCGATGTCCTGCATCGTGCTGACGACCTGCGCCACGACTTCGCCGCCGCGCCCGGCCACCTGGCTGGCATCTTCCGCCAGGCCCTGCGCTTCACGCGCGGCGTCGGCCCCGTGCTGCACCACGCCGCTGAGCTGCTGCATCGACGAAGCCGTGCGTTGCAAATTGGCCGCCGCCAGCTCCGTGCGCTGCGAGAGATCCTGGTTGCCCGAAGCCACCTCGCGGCTGGCGACCTGGATCGATTCCGCCACGCCGCGCACCTCCCGCACGATGTTGCGCAGCGCGTCCTGCATGGCCTGCAGCGAGCGCATCACCGATCCGATCTCGTCGTGCCGGCCGGCGGGGATGCTGCCGCTCAGGTCACCCTGGCCGATGCGGTGGGCCACGCGACGCACCTCGTCCAGCGGTGGGCAGATGGCGCGCACCAGCAAGGCGGTGCTGACCACGACCATCAGCACCATCGCCGCCATCACGCCCACGGTGATCTGGATGGTGCGAATGCGGGCCTGGCCCGCGGCCACGCGGTCGGCACTGGCGCGTTCGCCCTGCAGCCGTGCGTAGGCGCTGGCGGCCTCCAGCGCCGCGGGCGCCTGGCCAGCCTGCAGCGATGCCGCGGCCGCCTGCTGCAGGGGCTGCAGATCGGCGGTTTCGGCCAGCGCCTGGGCGCCTTCGGCCAGGCGCGCCAGCGCCCGCTGCACCTGGGCCTGGGCTTGTGCTGCATCGGTGCCTGCCGGCGCTGCCGTCAGCATCTGCAGCGCCACCTGCACCTGGTAGGCCGATTCCAGCTGCGCCTGGCGCAGGGCCTGCTGCGCGTTGCCTTCCGCCACCAGGTGCTGGGTACGCAGGGTCATGCTGGCCGCCATCGCGATGATGGCCAGTGCAATGAGGAAAGCCGGCGCCCACAGGCGCTGGCGGATGCTGAGGTTCATGGGGACTGCCGAGGTTGGGGGACTGCGCGCGAGTCTGGGCCTGGGCGCTGGCGGCGAAGGGCGGAAAAGGGATGGTTTGCAACGGCAGAAATGGCGTCCAGGCCAGCCGCAGTGGCACGAAAAAAGGCGCCCTGGCAAGCCAGGGCGCGTGAAGTCTCTAGACGAAGAGACGCAGGAGGAGGGGATGCACCAGCGCGCCCCGTGGGGCGGCGGCGTCAGCTCTGCGCGGCGGGCGCAGAGGCCGCGGCCGGGGCCTTGGCCAGCTGCTCGGCCGGGCCGTCGACCTGGGCCAGCGTGCCCACGCCCAGCAGCATCGCCAGGGTCATGATGGCGGCGAAGGCCAGGCCGGCACCCCGTGTGCCGGCGGGGGCGATGTCCGGGCCTGGGGCGCTGCGGCCCATGGCGTTGACGGTGGCGGGGGCAGGGGTCTGGGTCAGGTGGTTCATGGTGGGCTCCGGGGTCGCTGGGGGGGTGATTCGATGGTGTGAATGTAGGCAGCGCCCGCATGCGGCGCCACGCGTCTGCGACGAGGGGACGGGCGGCGCTGACGACTTGCAGCTTGCGGCGATGAACGGCAGGCGCGTGGCTTGCTAAGCCTGCTGGCCACGCCATCCCCGCAATTGCGGTGTCCTCACCGCTTTGATCAGGTTGGCGCTTGTGGCACGCTGTGCTTGAATGGTCACGCCCCTGTCACATCGGCAGGGGCGCAGCAGGAGCCCCGGATGAGTGAACGCAAGCAAGGTCTCGTTCCCTTCAACCCGAACCCGATGCCGCCCATGCCGATCGCCAGCATGCGCTCGGTCTACCGCGTGGGCGACGTGGAAAAGCGGCTGGACAAGCTGCCCCAGCGGGAACACGAGACCCTGCGCGCCACCTACGAACGCATGCTGGAAAAGGGCCCGGAGCGCTTCCAGGTCAAGCCCAGCGGCCTGCCGGCGATGGAGCATCTGTACGACGAGATGCCCAACTTCCACGAGGTGCTGGACGACGTCAAGCGCCAGCTCGCGCTGTGCCATGACAGCCGCGACGCGCTGGAGATCACGCCCATGCTGCTGCTGGGCCCGCCGGGCATCGGCAAGACGCACTTCGCGCGCGAGATCTCGCGCCTGCTGGGCACCGGGCTGGGCTTCATCAGCATGAGCAGCCTCACCGCCGGCTGGGTGCTGTCCGGCGCCAGCAGCCAGTGGAAGGGCGCCCGCCCGGGCAAGGTCTTCGAGACCCTGGTCGACGGCGCCTACGCCAACCCGGTGATGGTGGTCGACGAGATCGACAAGGCCCGCGGCGAGCACGCCTACGACCCGCTGGGCGCGCTTTACAGCCTGCTGGAGCACGACACCGCGCAGGCCTTCACCGATGAGTTTGCCGAAGTCGCGATCGACGCCAGCCAGGTGATCTGGGTCGCCACCGCCAACGACGAGCGCAGCATCCCCGACCCCATCCTCAACCGCATGAACGTGTTCGAGGTGCTGGCGCCGGACGCCGACGCGGCACGCACGATCGCGCTGCGGCTGTACTGCGGCCTGCGCGCCGAGCACGACTGGGGCCGCCGCTTCGACCCCGACCCCGCCGAGGCCGTGCTCGAGCGCCTGGCCGCGATGGCGCCGCGCGAGATGCGCCGCGCCTGGATGACGGCCTTCGGCAACGCGCGTCTGGCCGGCCGCAGCAGCATCGAGCTGGCCGACCTGCCCGATCCCGGCGGGCGGCGTTCGCCGATCGGCTTCATGCAGTAACGGCGCTGCGCTGCGCGGCCGGCAGGGCACGGGCCAGAATCCGGCCCATGCTCCATGTCCGCCTGTCGCGCCGGCTGTCCGCCGCAGCCTGTCTCTTCACCTTCTTGCTGGGCACTGCCGGCGCCGCCTGGGCCCAGGACCGCCCGCGCGTGGGCCTGGTGCTGGGCGGCGGCGGTGCGCGCGGTGCGGCGCACATCGGCGTGCTGGAGGTGCTGGAACGCCTGCGCGTGCCCGTGGACTGCGTGGCCGGCACCAGCATGGGCGCGTTGGTGGCAGGGGCCTGGGCGGCCGGCCTGAGCCCGGCGCAGATGCGCGTGGCGCTGGGCAAGGCCAATTGGGCCGACATGTTCGTCGACAGCCCGGATTTCACCGAGCTCAACTTCCGCAGCAAGCGGCTGGCGCAGCGCTTCCTGCCCGGCTCGGAAACCGGCGTCACCGAACGCGGGCTGGTGGCGCCGCCGGGCGTGGTGTCGGGCCAGAAGATCAAGCTGTTCTTCAATCAGCTGGTGCATGCCGACGTGATGGAGCGCGACCTGTCGCAGCTGCCGCTGCCGGTGTCCATCATCGCCACCGACATCGGCACCGGCGCCCGCGTGGTGCTGCGCGAAGGCAGCCTCACGCAGGCCATGCGCGCCAGCATGGCCGTGCCCGGGCTGATGGCGCCGCAGGACGTGGACAGCCGCAAGCTGGTGGATGGCGGGCTGGTGGACAACGTGCCCATCCGCGAGGTGCGCGAACGCTGCGGCGCACAGGTGGTGATCGCGGTCAACGTCGGATCGCCCTTGCTCAAGCCGGAAGACATCAGTGGCTTCTTTTCCGTGTCGGCGCAGATGGTGGCCTTGCTCACCGAGCAGAACGTCAGCGCTTCGCTGGCGACGTTGACGCCGCGCGACATCTACATCCAGCCCGGGCTGGGCAGCGTCACGGCGGCCGATTTCGAACGCCATGCCGAAGCCGCCGGCCACGGCCGCCTGGCCGCCGAGATGAAGGCCGACGCCCTGGCGGCGCTGGCGGTGCCCGAGGCCGCCTATGCCCAGTGGCAGCAGCGGGTGGCCGTGGCGCGCGGCGAATCGCCCCAGATCGACGCGATCGAGATCGAAGGCGTGCAGCGCGTCAACGCCGCGGCGATCACGCGCCACCTGGAACAGCTGGCCGGCGCGCCGCTGAACACCGAGACCCTGAACCGCGACCTGCTGCGCGTCTTCGGCGACGGCAATTACGAGCGCGTGGACTACCGGCTGACGCGTGTGGGCGACCGCAACGTGCTGCGCGTGATGCCGGTGGAAAAGAGCTGGGGCCCGGACTACCTGCGCTTCGGCCTGCGGCTGGAAAGCACGCTGGCACTGGGGTCGACGTACCAGCTGCGCCTGGGCTACCAGAAGACCTGGCTCAACCGCCTGGGCGGCGAGCTGCTGCTGACGGGCGATCTGGGCAGCAGCACCGGCCTGGCGGCGGAGTTCTACCAGCCGCTGGAAGCCACGCAGCGGTTCTTCGGCTACGTCAACACGTCCTACACCCGCGACCGGCTGGACTACTTCTTCATCGAGCAGCGCGTGGCCGAATACCGCCGTGCCACCACGCGCGGCGAGATCGGCCTGGGGTTGAACTTCCCGCTGCTGGGGCAGTTGCGCCTGGGCTGGCGCGAGAACCAGGCCACGCGCTCGCTTGAAACCGGGCTGGACGTGTTTGCCGGCCTGCCCGAGCGCCGCTATGGCGGGCTGGTGGTGGCGCTCGAGCTCGACCGGTCCGACAGCCTGTACTTCCCGCGCCAGGGCTGGGATCTGTCGGCCAGCGTCTACGTGCCCGAAGACCGCGGCTTCAGCCGCGTGGCCCTGGTGGGCCGGGCGGCGCTGCCGCTGGGCGACTGGGTGCTGGGCGCCCGGCTGGGCTGGACCGATTCACCGCGCGGCCGCCTGCCCGTGAACGAGGCCGCGCAGCTGGGCGGCTTCCTGAACCTGTCGGGCTACGCCAAGGGGCAGTTCCTGGGCGATGGCGTGGCCTACGGCCATTTGCGGGCCGAACGCATCGTCGGCCGCGCGCCCCTGGGCCTGCGCGGCGACCTGCGCCTGGGCCTGGGGCTGGAGCTGGGCCGGGTCTCGCAGCCCTACGCGCTGCAGCGCCGGGTGGGCCTGCTGGGGTCGGTGGTGGCCTACGTGGGCGGGCAAAGCCCGCTGGGGCCGGTCTATCTGGGCCTGGGGCTGGGCGACCGCGGGGCCACCAACGCCTATCTCTTCCTTGGCACGCCCTGATCAGCGCGTGGGCGACAGGCCTTGCGCGAGGTCTTTCTCCAGGCCCCGCACCGCCTGGTGCGCGGCTTCGATGCCCTGGGCCAGGATCTGCTCGCGCCATGGCGCCGTGTCGACGTAGAACGCGTCGCGGTTGGCGCGGCGGATGGCCGCGGCCAGCGCGGGCGGTGCTTCCGGGTGGTTCTCGCGCCACTGGTCAGCGCGCAGGGCGCCCAGCATCTGCGGCAAGGGCAGGGTGCCGTATTCCAGCGCGATGCCGGTGTATTCGGCCTGCGCGCAGATCTCGCCGACGGCGCCCCAGATCATGCCGGTCAGCGGTGCCGAACTGCTGCTGCCTTCTTCCAGAGAGGTCACGCCCGGGCCCCACCAGGCGCGGGCCCGCGCCAGCGTGGCCGCGTCGTGGCGGGCGGCAAAGATGCGTTCGCCCACGCCGCTGGGCCCCAGGCCGGTGTGCAGGTCGATCCAGGCCAGGCGTTCGCAGCGCGTGGCGTGTTCGGCCAGGGCCGTGGCCAGTGCCAGCCGGCTCCAGCTGGGGGCCCGCCCACCGTAGAACAGGCCGTCGGGGTGCGTGTACTGGCCCGCGGTGATGGCGGTCTGCAGTGCTGGTGCGCCATGGCGCGCGGCGTAGGCGGCCAGCACGGCTTCGTTGTCGGGCGTGGGCGGCCAGGTGGCCGGCACGATTGCGTCGGCCAGTTCGGTGTAGCCCGGGTTGGCGGGCAGGGCCTGGCTGAAGTCCTGCCAGTTGCGGTTCAGGTCGATGTTGTCCTGCGTCGTGCGGCGCCACCACGAAAACCCGTGCGGGTTCAGCGCATGCAGGTACAGCACGGCCACGCCGGCGGCTTGCGCGGCGGCGTGGAAGCTGGCGTCGGCCAGCAGGGCGTTCTGCACGCCCGACCCGCAGAAGCCTTCGACGCCGTGGCAGGCGCTGCTGATCATCAGCACGGCCGGCGCATCGGCCGGGCCGGCGCGGGCCACGTCCAGGGCCAGGGCCTCGCCGTCCTGCCCGCGCAGCGGGTGCACCAGCGACTGCACGTCCAGCCCGGCGCGCGCCGCCGCAGCCATGAACCGGCTGCGGGCCTGGCCGTAGCTCTGCGCGAAGCAGGCGGCGGCCGTCATGCCCCGCGATGTGTGCCGTTGAGCCAGGCCTCGGCCATGCGCACCCAGCAGGTGGCGCCCAGCGGGATGAGTTCGTCGTTGAAGTCGTAGCTGGGGTTGTGCAGCATGCAGGGGCCCAGGCCGTGGCCGCCGGCGCGGTGGCTGCCGTCGCCGTTGCCGATCAGGAAGTACGCGCCAGGCACCTGCTGCAGGAAGAAGCTGAAGTCCTCGGCGCCCATGGTGGGTTCGAATTCATGCACGTTGCCGGCGCCCACGATGTCGGCCATCACGCGGCGCGCGAAGGCGGTCTCGGCCGTGTGGTTGATGGTCGGCGGGTAGTTGCGCTTGAAGCTGAACTCGGCCGTGGCGCCGAAGGCCGCGGCGGTGTGGTCGGCGACCAACTTCATGCGGTCCTCGATCATCTGCAGCACTTCCATCGTGAAGGTGCGCACCGTGCCTTCGATCACGCAGCTGTCGGGCACCACGTTGGTGGCTTCGCCGGCGTGGATCATGGTCACCGAGATCACGCCCGTGTCGATGGGCCGCTTGTTGCGCGTGATGATGGTCTGGAAGGCCTGCACCATCTGGCAGGCCACGGGCACCGGGTCGATGCCGTTGTGCGGCATGGCCGCATGCGCGCCCTTGCCGCGCACCACGATCTTGAATTCATTGCTGCTGGCAAAGCAGGGGCCGTCCTTGATGGCGAACTGCCCCACCGCCATGCCCGGCCAGTTGTGCGCGCCGAAGATGGCTTCCATTGGGAACTTGTCGAACAGGCCGTCCTTCATCATTTCGCGCGCGCCGCCACCGCCTTCTTCGGCCGGCTGGAACACCAGGTACACCGTGCCGTCGAAGTGCCGGTTCTCGGGCCGCGCCAGGTGCTTGGCCGCGGCCAGCAGCATGGCGGTGTGGCCGTCGTGGCCGCAGGCGTGCATCTTGCCGGGGTGCTTGCTTGCATGTTCGAAGGTGTTGTGCTCGGTCATCGGCAGGGCGTCGATGTCGGCGCGCAGGCCCACCGCGCGGGGGGAGGTGCCGTTCTTCACGATGCCCACCACGCCCGTCTTGCCCAGCCCGCGGTGCACGGGGATGCCCCAGTCCGTCAGCGCCTGCGCGATCACGTCGGCGGTGCGTTCTTCCTGGAAGCACAGCTCGGGGTGGGCGTGGATGTCGCGGCGGATGGCGGCCACGGTTTGGGCGTCGGCCAGGATGGGTTCGATCAGGTTCATGGGCGCGGTCCTTCTTGCGGATGTCGGGTCATCTTAGCGGCGTGGCGGCTGTGGCACAGTCTGCGCGATGACGACCCCAGACGCTGGCGCCGTGGCGCTGAAGACCGCGCGAACCGTGCCCATCGTGCGTACCGTGCGGGGGGCCTGCCCGCACGACTGCCCCGACACCTGCGCGCTACAGGTGACCGTGCAGGACGGCATCGCCATCAAGGTGCAGGGCGACCCCGAGCACCCGCCCACCCACGGCGCGCTGTGCACCAAGGTCAGCCGCTACACCGAACGTAGCTACGACCCGGCCCGCGTGCTGACGCCGCTGCGCCGCACGGGCCCCAAGGGTTCAGGCCAATTCACCCCCTGCAGCTGGGACGAAGCGCTGGACGACATCGCTGCGCGCCTGAAGGCTATCGCCGCACGGGGCCCGGAAGGCGCCCAGGCCATCCTGCCCTACAGCTACGCCGGCACCATGGGCCTGGTGCAGGGCGACGGCATGG